>JALERU010000057.1 GCA_022764045.1 Clostridiales bacterium | reverse complement strand
AAAGGCGGTACGCTACCCCTCCACGGGGCGCATACCGCCTTTTCTTGTTATCCAGCCCTCCGGCTGTATCGGTTGAGCAAAAGTCCGCGTGGGATTGAGGTGGTATCTTTAACTTTGGGAAACTCCATTTTCCCAGTTGGAGATGGTCTGCCGGCTGACTCCCAGGGCCTCCGCCACCCCTTCCTGGGTGAGACCGGCGGAAGTCCGGGCGTGTTTTAATTTCTGACCGATGTCCATGGGCGTCGTCTCCTTCTGGGCTCAGTGTACCTGGTGGAGGGAGGAAAGTCCATCCAATCTCTTTTCCGTGGGGGAAAAATCCACGTCAAACTTCTTTGACATGGGGGAGAGAATGGACTTGTTGAGAAAAGGATACCATGAAAACGGTGTGACCGTCCAGCCAATTGCGCGAATCTTTCACACAAACCGGGTGGAGAACTTAACAAAAGCCCGATGGAATGGGGCCAGGGCAAGAAGGAAGCGAAGGACCCGGAAGAGGAGGAAGAACCGTGCAAAGCTTATTGGAGAAAAAGAGCTTCATCCGATATTCCAGATCGCCCCCCAAGCCAAAAACCGCCCTGGAACCATCGGGTTTCCAGGGCGGTTTTCCGTTATCGCTGATACTCAAAATCCAAGTTATAGAGACTGACCAGGTCCCCGTCCTTAATCCCCATCTCCTCCAGCCGGTCAAAGAGGCCGGCCGAGCGGAGCATCCGGTCAAACCAGTTGCGGGATTCGTAATTGGAGAAGTTGACGTTGGCCATGATTTTTTGCAGCCAGGGCCCTTCCACGATCCACACGTCGTCCACATGGCGGATGGTGAGGGGGTCGGTGGTGTCCACCTCGGGGGGGCGTTCCACATACTCGGGCTCGTAGGTGATCACCGGGGGCAGGTGGGCCAGTTCCCCGGCGGCAGCTTTCATTAGCTCCCGCACCCCCATGTGGGCGGCGGCGGAGAGCTCGAAGAAGGGCAAGCCCCGGGCCTCTACGTGGGCCTTGAGCTTTTCCAGCAGGGAGCGGTCCTCTAAAATGTCGGTCTTGTTGGCGGCCACGATCATTTTCCGGCTGGCCAAGGCGGGGCTGTACTCCTTCAGCTCGGCGTTGATGGCCTCGAAGTCCTCCACCGGGTCACGGCCCTCAGAGCCGGACACGTCCACGATATGGATGAGCAGCCGGCACCGGTCGATGTGCCGCAGGAAGTCGTGGCCCAGGCCGGCCCCCTCGGCGGCTCCCTCGATGATGCCGGGGATATCGGCCATGACGAAGGAGACGCCCTCGTCCACAAAGACCACCCCCAGGTTGGGGAAGAGGGTGGTAAAGTGGTAGTTGGCGATCTTGGGCCGGGCCTTGGTGGCTACAGACAGGAGGGTGGATTTCCCCACGTTGGGAAAGCCCACCAGACCCACATCGGCCAGGAGCTTCAGCTCCAGCAGCACCGTCCGCTCCTTGCCGGGCAGGCCGGCCTTGGCGAACTGAGGGGTCTGCCGGGTGGGGGTGGCGAAGTGCTTGTTCCCCCAGCCCCCGTTGCCCCCCCGGCACAGAACGAAAGGCTCGTCCCCGGACATATCCTGGATGATCTCCTTGGTTTCCGCATCCCGAACCACGGTGCCCCGGGGGACCTTGATGACCAGGGGCGCGCCGTTTTTCCCGGAGCACAACTTACCGGCGCCGTTGCCGCCGTTTTCGGCTACGTATTTCCGCTTATAGCGGAAGTCCATCAGGGTGGACATCCGGTCGTCCACCTGGAGGATCACATCGCCTCCCCGGCCGCCGTCGCCCCCGTCGGGGCCGCCGGCCGCCACGTACTTTTCCCGGTGAAAGGCCACCGCGCCGTTGCCGCCGGCCCCGGACTTGACGAGAATCCGGGCAGTATCAATAAATGTTGTTGCCATTGGGTACCTCCATGTTACGTTTGAAATTCATTTCAAACGTAGGGTTGCGGCCGCTGCGCGCGCCCTCCGGGCTCACTTGCTGGCCGAGAAGTATTTTTGGGCCGGTACACGCCCGTCCCAAAAATGATTGTGTTTTATTTTTCCGCCTAGAGGCGGAAAAACTCTGCGAGGCCGACGAAAGTCTGCCAGTATGCAATCCCCTCAAAATAGAAAAGGCCGTCAGCCTTTTCTATTTTGCTTAACAATAAGCCCCGAACGGCAGTCCGTTCGGGGCTTAGGATGCACGGGAACTTATTCCGCAACAGCCTCCACGATGGAGACCTGCTTGCGGTCCTTACCCAGCCGCTCAAACTTGACGCGGCCGTCCTTCAGAGCAAACAGGGTGTCGTCTTTGCCGATGCCCACGTTGGTGCCGGGATGAATGTGGGTGCCGCGCTGACGGACCAGAATGTTGCCGGCCAAGACGAATTGACCGTCGCCCCGCTTGACGCCCAGACGCTGAGCCATGGAATCACGGCCGTTCCGGGTGGAGCCAACGCCCTTCTTATGTGCGAAGAACTGAAGTCCGATATGAAGCATAGGTTACACCTCCATGACGTTAATGTTTTCAGGGTATTCCTCCTGAAGCTGGACGAAGTAGACCATGAGGGCGGCCAGAAGGGTCTGGCAGACCTGGTCGGCCTCTCCCTCCAGGTTTCGGGGGAGCTTTAGGGTGATGGAAGCATCCTGATCGCTGACCTTGACTCCGGCCTCCAGGCCCAGCACGTCGTTGATGGCGCACTCGGTGAGGCGGACGGCGCTGGTAAGGGCGGCGCAGAGGATGTCTTCCCCGGATTCGGCCAGGCCGCTGTGCCCCTTTACCGTGAAAGAGACGATGCGGCTGCCGTTGGTTTCAAAAGAAGCAGTTGTCATTTAGGCGTTGATCTTCTTGATCTCAACCTTGGTATAGGGCTGACGATGACCCTGACGCAGGCGGTAACCCTTCTTGGGCTTGTACTTGAAGATGACGACCTTCTTGCCCTTGCCGTTCTTCACCACGGAGGCGTCCACGGAAGCGCCCTCCACCACGGGAGTGCCGAACTTGGGCTCGTCACCCAGCACAGCCAGGACCTTGTCGAACTTGATGGCGTCGCCGGCTTCCTGGGGCAGCTTCTCGATGAAGAGAACGTCGCCTTCTGCGACCTTATACTGCTTGCCGCCGGTTTCGATGATTGCATGCATTGCTTTTGCACCTCTTTCCTTGATTACGGGCTCGCTGTCGGGGGCGAAGCGCCGGGGGGGGGTGCCATAGGCTCCCTTGCGCTTACTTGTGACCCATTCAAAGCGGCTCTGAAATTATATCAGGGGAGGCGGGAAAAGTCAAGCCTTTTTGTGGCTTATGGCGCAGCATTTTACTGACATTTCTTGGGTACCCACAGCGTGGTGAAAATTTACCACGGCGAAAGGTGGAAACGATTACCTTTGTCGTTGGGTGGGCGAACCCCCCTTGCATCCGCCCCGCCTTTTGTGCGGCCAGCCCCCCTGCCGGCGCCCATCATCGGAAAGGCTGGTCTTGGCATCGAAGATATGAATTTGACTTTTCCCCCCTTCGCCCCCTATACTGAAAGACAAGAAGGGCAGGACAGACCGGAGGACGATCTTCCTCCTGCGGATTGGATCACCGCAGGCCGTCGCCGATTCCTGGATTCGCCCGGATTACTCATACTTTTTTTATAGCACAAGGCAGCCGGTTTTTACCGGCTGCCTTGTGCTATTTCGGTCAAATCGAATCTTCCGATGGCAGTATCGAAGTTATCGAGTTCCCTTTGGGCGCTTTCTATGGTAAACTCATCGTAAGAAGCTTCTTATTTTCGCATTTCCACAAAAATACATGTGCTATTTTGAGAGACATGAGAAAGGTTGATACGATGAGTAATAATCCTAAAAAGAAAGGCGTCAGCGCGCTGGACTTCTTCTGTATCGGGTTCGGTGCCATCGTTGGCGTTGGCTGGGCCGTTGCCATCAATGGCTGGATGTCCGGCTCCGGCGGTCCTGTCCCCGCGGCAGTGGGCTATTTGCTCTGCCTGCTGATCATGGTTCCCTTCGGCTTGGTGTATGCCGAGCTGGTTCCTATGCTCCCCGTCGCTGGCGGCGGCGCTGCGTTCGCATACGCGGCCTTCGGTGATAAGGTTTCCTTCCTCTCTGGCTGGGCTGCCTTTGGCGCATTTGTGGCCATCATTCCTTGGGAGGCCATCCAGATCACCGACGTTCTGGGCTATCTCTTCCCCCAGTTGAAAGCTGGCAAACCCATGTACACAGTGATGGGCTCTGACGTTTACCTGAGCACCATTATCATTGGTACCATTTTCACCATCCTCCTGTTCCTGCTGAACAAGAGAGGCCTGTCCTCTGCGGCAGCCGTACAGAAGTTCCTGTGCGTCTTCCTGGTGGCTGCTGCCGTCATCGGCGCCATCGCCGGCCTGGTGGGTGGCGACATTGAAAACCTGAAACCCATCTATGACAACAGCCTGATTGAAGCGCCCAAACACAACAGCTTCATGGGCGGCGCCTTCTCCATCGTCACCTCTGCGGCCTTCTTCCTGGCCGGCTTTGAGACCATTCCTCAGGGCATCGAGGAAGCTGGCGGCGACATCAAGAAAGTCGGCGGCACCGTGGTGCTGTCCGTGGGCCTGGCCTGCGTGTTCTACGCTGTCCTGCTCTTCTGCTTCGGCTATGCTTACGACTGGCAGATCTTCTACGACATGGAGCGCCCCGCTGCTGCCACCATGTTCAAGACCCTGTACGCCGGCGGCGCTGGCGTGGCCCTGTACTGGCTGATCACCATCGGCGCCATTGCCGGCCTGTTCACCACCTGGAACGGCTTCTTCACCGCTTCCGCCAACCTGCTCATGGCTATGGGTCGTTCCCGTATGCTTCCCGGCTGGTTTGCCAAGCAGGATAAGGACGGCATCGCCATCAACGGCCTGATTCTGGTCACCATCATCTCCTTCGTCGGCCCCTTCCTGGGCGCCAACGCCATCGACACTGTGACCTGCTTCTCTGCCGCGGCCTTCGTCCTGTCCTGGACGATTTCCTCGCTGTCCCTGCTGAAGCTGCGGAAGGATATGCCCCACGTGGAGCGTCCTTACAAGCTGGCGACCCCCGTTGCATGGTGGGCTGCCATTGTGGGTCTCATCTTCTTCGTGACCATGCTGCTGCCCTTGTTCCCCCACTTTGTGGGCAAGACCGCACTGCTGGCCTTCGTGGGCTTCCTGGTCATCGGCGTCATTCTGTATGCGGTTGCCGGTGGTCAGAGAAAGCAAATCTCTGCTCACGACCGTATGAAGAACATGTTCGGCGATCTGGACCTGGATGCCATGCGCCAGAAATAAGCGCGGGTATCCCCCCGGAACAAACGAAACAAACTGTGAAAATAGGAAAAAAACACCGGAGTGAAAACTCCGGTGTTTTTTCATCCTGTTGTTATAATCAAACAACTTGAAACGTGGGAAGCCCGCGTTTTCAGTTAATTGACGATATCTCAGAATGTCTTCTCCTCCAGCCCGACGGGCCAGTGGGCGGTGAGGTCCTTGGCCACCTGGAGAAAGGCGTGGACGATGCTGCGGGTGTTCTCCTGGGCCCGATAGAGCAGGCCCACAGTGCGGTGGCGGGAGGGGCTTAGGGGGATGGCCTTGACGTGGGAGAGGTCACACCCGGACAGGAGCAGGCCGGGGAGAACACTGAAGCCCAGGCCCGATTCGACGAGCTTCAGGACGGTGATGTCGTTGGTGTAAAAAGTGTGGGTCAGGTGGGGGGCGGAGAATTGTGTGAAGAGGTCGGAGAGAGGACTCTGGGCGAAATATTCGCTGGGAGGGAGGAAGGAAAAAGGGGGCTGCTGCAAAAGCAGCTCCGTGGAGAGGGTGTCATACTGGGCCAGGGGGCTCTCCAAGGGCACGACGGCGTAATAGGTGTCTTCATACAGGGGGGTGAACTCCAGAGACGAGAGGTCGTTGGAGAGAAGCTCCTGGAGATAGAAGGCACAGTCAATCTCCCCTCGCTGCAGGCCCATAATCAGGTCACTGTAAGCATAGCCTTGGGAAACCTGGACATGGGTGTCGGGATTTTTCTCTTGAAAGGCCCGCAAGAGGGAGGCGAGCCAGGCGGTGGAGATCTCTAACAAGGTCCCCAAGTGGAAGGTGGCGGTCTGTAAGGTTTGGGCGGAGTATTTCAGTTGGTTTTCCAGGGCCTCGATTTGTACCATGGTGTTGAGCAGGGCCTTGCCGGCGTCGGTCAGGGTCAGGCCGTGCCGGTCCCGCAGGAAGAGCTTTACCCCCAGCTCCTGCTCAATGTTGTTGACGATATAGCTCAGGCTGGACTGGGAATAGCCCAGGGCCTCGGCGGCCCGGGTGAGGTTGCCCAAGTCGGCGATCCGGATGATTGGTTCATACTTTCCCATGATAGTCCCTTTCCCGTGTTCGCGAAGCAGTTCTCTTGCGGAGTACATTCATTTAGTATACTACAAATCTATTGTAATATAGTTTTAGCGCGAAAGAAAATGAAAAATTTCGATTTTCAAATAGAAAAATCGAAACGCCGGGAAAGAAACCACGGCTTTCTTTCCCGGCATTTGTTTGAGCTTCCAGGGATTCACGGCTGGGCGAAGGGCCCCAGATACCACCCTGTGGTTCCGCCCTTTTTGGCCAGGACCCCCCGGCTGGTGCGGCGGAGGATGGACAGCTTGTCCCCGGGCGACACGGGGAGGAGGTAGTCGGTGGAGTCCACACAGTGAACGCCGTTGGCATCTTGGCGGAGGTAGTCGGTGAGAATGTTCAGCACCCGGCCGCTCTCCAGGTGGCGGCAGAGGGAGAACTCGGGGCCCTTCTCCAGCACCTCCAGGGCGCTGTGGCCCCAGCGGATGTTGATGGGGTCCTGAGAGGGGGCCTGGTGGCCCAGGGCGGTCATCACCGGCAGGCCATCATAGGAGACCCAGGAGAAGGCTCCCCCGGGCTTCTGGGGCAGAATAAGGGCGTTGAGCTGGCCGTCCGCCTTGAGGGTGCAGCCCCCGTCGATGCTGACGATGTGCCGCTGGGAGAGTACCATGGGGTCGGACCGGGGCACGTCCGGGTAATAGAGGGACACCGGCCAGTGGCCCACAATGACCCAGCGGCGGAAGGAGTAGCCCTGGCTGAGGAAGTTGTCGTTTTTCATGCACTGGCGGGCGGAGAGCCCCTCCAGGTTGTCCTCCCGGGGAACGCCCCCGTGGACGAAGAGGTAGTGGTCGTTGAGGAGAATATTTGGCATGGCCCGGAGAAAGGCGATCTCCTCCGGGAAGGTGGCCTCGATGGCCCGGCGGGCGGCGGGGAAGTCCTCGGGCTTTTCCGCGGGGACCCCGGCCCGGTGGGCCAGGTCCACCCAGGCGCATTTTTCCCCCCAGAAGTTGCCGTATCCCGCGGCGGCCTCCTCCGGCCAGCGGCCGGCCAGAAAGGCCAGGGTCACATCCTCGCAGTTGCCCTGGAGGAAGTGGAGGGTGTGGGTCTGGGCCAGGGCCATGAGGTAGCGGAGGGTCTCCAGACCGTGGACGGATTTTTCCAAAATATCCCCCAGGATGATGAGGATGTCATCGGTGGAAAAATGGACCTTTTTCAGCACTCCCTGGAGGAAGGGGAGGTTCCCGTGAATGTCACTGATCACCAGCACCCGCCGGTCACGGGGCAGGGGGAGGGGGCGTACAACGGCGTTCATGGTCTCACCCCACCTGGGCTTCCAGGGCAATCCAGCCGTTTTTCTCCCGGCGGCGGGTCACTTGAAGCCCGGCCGCCTCCAGGGCGGCGGAGACCTCGTCCCCCCGGGTGTCGATGATGCCCGAGCAGAGGAAGGTGCCCTGGGGGTCCAGCAGTTGGGGGACCACCGGGGCCAGAGGGATGATGACATCGGCCACGATGTTGGCCAGCACCAACTGGGCTTTCTCCCGGCCCAGCTCCGCCACCAGGCCCTGGTCGGACAGGACGTTGCCCGCCAGGAAGCGGCAGCGGTCTCTGCCGATGCCGTTGAGGGCGGCGTTTTCATAGGCCACGTCCACGGCCTTGGGGTCGATGTCCACCCCCGTGGCGTGGCGGGCCCCCAGGCACAGGGCGGCGATGGCCAGAATGCCGCTGCCGCAGCCCAGGTCCAGCACCAGGTCCCCTTCCTTGGTGTGGGCTTCCACCCCCTCCAGGCAGAGCTGGGTGGAGGCGTGGGAGCCGGTGCCGAAGGTGAGGCCGGGGTTCATCAGCAGCCGGGTGGCCCCGGCGGGGATCTCGGCGGTGTCCCGCTCCCACTCGGGGACGATGTAGAGTTTTTCCCCCACGGACAGGGGCCGGTAGTACTTCTGCCAGCTGTGGGCCCAGTCATACTCCCGCAGGGGGATGGTGGTGTAGGGCAGGTCAATGCCGGCCAGGTAGCCCCTGAGCTGGGCCTGGCCGTCGGCGTCGTCGGTGACGTAAATCTTGACCCGGGAAACCCCCTTCATCCGCTCCAGGAGTTCGTCGTCCACATAATCCCAATACTGGCGGTTCTCCTCTAAAAAGGCCCGGAACTCTTCCTCTTCCTCCACCGCCAGCCCGGGGACTCCGTTGGCGATGAGCTTGGCGCAGAGGTCGTCCAGTTCCTCTGCTTTGGCATTGATGATGATCTCCAGCCACATGCTGTCCATGGCGTATCCTCCTGTGTGTTCATTTTTTATAGGGTTATTGTATCGGGTCTCGGGGGAAATTGCAAGGGGAAGGGTGGGGGTTGAGGGTTCCTCAGCGTAAGGAATCGCCGCACCGGCCCAAGGTGGCAACGGGGTTCTTCTATCCACCGTTACTACGAGATCGCCCCCTCATCAGTCAGCTGCGCTGACAGCTTCCCCCCAAGGGGAAGCCTACGTGCTATGCTGCGTTGAGGTTATTACTACGATATTTTTCTACATAAGCCAACAGGGTATGCCAACGCCTTCCCCTGGGGGGGAAGGTGGGCCGGCCCTACGGGCCGGGTCGGATGAGGGCGAGCGTTGAGGGTTCCACGGCGTTGTTAATAGACGCACCGGCCTAAGGCTTCAGGCAGCTTCTCCCAACTTTGTTATGAAGACCACGAAAAAATGCCTGCCGCTGACACGACAGGCATTTTCTCTGGATTTCAAACCGAACCAAATTGGAATGGATTCCAAACTGCTCCGGTAAAGTGCGCAGAACGCAACTTCTTATTCGTTCAGAAAGTGGATTCTCAGTCGATCTTCTTGGTCCACAGAGAAGCCATAGCGGGGCCGCCGCCCACGCACAGGGAAGCACCGCCCACGGTGGCGCCGCGACGCTCCATCTCATACAGCATGGAGACAATGATACGAACGCCGGTGCAGCCGATGGGGTGGCCCAGGGAGATGCCGGAACCGTTGACGTTGGTCTTCTCCAGGTCGATTTCCCAACCGTGGTTCTCCTTCAGCTTTGCGCCGGTGCCCAGGAACTGAGCGGCAAAGGCCTCGTTGATTTCCCAGTAGTCCACGTCGGCAAAGTCCATGCCAGCGCCCTTCAGGCACTTGGGGATGGCGTAAGCGGGGCCGATGCCCATATACTTGGGCTCCACGCCGGCGGAGCACATGTTGATCATCTTAGCCATGGGCTTCAGACCCAGCTCCTTGGCCTTATCCAGGGACATGACGATGACAGCGGCAGCGGCGTCGTTGATGCCGGAGGCGTTGGCGGCGGTGGTGACACCGTCGGGGGTGAAGACGGCCTTCATCTTGGAAATGGTCTCGTAGCTGCAGTTGCGGATGGGGTGCTCATCGGTGTCGATGACGATGTCGCCCTTCTTCTTGTTGTGGACGATCACGGGGACGATCTCATCCTTGAACTTGCCGGATTCGATAGCAGCGCAGGCGCGGTTGTGGCTCATGACGGCCAGCTTGTCGCACTCTTCGCGGGAAATGTTGCAGAGCTTTGCCACGTTGTCGGCGGTGACGCCCATGTGGCCGGGGACCAGAGCATCGTACAGAGCGTCGTGGATCAGGCTGTCATACAGCTCGGCAGAGCCCTCGCCGGGGATGCTGCCCATGCGGTAGCCCATACGAGCCTTGGGGAGCATGAAGGGAGCCTGGGTCATGTTCTCAACGCCGACCACCAGGCCGATGTCGGTCTTACCCAGCATCACGTTGCTGCAGGCGATCTCCAGAGCACGCATACCGGAGGCGCAGTTCTGGTTGACGGTGACAGCGCTGCTCTCTACGGGCAGGCCGATCCGCATGGAAACCTGACGGGCGGGCAGGGAGCCCTGCATGCCGGGATAGCACTCGCCCATGACGATCTCGTCGATGGTGTTGATGTCGATGCCGGCGCGGCGAATGGCTTCCTTACCGACGGTGATAGCCAGCTCTCTGGCGGAAACGTCCTTAAACTGGCCCTGGAACTTACCGATGGCGGTACGACAGGCGCTGACAATAACTACATCTCTCGTTTGCATTTGAGGTATCCTCCTGTACTGTCTTGTATTTGTTCATTTTATACTAAAATGCACTGATTCATGTCATAGGGTAGCTATATTATACACCGAAACGCCGTCTTGTCAAGGCAAAGTCGAAAAAAGTGCACAATTTTTTCTGATATTTTTGTAGGAGAGAGCATTGAATTCCTGGTACAAAATGTGTATAATGCAGTCAAACTATGAAACATGCCACAAAAAAGTGCAGTAAAGCGGTCATTTTGTAGCGAAAAGGAGGGGCTGCCATGAATAAATTCCCAGAGGGCTGGCAGGAGGCGGCGCTGGCTTTTTCCCTGGACATTGCCAGAGAGAGCGACAACTTCCCCAAGCGGGTGCTGTCTTCCTTTGACAAACACTTCGGGTTTCGGCGAAGCATCTTTTTTTGCTGTCACTATCCGGTCTTCCCCGGAGGGCAGGAGCGGCGGGTGAGCGCCCTGAGCAATTACATCACCTATGGGGTGCGGTATGGCCCCATGTACGACTACAAGGACCACGTCTATAAGGAAGACATTTTCCGCTATTCCACCCTGCCCGCCCATTTGAAGGGCAAGCGGGTGGTGTTTACCGAGGACGTCATGTCTATGGAGGAGTATGGACGCACGCCCTACGGCATCCACATGAAGGCGGAGGAGCTGGACTATCAGGCGGTGCTCTTCTTCTATCAGGGGGACCGGCTCATCGGCTCCCTGGGCCTGTTCCGCACCAAGGAGGAGGGTGCCTTCCGGGAGGAGGAGCGCCAGCCCCTGGAATATCTGGCGGAGCTGGTGGAGGCCAATTATCAGAGCTACCTGCGCCACAGCGGGGAGGCCCGGTTCCAGGATAATTTCCACCTCTTTTTCCAGGATGTGAAGCTGGGGGCGGTGATCCTCAACCAGGACATGACGGTGCTGCAAACCAACAAGGCCGCCCAAAAGATCAGCAAGGTCTTCTGGGAGCACTACCGCCACAACCAGGGGCATTTCCTCCGCAGCAACTACTACGGCGACCCGAAATACCGGGATGTCCAGACCATGATCAACGAGATCAGCGAGCGCCTGACCACCCAGGGGGGGACCAGCCAGACCATCACCTCCTTGGCTGGGGACATCACCTTTTACCACACCTCCTTCCTCTCCTCCAGCGCCGCCGGCCTCATCCAGACCTGGCACCTGATGCTCATCACCTGCCAGACCAAGGAGCTGCCGAAGAACCTGGACCACCCCTATAACACCCTCACCCAGCAGGAGCGGCGGATCGTCTATTACCTGGCCTCGGGGATGAAAAACGAGCAGATCGCCGAGGAGCTCCACATCAGCATTTACACTGTGCGGACCCACATCGCCAATATCTATAAGAAATTTGAGGTCAACAACAAGGTGGATCTGCTCATGCACCTGCAACCCATTTTGAAGGACCAAAAGACCCCCTGACCAGGGGGGAGATATGGCCCGGAAACCGCCGGGAAAGGAGCGGCCATGAAGAAGCGCAACCAAGATTTTCTCCACGCAAAGCCGGCCTGTGACCTTTGCGTGGAGTAAGCTCCGTCACAGCATCACATGCCGGCTTTGCCTCCCAAAGCAAAAGGAGGAGGTCGCCAGCGTGGACTATCAAAACGCCAAGGATCTGCTGCCCCCCGAGTTGGTCCGACGGCTTCAGGAATACATCCAGGGGGGATACCTCTATGTGCCCGTGGAGACGGGACGGAAACGGGGCTGGGGCGCCCGCTCCGGCAGCCGCCAGGTATTGGACCGGCGCAACCGCCAGATCCGCCAAGAGCGCCAAAGGGGCGCCTCTGTGGAGGAGTTGGCCTGCCGGTATTACCTGTCGCCGTCCGCCATCCGGAAGATTCTTTCTCAAAAGCCAGGACCGTTGTGACGGTCCTGGCTTTTTAAGACAAAGGGAGGAACGAATCTGCAGGGATTCGGCCCATTCAAGGAGATAAGTACATGTTTGAGTACATATGATCCCCAAGTAAGCAGGTGCAATCTGCACCTGCTTACTTGGGGATTGCGCAAAAATGCGGAAATAAAAAACGTTACCGAAGAGAATGGTGGCTTGCGGTGTGGGGGTGGGGCCGGCTACCATGGTCTTACCCAGAAAGGAGGCTCGGTTATGAAAAACCCGACCATTTACCCCCGCAAGGGGGACAAGCAGACCATCTACCTCAAGCCGGTGATCACTTCCCCCAACATCCAGGTGGGGGAGTACACCATGTACAACGACTTCGTCAGGGACCCCAGAGAATTTCAGCGGAACAACGTCCTCTATCATTACCCCATCAACGGGGACAAACTGACCATTGGAAAATTCTGCTCCATCGCCTGCGGGGCGAAATTCCTCTTCACCAGCGCCAACCACACCCTGGCCTCGCTGTCCACCTATCCCTTCCCGATTTTTTTCGAGGAATGGGGCCTGCCGCCCGAGGAGATCACCACTGCCTGGGACAACCGGGGGGATATCACCGTCGGCAGCGACGTGTGGATCGGCTATGAGGCGGTGATCCTCTCCGGGGTCACCATTGGCCACGGGGCCATTGTGGGGGCCCGGGCTCTGGTCACCGGGGACGTGCCTCCCTACACCATCGTGGGCGGGGTGCCCGCCAAGCCCATCCGGCGGCGGTTTGACCAGGAGACCATGGATCGGCTGCTGGAAAGCCGCTGGTGGGATTGGCCCAAGGAGACCATCGCCCGGCATCTCTCCGACCTTCGGGCGGGGCGGGTAGAGGGGCTGCTGGAGGATTAACCCCGGGCGATCACCGCCTCGTAAAACTTGTCCTCCCGTGGCTCCACCAGCCGGAGAGCCCCGGCTTCCAGCAAGGCCTGGACCCGTTCTGCCCAAAACCAGTCGTCGATCCCCAACTGCTGGCTCACCAGACGGCCGATCAGCTCCGCCGCCCGGCAGGGGTGGTCCGGGCAGGCGGACAGGACCAGGCCATCGTAATGGGTGATCTCCGCGCTGTGGACAGCGCCGTTTTCCATCACCCGCAGCGGGGCGTTTTCCTGTTGCAGGTTAGCCCACTGCTGGGCCAGGTCCCGGCGGGCGGTCTGGTCCAGCAGCACGGGGGGATCGGCAAAGGCCTCTAATTCTTTCGGAGCGACCTCTCCCCAGTGGGCGGCCACCACCTTCACACCGTCTGGGCGGTGGTAACATTTGGTCAGCGGAACCGCCCACAGGGGGCCGGGGGCATCCCGGAGCAGATGGGAGGCGAAGAGCAGGCCGCAGGCTCCGGCGGGGGTGCGGTCGGTCCAGATCCGAACGGCCTCCCCCCGAGCGGCCCTTTTTTGCAGAGAGATCAAGGCGGGCCCGGCGGTCAGGCCGGGGTCTGTGATGTCCCCCCGGAAAAGGGGGGCGTCCACCCCCACCACGGTGGCGCCCGGGTGAAAGCGCCGGGCCTCGGTGAGGGCACCCTTCAGGGAGGAATTGAAACAGAGTTCGATCATGAAAATCCTTTCTCATGCCCGCAGGCGGTAGCTCCGCCCGGCTCGCACCACCAGGGATTGGCGGACCAGGGCATCCAGGCCGGACTGGACCTCCCCGTCGGGCAGCCCCAGTCCGTGGGCCAGGGCCTTGGGGCTGGCGGAGACGTGGTCGGTGAGGTATTCGATGATCTGCTGGCGGGTGAGCTCCTCCGGGGAGAAGGTCCGGCGGGGGAGAGGAAGGGAGAGGTTGGTCCGCCCGGCCCGGACGGCCTCGGAGAGGACGGGCGCCCGCCAGCCCTGGCGGGCCCAGAGGGAGTAGATCCCCGGCAGGCCCTGACCGGTGCCCGTGGCCAGTTTCACCAGGGAGAAGAGCTGGGTGAGGCCCCGGTTCCGGGGGTCGGCGGCGGTCCCCTGCTTGGCCTCGTCAGGGGAGACGCGGAGCAGGCCGTCGTTGGAGACGGTGAGCTCCCCCGCCGTGCGCTGGATCATCAGGCCGCCCCGGCTGAAGTAGTCGGCGTGGAGGATGGCGTTGAGGACGGCCTCCCGCATGGCCCCGGCCAGGGCGTCCCGGTCCGCCGGGTGGGCGGCCAGCAAAGCGGAGACGGCGGTGAGCCGGTGGGCCGCCATGGTGTAAAACGCAAAGACGTTTTCCGGCGGCCCCGGGCGAAGGGTGGAGAGCTGGAAGCCGGTGTCGGTCTCCTGGTATTCCAGGCGGAATTTGGGGAAGACGTCCCGCAGGGCCTTCCGCTTTCCCAGCAGAAGAAGCCCCGCCAGGGTGGGCTTGGGGCCCTCCCGCCCGGGCCCCAGGATGCCCGCGGCGGGCAAAAACTGGTCGTCGGGCAGATAGTTCCAGGGGTGCTCCGGTTGGCGCATGGCCATGAGCAGGCGGAACTGCCGCAAAGTCTGGGGGGACAGGTCGGCGGCGGAGCGGCTCTCCAGCACCGCCAGGTCGGCGGGGGAGTCTTCCCGGTCCCGGAGCATGGCCCGGACCTCGTCAGAGGAGCAGTGGTAGTCCCCCTCCCCGTCCCGGCGGTAGGAGCCGGTGAAAGGGCTCTCCCCAATGTACACCGGCCGCTGCCGTCGTCCTGCCCGGGGCACCGAGATCACCAGGACCTCTTTCCTGTCAATGGTGTGCAGGGCCACGTCCTGGGGCCGGAGAATGTTGGCGCTGACCTTGGCCGGGTCGTTCACCGTATCCCAAAAGAGTTTTACGTACCCCGGCCCGTCCGGGATACCGGTGACCTGAAGGCTTTTGTCCTTGGCTTCCTCCACCCCCAGCAGGATGAGCCCCCCGATGGTGTTGGCAAAGGCGGAGTAGGTCTCCCACAGGCTGTGGGGGAACCCCCCGGCGGCCTTCTTGGCCTCGATGCGGTTGTTTTCCTGGTACCGGGCGATGTTGTTCAGGTCGATCATGGCCCTTCCGCTCCCTTCTCCCGCCGTGGGGCTTGTGGTTTTTCTTCATTATATTAAATGCCCCCTCCCTTGTCAATTTGCCCGGCGGGGAGGCGGACCGGGAGAAGCCAGAAAAAGAAAAAAATTTTCAAAAACCTATTGACAAATTCGAGCAAATCAGATAGAATAACACTCGCTCCGCAAGAGACGGACGATTAGCTCAGCTGGTATGAGCATCCGCTTGACGTGCGGGAGGTCACAGGTTCAAGTCCTGTATCGTCCACCAAAAGCCCTTGAAACCCTTTGGTTTCAAGGGCTTTTTCCATTTTGAACAACTGACAATAATTGACATGGGAGCAAAAGACTGCTACTATAGCCCGTAGAAGTTATACTATTTCTCAATTAAAAAATTTAATGTTTGAAATAGATGAGACGGGGAATCAGCCCACAGGGCTGATTCCAGGCGCGGTACGCGCTGTATTCCTGATGAAAGCATCTCATCAGGAATTCGTATTACACAGCGGGGCCTCCCGCATTTTGCTTGCTGCCACGGGGAGTTTTATTGTGGTTTTTTCATCAACAACCTTTTTATTTCTGTTTTTACCGGCGGTGCTGCTGCTCTATTACAATCCCATTTGCAAGGGCCGCGGCTTTCGCAATGGATTTCTTTTTTTCGCCAGCGTCGTCTTCTACGCCTGGGGAGAGCCGGTCTATGTGATTCTGATGCTGGTCTCTATTTTCATGAACTGGCTTCTGGGCCTCTCCCTGCGGCGGGCCAGGTGGGTGACGGGAAAAATGGTTTTGGCGGTGGTGCTGAACCTGTCCATGCTCTTCCTGTTTAAGTATTACGACTTCGCGGTGACCAATGTGAACGGCTTCCTTGGCCTTACCCTGCCTGCGCTGGGGCTGGAGCTTCCCATTGGCATCTCCTTCTATACCTTCCAGGCGCTGTCCTATGTGATCGACGTCAAGCGCAAGCCGGAGCTGGCCCAGGAGAATCCCCTCTATGTGGGGCTGTATATCTCCTGCTTCCCCCAGCTCATCGCCGGACCCATCGTCCGCTACGAGACGGTGGCGGAGCAGATCCGGGCCCGGCGGGAGAGCTGGCCGGTGTTTTGCCAGGGGCTGCGGCGCTTCCTCTGGGGGCTGGCGAAAAAGGTCATTCTGGCCAACAACCTGGCGGTAGTCGCCGACCAGGCCTTCGACGGGGGAAGCCTGAATACGGGGCTGGCCTGGCTGGGGATGATCGCCTATACCCTGCAAATCTACTTTGACTTTTCGGGTTATTCTGACATGGCCATCGGCCTGGGAAAGCTCTTTGGGTTCCATTTCCGGGAAAACTTCAACTATCCCTATGCCTCCCGCAGCGTAACGGAGTTCTGGCGGCGCTGGCACATGTCCCTGTCCTCCTGGTTCCGGGACTATGTGTATATCCCCCTGGGGGGAAACCGGGTCCCGCCGGCCCGCCATATTGGGAACCTGTTTGTGGTCTGGCTCCTCACCGGGGTCTGGCATGGGGCCAGCTGGAACTTTATCGCCTGGGGGCTGGTCTATTTCGTGCTGTTGCTGCTGGAAAAATATACACCCCTGGGGCATCTTCCCGCCGGCCTCACCCGGTGCTATACTTTACTGGCGGTGAGTCTGTGCTGGGTGCTCTTCCGGGCGGCCGACCTGAGCGGGGCGGTTCTCTATCTGAAGGCCCTGTTTGGGGCGGCCCCCTTCGGCCTGTGGAGCGCGGAGACCACCGTGGCCCTCACCAACAGCGCGGTCTATTTCCTGCTGGGGGCGGTGCTCAGCTTCCCGCTGATCCCCTGGCTGAAAAAACGGCGGTGGACCAACACTCCCCTGGCCCAGTACGGGGCGGCGGCCTTTCAATGCCTCGTCTTTCTGCTGACCATCGGGTTTGTTTTGAAGAGCACCTATGACCCCTTCATTTACTTTAACTTCTAAGGAGACAGGATGAAAAAACAGACGCCTTCCACCATCCTCTGCGTGCTTGTGCTGCTGATCCTCTTTGTGGGCGGCGGCTCCATCCTCTGGGGCGTTTTTGGGCCGGAGGAGCCCCTGGCGGCCGCCGAACCCGGCCCCGACTGGCGGCAACTGTATCCCTTTGAGGGGGAGAGCTCCCAGGCGGAGGCCCCCCAAGAGGAGACGTCCCAGGAGACCGAAACGGATTCTACCTATCTGGCCACCGTCACCGCCTGGCAGAGCAAGCTGGACGGGGGCAGAGAGGAGCTCTTGGGCCGGCAGAAGCTGCTGGAGCTCTGCGGGGTCTTCCGCCGGGCGACCCACCAGACCAAAACCGAGGAGATCGTGCTGCTGAACAACGGCTTTCTCACCACCCTTGTGCCGCGTACAGCGGAGGAGACCGCCCGGTCCATTGCCCAGAGCGTCATCCGCCTGGCGGAGAACACCAAAGCCAAGGGGATTCCCGTGCTGTATGTGCAGGAGCCCCAAAAGGTCTGCCAATATGAGGATCAGATGCCCCCGGGGGAGTACAGCGACATCAACGCCAACCTGGATGAGCACCTGAAGCTCCTCCAGGCGGGGGATGTGGCCACCTTCGACCTGCGGCAGGCCCTCCACCAGGACGGACTTTCCCACTATGACCTCTTCTTCCGCACGGACCACCACTGGAAAATGTCCAGCGGCCGGTGGGCGGCGGAGCGGATCGCAGAAGAGCTGAACCAGCGGTTTGACATGGGACTGGACACCTCCCTGCTGGGAGAAGAGGGCTACCAGGAGACAACCTATGAAAGCTGGTATCTGGGGGCCCAGGGACGCCGGGTCACCCGGGGGTATATCTCCCCCGACGACTTCACCTACCTGACCCCCGCCTTTCCCACCAGCTTCCGGGTGGAGCACCCCGACAAGGGGATCGACGTGACCGGCTCCTTCGCCCAGGTGATGTTTGACTGGGACATGATGGAGACCTACGACCTGTATGGACAGAGCACGTATGAGGCGGTCCTGTGCGGGAACCGGCCCCTGACCCGGATCACCAACCTGGACCGGCCTGACGGGAAAAAGATCCTGCTGATCCACGACTCTTACGCCACGGTGATCGCCCCCTTCCTGGCCCTGACCTGCCAGGAGCTGGACCTGATCGACGTGCGCGAGGCCAACGGAAATTTTGACGGGAATCTTAATGCCTACATCGACGCCTTTGACCCCGACCTGGTGCTGTTCAGCTTCTGTTCCCCTGTCAACATCGACCGCTCTGAAACCGGATGAGAGGCCGGTGTCAACCTGATCAAAAGAGGTAGGAGAGAGAACCCCTATGGAAACGAAACAGAAAACCCATTGGTTGGCCGGGACACTCTTTGTGATGCTCTTCGGCGTGGCTGTTTGGCTCATCGCCACGGCGATTTGGGAAGCCCGGATGTGGAACAACCTGACCTTTGACGAGATCGTCAACCAACTGGCAACCTCCATGGAGGGAACCGGGGCGGGGATGATTCAGGATTACCTTCGCTGCTGCGTGGTGCCGGGGGTCCTGGCCCTGGCGGCGGCCCTGTGCGTGGTGGCCTTTGGCCTCCGGCGGCGGGACTGGGGCAAGGGGCTCCGGGTCGGCGCCGCCCTCAGCGGTGTGGTCACCCTGGGGATGCTGGTGTACGCCTTTGTGGTGCTGGACGTGGGAGGCTACCTGCTGGCCTCGAACCAGTCCTCGGACTATATCCAGGAGCACTATGTGGACCCCGACCAAGTCCAGCTGACCTTTCCGGAAAAGAAGAAAAACCTGATCTATATCTGGCTGGAGTCCATGGAGAGTACCTTCGCCGAGGAGGACCAGGGGGGCGCCTTCCCCCGGTGTCCCATCCCGGAGCTGGTGGCCCTGGGGGAGGAAAACCTCTCCTTCACCGGCGACCGGGGCGGGGTGAACGGCGGCTATGCGCTTGTGGGGGCCACCTGGACTGCCGGGGCCCTCTTTGCCCAGACCACGGGGCTCCCCCTGAAAATCCCCATCGACGCCAATGACATGGACACCCAGAAAAACTTTTTCCCCGGGATCACTGCCCTGGGGGACATTTTGGCGGAAAACGGCTATCAGCAGGGCTTTTTGATTGGCTCCGACGCCACCTTTGGCGGCCGGCGGAACTTCTTTACCCAGCACGGAGATTACGAGATATGGGACTATCCCTACAGCCTGGAAACGGGGCAGCTCCCCCAGGACTACGGCGTCTTTTGGGGCTATGAGGACGAAAAGCTCTTTGCCTTCGCCAAGGAACATCTGACAGAGATGGCCGCCACTGGCCAGCCCTTTCACCTCTCTCTGCTGACGGTGGACACCCACTTCCCAGACGGGTATGTCTGCCAAAACTGCCGGGAGGAATTTGGGGCGGACCAGTATTCCAACGTGATGGCCTGCTCCAGCCGCCAGGTGGCAGAGTTTGTGGCCTGGATTCAGGCCCAGCCCTTTTATGAGGACACGGTCATCATCCTCTCCGGCGACCATGTGACCATGGACGCCGATTACTGTAAGGACATCCCCCGGGACTATACCCGCCGGGTCTACACCACCATCATCAACTCCGACACCCCGGTGGCAGACCCCACCCGGTACCGGTCCTATAGCACCATGGATAACTTCCCCACCACCCTGGCGGCCCTGGGGGTCACCATCCAGGGGAACCGGCTGGGCCTGGGGGTGAACCTCTTCTCTGGGGAGGACACCCTGTTGGAGCAGACTGGTTTTCAGGAGCTCAACCGGCAGCTACGGGCCCAGTCGGACTTTATGGAGGAGAAATCCGGCCTGTCCAAGGCCCTGTATGAACTGCCGGAGACCTTTGCCGGGGTGGACACCAACCCCCAGGTGACCTTCCGGGAGGAGGAGATCGCCTTTGCCGTCTCCGGGCTGGAGAAAATTGAGAAAGACTTCACCAAGGTGGAGTTTTTTGTGGATGTGGAGCGAGGGGGAACCCGCACCACCACCTGGTACAAGGAGGCAGAAAAGCAGCCCGACGGCAGCTACACCGTGACCATGCCCCTGGAGGCCCTGGAGGGCGGCGAGACCTTCTTCCTCCAGGTCAACGCCATCACAGAGCGGGGAAGGATTCCGGTGGGCGCCCAATACCGGTGCGACCGGACGGCCCAGACCGTGGCGCGGCAGACGGGGTGACGGGCCCCGCCCGGGCTTCCTGCCGGGAACAACAGGATGGAAAGGGTTTATTTCCATGAAACGACACAATGAAAATACGTTGGCCGGCAAGGGTGGGCTCTGGCTGGTTCTGCTCTTTGCGGAGCTGGCGGTCTTGGCCTTTCTGGCGGGGATCACAATTTACAGCTCAGACGACTATTGGTACTCCACCTTCCTTCGGGATGGGCTGGAGGAGTTTTGGCGGCTGGTGAAGCTCCACTACCAGGTGTTTAACGGCCGGGTGGTGGTCCACCTGTTGGCCTGGGTGGTGCTCCACGTGGGCAACGGCCTGTTCGCCGTGGTGTGTGTGAGCTTTTTCTTGCTGCTGCCCTGGCTGGGCTGCCGCATCGGCCGTCTGCCCCGGGAGCAGACCCCGACGGTCTTCCTGCTCTTTCTGTCCGGCGTTTTGCTGATGCCCACCGCCATGATGAAGGAAGGGGTCCTGTGGATCTCCGCCTTTTGCAACTACGTCTTCCCCAGCGTGCTGCTCACCGGCTATGTGCTCCTGATGGAGACCTATCTCCGGCGGGAGCGGGGGCAGAGAGGGAACGGCCCCCTGTTGCTGGCGGTCTGCCTCATCCAGTTCCTCTGCGGCGCCACCACGGAGCAGTCCGGCCTGGCGGCGGTGGGGGTGGCCCTGTGCTATACCCTGTTTTGCCTGCTGTTTCAGCGAGGAAAATTCCTGCCCTGCCTGCTCATCAGCCTGTGGGGCGGGACGGGGCTGCTCACCATCTTTCTCTCCCCGGCCACCCAGTCCCGGATGCAGGAGGAAGTGATGGCGGAGGAGGGGCCCGCCATGGACCTGGTGGCGGCCCTGCATAAGCAGGCGGAGACCCTGTGTGAGGGGCTGTTCTTCCCCATTCTGCTGGGACTGCTGTTTGCGGGGACTTACCTGCTGTTTTTCCGAAAAAAGGGAGGCGTGGTCCCCAAGGCCGCCCTGGCCCTGTCGGAGCTGGGGGTGGTGCTGCTGTGCCTGGCCCAGGGAGAGGGAAAAAGCTATCTCTATGGGTTCGTGCTGCTGTGCCTGGCCCTCTGCGCCCTGGTGCTGCTGGTGGCGGGCCGCCGGGGAAGCTGCGCCCTGCTGGCGGCGGGGCTGGCGTCCAATGTGCTGATGCTGGTCACCGACAGCATCGGCTTTCGCAACCTGCTGCCCTGCTGCCTGTATCTGCTGCTGGTGGTGGCGGTACTGGGCGCGGAGCTGGCGGCAGGGCTCTCCCTGCCTGTCCGCCGGGGCGGGGCGCTCCTCCTGGCCCTGCTCTCTCTGGTCACCATCGGCTTGGATGTGCCCCATTACTGGGGAAATTACCAGGTGGACCAGCAGAACAAAGCCTATGAGGAAGAAGCCAAAACCACCGGTGTGCTTCGCTACTGCATGGACTATGACCTGGATTACACCTGGCTTAAGCCCTATTACGACGGCTACTTCTACGGAACGTACTGGGAGGCCCTCCCCAAGGAACTCCAGACGGCGGATATCTATTTCTATGGGAAGGACTACGCGCCGGTCTATGTCGGCGGCGTCCTCTGCAAGGCCCCGGCGGCCCGGAACGAAGGGGAGGAGACCTGGCTGCTGCCCGTGGCGGATATCCTCCGGCAGCTTGGGGGCGAAGTGGTGTGGAGTGAGGACTTTACCACCATCCACTTCCGTGGGACAGACTACCTGTGCACCGTGAACGGGACCCAGGAAACCATCTCCTGGGAGGAGGACGGGACCACGCGGTCGGTCAACGTCCAGCGGGCCTTGACCTATTACAAGCTCTGCTTCCCCGCCCAGGTGTATGAGGAGCTGTTCGGCCTGACGGTCTCCGCAGCCCAGGGAGAGGACACCCCTGTGTTCTCTGTAGAGGCTCCCGGGCCGGCATAAATCCATAAAATGGATCGAAAAAACCGGGAAGGCACCGCCTTCCCGGTTTTTTCAGGGGGAAACCTTCTCTGGGATACAAGGGGGAATCGCTTAGGACGGGAGCGAAATCTATCAAAAAATCCGAAAATTTTTCCGGTTTCGGCAATATGATTTGACTTTCCCGGTGAGAAGTCCTATACTAAAATCGTCTATTCGCTGTCGGACTACAGAATAAATGTCCTACGTCTCTGCGGCGGGCAGCGAGGAATTCTGCGAAAGAAGGTAGAGAACTGATGAAGAAAAGAGTGACCAGTTTGCTCCTGTGCCTGGTGCTGGCACTGTCTTTGGTCTCCCCGGCCCTGGCCACGGGAGAGGCGGACGGCGCCGTCACCGCGGCCAATGCCCCGGCGGTGACCTGGGCGGAGCTGACCAAGGACGCCCCCAACCTGGATCTGCCGGTCTCCGGCAAGGGTGACCAGGCGGTGACCAACCAGGAAGCGGTGGCTTTCCTCCTCCACTGGGCGGGGATGAAGGCCAACCAGCTTGGGACCTATCCCGCTGACTACAACGCTATGGCCGAGAGCATGGGCATGACCGACGGAATCGCAAACTACGACCCCACCGCCCCCTGCACCCAGGCCAACCTGAAGGTGATGGAGAAGGCCGCCAACACCCTGCGGGATGCCCTGAGCGGCGACACTCTGGAGCCTTTGTTTATGAACGGCAAGGCCCAGCCCATCTTCCCCTACACCTCCGGCGCGGTGGAGAAGGGCTATGACAACGCCAAGAGCGACATCATCCGCTCCTGCGTTTATGTGGAGACCAACTACGACACCGACGGCGACGGCAAGCTGGACCTGGTGAAAGCATTGGTCCAGGTGCCCCGGGCCGCTGCCGAGGGGGACTATGCGGCCGCCACTATCTATGAGGCCCGTCCCTATATCACCGGCTGCACCCCCTTCTGGGGCGATAGAGATCTCTACAATGACCAGGGCTATGACATCGAGAGCATGTACAGCCAGCCCGCCAAGCGGACCCCCGCCGGCGACACGGTGAGCACCCTGGAGGCCGCCAAGAACGCCGACTCCAAAGACTGGTACTACTGGAACGAGTACGAGGATATGTACGACTACGAGGACCTGGACTGGTATGATTATTACCTGGTCCGCGGCTTTGCCGTGGTGGAATGCGGCGGCCTGGGCACGATGGGCTCCGACGGCTTTGAGACCTGCGGTACGGACCTGGAGATCGACGCCTTCAAGTGCGTCATCGAGTGGCTTCACGGCGACCGCGTGGCCTACACCGACAAGACCAGCAACATCCCCGTGAAGGCCGACTGGTCCAACGGCAGCGTGGGTATGACCGGCCGCTCCTATGCCGGCACCACCCAGTTCGGCCTGGCCGCCACGGGCGTTGAAGGTCTGGACACCATCGTCCCCGTGGCCGGCATCGCCAGCTGGTATGAATACACCAACAGCCAGGGGATCTCCACGGAGACCGACCCTGCTTACTCCGACGTGCTGGCCCTCTACTGTGCCGGCCGCTACCTGGATAAGGCCGACTGGGCCACCATTCAGGAAAAGTACGGCAGCTATCTGTATCAGATCCAGCAGGATCAGCTGGCCACCAACGGCGACTACAGCGACCACTGGGCCAACCGGGACTACACCCTGGACCCCTCGAAGATCCAGTGCCCCGCCCTGATCGTCCACGGCCTCAACGACGACAACGTGAAGACCAAGCAGTTTGACCTGATGTACCAGGCCTATGAGAAGGCTGGGGTCACCGCCAAGCTCCTGCTCCACCAGGACGGCCACCTGACCCCCACCTATCCCTCCCAGGGCATCCAGTTCCGCATCGGCGATCAGTCCTATGATGAAATCCTGAACCAGTGGTTCAGCCACTACCTCTACGGCGTGGACAACGGCATTGAGAACATGCCCGCCGTCACCGCCCAGAGCAGCCACGACGCCCAGGTGTGGAACACCTATGACGCCTGGAAGACCGACAAGGCCATCACCCTCACCGGCTCCGCTGCTGGGAAGACCTCCACCATCAGCAGCGACTACGCCGCCATCGGCGTGGACAGAAGCAACTGGAAGGATACCTTCACCGGCGGCTCCACGGCCTCCAGCGCCATGTACACCATGGACGTCACCGCCGACACCGTCATCAAGGGCTCTGTGGCCGTGAACTTCCAGGCAGCTACCACCAACGGCAAGACCGTCACTGCCCCCAGAGGGGAGACCATGGCCGTGGTGGACCACGACAACCAAGTGAGCCCCGCCAACCTGGACCACGACAACTACATGGGCGCCGCCACCACCGGCGAAACCGTGCACACCCCCAACGCCGCCCTCATCGACCGGGACGGCCTGATGGTCAGCGCCATGCTGGTGGACCTGGCCCCTGCGGGCAAGACCTTCCCCGCCTTTAACACCAACCCCACCTATGTGGACAAGAACACCCTGGCCAAGGGCGGCGCCTGGATGGGTGGCGGCCTGAAGAACTTTGACCTGGTGGAGATGAAGCCCACGCAGGTGAACTATAAGATCATCGCCCGGGGCTGGATGGACCTGTGCAACCCCGGCTCCGGCTACGCCTCCTCCACCGCCGCCGACAAGGTGAAGCTGGAAGAGGGCAAGTATTATAACTACACCCTCAACCTCCAGCCCAACCTCTATGAGGTGGAGGCCGGCCACAAGCTGGCCCTGGTGATCTACGCCTGGGAGCCCGGCATGGCCAAGTATAGCCAGAACTATACCATCACCCTGAACAACGCCACCGTCTCCGCCAGCATCCCTGTGGATGAAGTCACCTCCAGCGGCCTGCCTTACACTGACGTGAATACCCGCGACTGGTTCTATGAGGCCGTGAAGTATGTCACCGACCAGGGGATCATGAACGGCACCAGCGCCACCACCTTTGAACCCCTGACCACCACCGACCGGGCCATGATCGTGACCATGCTCTACCGCATGGAGGGCCAGCCCGCCGTGACCGAAAAGAGCCAGTTCAGCGACGTGCCCGACGGCACCTGGTACACCGACGCGGTGGCCTGGGCCGCCGCCAACGGCATCGTGGGTGGCTATGGCAACGGGAAGTTCGGCCCCGAGGACACCGTGACCCGGGAGGACCTGGCCGTGATCCTCTATCGCTACGCCCAGTACAAGGGCGCTGACGTCACCGCCCAGAAGGACCTGTCCGCCTTCCAGGACGCTGCCTCCGTCAGCGGCTACGCCCAGCCCGCCATGGCCTGGGCTGTGAGCACCGGCATCATCGGCGGGGTGAGCGCCAACACCCTGGCGCCCCAGGGCGGCGCGGAGCGCGCCCAGGTGGCAACCATGCTCATGCGCCTGGAAGGGGTGCTGAAGTAAGCCTCCCCCCGTTTTCCCTGAAACAACCCACAAAAGCGCCTCTCCCCGAGTCAATGCCGGGGAGAGGCGCTTTCTGTTTGGAGCGGGTTATCCCAAGCCCTTCTGCCCCTCCCGCCGGAGGAGGAAGAGTCCCACGGCGTCGGCCAAAAACCAGCCGATGGGGATGGCCACCCAGATCCCGGTGACGCCCACGGCGGGGAGGGAAGACAGCCCGTAGGCCAGGGCCACCCGGGTCCCCAGGGAACAGACAGTGAGCACCACCGACACCCCGGGCCGGTTCACTGCCCGGAAGTAGCCGTAGAGCAGGAAGAGGATGCCGATGCCAAGGTAGAAGGCCCCCTCAATCCGCAGATACCCCGTGCCGATGGCGATGACCTCCGCAGCCCCCGCCCCCACAAAGGCGGCCATGAGCCGGGGGGCCAGCAGGCAGACCAGGCCTCCCATGACTAGGCAGAAGAGGACCACCCACAGGACCGCCTGGCGCTTCCCGGCGCGGATGCGGCCAGCCTTGCCCGCCCCGTAGTTCTGGGCCACAAAGGTGGAAAAGGCGTTGCCAAAGTCCTGGACGGGCATGTAGGCCAGGGTGTCGATCTTCACTGCCACGGCGAAGGCGGCCATCACCGCCGGGCCGAAGGAGTTCACCAGGCCCTGGACCATCAAAATGCCAAAATTCATCACCGACTGCTGCAGGCAGGTGAAGAAGGAGAGGTTCATCAGGCTTTTTAGGGTACTCCGGTCCCAGCGGCGGTCCTCCTTTCCCACCCGGAGATCGGGGAAGGTCCGCCAGGTGTGGAGAAAGAGCCCCAGGCCGGCCATGTACTGGGCGATCACCGTGGCCATGGCCGCCCCCTGAATCCCCATGGACAGGGGGATGACAAAGAGCAGGTCCAGGCCGATGTTCAGCCCCACCGACACCCCCAAAAAGGCCAGGGGAGAGGCGGAATCCCCCACGGCGCGGAGAAGGTTGGCGAAAAAATTGTAGAAGAAGGTGGCCAAAATGCCCCCGAAGACCCAGAGGAGATAGGTCCTGGTCAAAGCCACGATCTCACTGGGGATTTGGAGGAGGCCCAGAATGGGGTCCAGGGCCCAATAGACTAGGCCCGTGAGCAAAAGGGAGAGAAAACCGATGAGGAGAAAGGCCTGGAAAATCCCGTTGCGCAGCCGGTCCGGGTCCCGGCGGCCGAACTGGATGGAGAAATAGACGCTGCTGCCCATACACAGCCCCAGCAGGATGGAGGTGAGGAAGGTCATGAGGGTGTAGGAGGACCCCACCGCCGCCAGGGCGTCGGGGCCGAGAAACCGCCCCACGATCCAGGTGTCCGTCAGATTGTAAAGCTGCTGGAGCAGGTTCCCCAGGATCAGGGGCAGAGCAAACCCCAGCAGGCCCCGGGAAATGCTCCCCTGGGTCAGGTCTCGTTTGGCGAACATGGCGGGCCTCCTTGCGATAAAACTTGCGCTGCCAGTGTATCACGGCGGCAAAGAATTTGCAAATGAGGGGGCCGGAGGTCGAACCCCCCGAGAACAGAACAGCGCTGTTCTCAGGGGGTTCTTTGTTCAAATCACAATCCGTTCCAGCCGAGGGCCCAGGCGGCTGAGAATTTCGTTGGTGATGGTGTCCCCCTGGCGGGCCAGGTCGTAGGCGGTGATGGTCTCGCCGCCGGCGGTGCCGATGAGGGTCACCTGGTCTCCCGCCTGGACCGCAGGCAGGTCGGTGACATCCACCAGGGTCTGGTCCATGCAGATCCGCCCGATGATGGGGGCCCGCTGGCCGTGGATGAGGACCTGACCCCCGGAAAGGGACCGGGGCAGGCCGTCCCCGTAGCCGATGGTAACCACGGCCACCTGGGTGGGACGCTGGGCCACGAAGGCCAGGCCGTAGCCGGCGGCGCTGCCGGGGGAGAGAGGTTTTACCGTGGACACCCGGGCATGGAGGGAGAGAACGGGCCGGAGGTCAGCTTCCACCGCAGTCAGGTCCCCATAGGAGCTGAGCAGGCCGTATAGGGCGATCCCCACCCGGGCATAGTTCCCCGGCAGATGGGGGTAGTTCAGCAGCCCGTGGCTGGCCTGAAGGTGGACCTTGGGCAGGGGGAGTCCCCGGTTTTTCAGCTCCTCCAGCAGCTGGGAAAAGGCCTGGACCTGCCGCTGGACATAGGCCCGGTCCTGGGGCGTAGTTCCGTCGGCGGTGCACAGGTGGGTGTAGATGCCCCGGATATCCAGGTGCTTCATGGCGAAGATCTGGCAGATCTGCTCCAGGTGGTGGCTGGGTTCCCCCAGACGGTGCATCCCCGTGTCCACGGCCAGGTGGACGGGGAGGGTCTTGCCAAACTGGTTGAGCTGGGCGGCGTAGGGGAAGTCCACAATGGTTTGGGTGAGCTTGTACCGGCGCAGAAGGGGAAACTGGTCGGGGTGGGTGTAGCCTAAAATGAGGATTTCCCCCTTGAGGCCGCCCTTGCGCAGCTGGACCCCTTCCTCCAGGCAGGCCACGCAGAAGGCGGTGACCCCCAGCCGGGCCAGCTCCCTGGCCACCGGCAGGGCCCCGTGGCCGTAGGCGTTGGCCTTGAGGGCGGGCATCAGCTGGCGGCCCGGGGGAAGCAGGGCCTGGAGGGCGGTGACATTGTGGGCCAGGGCGGCCCGGTCCACCTCGATCCAGGCCCGGCTGCGGCTGGGCTGGGGCGGATGGCGCCGGGACAGGAACCAGGTGACGACCCCCGCCGCCAGAAAGGCCAGGGCGCACACCGCCAGATAGTGAATCAGGCTGTTCTCCACCAGCAGGGCCGTCAGGCCCACCGCCCCGGCGAATCCCCGGATGACCACGATCATGGCCGGGTGAAGGATGTACACCCAGGTGGAGAGAGTCCGGCAGGCCACCGGGACCTGAATCTTCCAGTCCAGCAGCAGCCGGTAGAGGAAGACCATCACCACCGGCAGCAGCAGATACATGCTGTCGTGGCGCTGGAGGTCGAAGTGGCGCAGGGCGAAGGCCTCGGCCGAGAGCAAAATGAGGGAGAGCACCAGCCCGATCCCGTTCACCGCCGCCGGCACAGAGGAGGGCTTCCGCCCTAGCCGGGCCCCCAACAGGAGGAAAATGGGGGCCATAAACAGGCCGTTGCGGGTGAAGGAAAAGACCTGGAACCCCGCCTCGTAAGCGGCTGCCAGCGGGGGCAGGGCAGCGCTGAGACCGTAGTAGCTGTCTCCAAAGAGGCCAATGAAATAGAGAAGGACGGTGACCGCCATGAGACCCCATCCCCGGAGAACCCGGCTGAGCAGATACACCAGGAGCAGCCCTGTGGCACAGGCGGGGAAATACCACAGGTGGTAGAAGGTGCCGTCAAAGACCAGCAGGCGCAGGGCGGACAGGGGGGTCAGATCTTGGTAGTGCCCGGCGTAGATTCCCACGGGGATGTAGAGGATCACCGCGATCAGGTAGAGAAGCAAAATCTTTTTTACCTGCCGCCACAGGGAAGAAACCGGCTGCTCGCCCTCTAACACGCCTCCCAGGACAAAGTGCCCCGTGACCATGAAGAAAAAGGGCACCGCTACCCGGGCCAGGCTCCGGGTGAGGAGGAAATCCCCGTCGGGGGAGTAGGTGGTCAGGGGGGAGGTGTGGATGGCCACCACCAGAAGAGCCGCAATGATCTTAAAGGCGTCAAGGCCGCCGTACTTGGTCTGTTTCTCCATGGGCCTGCCTCCATTCGGTGATGATAAAGCCGTCAACATTGTTGCCCGAGACGGCACAGGGCAGGGGATCGGAACGTTCCAGCACCGTGGGCCCCTGGGGATTTGCCCGCAAAAAGGAAATGCGGGCGTTTTTTTCCTGGTAACGACAGCTTTCGTAGGGAAATTCCCGCAGCCAAGGGATATACTCTTCCAGGGTCAGTCCCCGGGCCTCCATGATGGCGGCGTGGGGCTGGCCTACATAGCGGAAGTGCCAGGGCTCGTGGCCGATGCCCGTGACGGCCTCCTTCCCCGCTGGGTACCGCTGGACGAAGCCGAACCGGGCCATGGCCCGGCGGAAGTCCTGGCAGAGGCCCTGGTAGGGGAAGTCGGGGCGGATGAAGTCGATGTGGTTTCCTTTCAGGCCCAGGTCGATGGCAAGGCCCGTCTGGTGTTCGCTGTGTCCGGGCAGGGCGACGTAGGTCTGGGTAAAGGCCAGGCCGTTTTCCGCCAGGGAGTCGGCCCAGATGGCCTCCTGTTCTTCCTGGGCCCGCCAGCCGCTGACCGGTGTGATTCCCTCCCAGCCCCCGATGACGGCCATGAGGCGGTCCAAGGCCTGGGCGGCCCGGTTCTCCAGCAGAACCTGGGTGCCTGCCACCGTGACCAGGTCAGGGCAGGGGAGGGGATGACAGGGGTAAGCGGCGGAGACCAAGATGAGGTCCCCTTGATACATAGCCTCCGGGGTGAGGATGAGGGTGCTCACGGGGCCATCACCTGCCCGAGGATGGTGTCCAGAATTTCCGGGAAGGTGTACCCGGCGGCCTTCATCATGCCGGGGAACCGGCTGTGCTCGGTGAAGCCGGGGATGGTGTTGATCTCGTTGAAGACGATCCGGCCGTCGGGGGTCAGGAACATGTCCACCCGGGCAAAGCCGGAGCAGGACAGGGCCCGGTAGAGGGTTTTGGCGGTCTCCTTCACCCGCCGGGCGGTCTCGGGGGAGACCCGGGCGGGGACGTGGATGGCGGAGGTTTTCAGGGTGTATTTTTCGGTGAAGTCGAAAAAGCCCCCGGAGAGCTCGATCTCGTCAATCTCCCCCACGATGAGCTCCCGGGTTCCCATGACGGCGCAGCCCACCTCAAAGCCGGGGATGGTCTCCTCTAAGATGACCTGGTTGTCGTACTGGAAGGCCAGGTCCAGGGCGGGCAGAAGCTCCTCCTCCCGGTGGATCTGGGAGATGCCATAGGAGGAACCCGCTTTGACGGGCTTGACGAACAGGGGATATCCCGTCTGCCGGGCAAAGGCCAGGGCGGCTTGGGGGTCCTCTCCCTGGTCCAGAACCAGGGAGGCGGGGACGGAAACGCCGGCCAGAGAGGCCAGCTTGTGGGCCCGGTCCTTGTCCATGCACAGGGCGGAGGCCAGGGTGCCGCAGCCCACCACCGGGATGCCCGCCAGCTCCAGCAGGCCCTGGAGGGTGCCGTCCTCTCCGTTCTTCCCGTGGAGGATGGGCAGGGCGTAATCCACCCGGAGGGGCTGGGGCTGCTGGGAAGAAAAGACCAGCAGGCCGTGAAGGTTTCGGTCCTGAGACAGCACCACAGGGGTGAGATGGGCCAGGTCCTCGCACCAAGTGTCGGTGGCAATCTGGTCATAGGTCCCTGTAAAGTGGAACCACTGGCCGGTTCGGGTGATCCCCAGGGGGAGCACGTTGTATTTGTCCGGATTCAGGTTGGACAGCACGGCGTAGGACGACTGCAAGGAGACGGAATACTCCGGCGAGCAGCCGCCGAAGAGAACGGCGAGGGTGGGCTTATTCATGGAAATCCTCCTTTGGTATGGCGTGAGCCAGGCGAAAGCAACCGGGAAAAAAGTGTGGGTTTTCCCGAAAAAGGCGGGAAAATCCCGGGGTATCTGCGTTTTATTGTAACAGGAAAAAATGTGATATGTTTTAAGAGAACCTTGCGGGTTTCTTAAAAACCATTGCGAATTTCTTAAGAGATATTAAGAAGATTTGAAGGCCTCTCCCCGAGGGAGAGGCCCGGAAGAAATGTGAATAAAATGTGAATCCTTTGCCGGTTTATCTTGACAAAGAGCGAGAGACACGGTATATATAAAAAAGTAATCACTGATTACTAAAATAAAATTTTGTAAAAAAGACACAGGGAGGTCATTTGTTATGGTATTTGAAGCGATTGCGGAACTGGTGGCAGAGCGGGTGGAAAAGGACGTGTCCGAAATCACCCCCGAGAGCAATTTCAAGGAGCTGGGGATCGACTCCCTGGACACCGTGGAGCTGCTGATGAACCTGGAGGACAAGCTGGACATGGAGATCGAGCTGGACCAGAAGGTGGAGACCGTGGGCGACCTGGTGGCCTTCATCGAGAGCAAGCGGGCATGATCCACACACCCTTATGCGACCTGCTGGGGATCGAGTATCCGGTCTTCCAGGGGGGCATGGCCTGGATCGCCGACGGCAAGCTGGCCGCGGCGGTGTCGGAGGGGGGCGGCCTGGGGATCATCGCCGCGGGCAACGCCCCAGCGGAGACGGTGCGGGAACAAATCCAAATCGCCAAGTCCCTCACCAGCCGCCCCTTTGGGGTGAACATTATGCTCATGAGCCCCTTTGCCGATGCGGTGGCCCAGTTGGTGGCCGAGGAAAAAGTCGCCGTGGTCACCACCGGCGCGGGCAACCCCACCAAGTATATGGCCCTGTGGAAAGAGGCCGGGATCAAGGTCATCCCCGTGGTGGCCTCGGTGGCCATGGCCAAGCTCATGACCCGGCTGGGGGCCTCGGCCCTCATTGCTGAAGGGGGCGAGAGCGGCGGCCACGTGGGGGAGCTGACCACCATGGTTCTGGTCCCCCAGGTCTGTGACGTGACCACCCTGCCCGTCATCGCCGCCGGCGGCATCGCCGACGGGAGAGGGGTGGCGGCGGCCTTCCTGCTGGGGGCCTGCGGGGTCCAGATGGGCACCCGGTTCCTCAGCGCCCAGGAGTGCTCTATCCACCCGGCCTACAAGGAGCGCATCCTGAAGGCCAACGACCTGTGCACCATGGTCACCGGCAAGCGCCTGGGCCACCCCGTGCGCAGCCTGCGCACCAACTTCGCCCGGAACTATGCCAAGGCCGAATACGGCGGCATGCCCGACGAGGAGCTGGAGGCCCTGGCCACCGGCGCCCTGCGGAAGGCCGTGGAGGAGGGCGACCTGGAGAACGGCTGCTTCCTCTCCGGTCAGATCGCTGCCATGGTGAAGAAGATTCAGCCCGCGGCGGAGATCGTCCGGGAGGTCATGGAGGGGGCTGAGCCCATCCTGAAAGGAGCCACACAATGGGTAAGATAGCATTCGTCTTCGCCGGCCAGGGGGCCCAGTACCCCGGCATGGGCCAGGAGCTGGCCCAGTGCTCCCGGGCCGCGGCGGAGATTTTTCAGAAGGTGGACGCCCTGCGTCCCGGCACCTCCGAGCAGTGCTTTTCCGGCACTGCGGAGGAACTAAAAGAGACCAAAAACACCCAGCCCTGCCTATTCGCCGTGGAGCTGGCTGCCGCCGCCGCTTTGGCGGAGGGGGGGCTGAAGGCCGACATGGCCGCCGGCTTCTCCCTGGGGGAGATAGGGGCCCTGACCTATACCGGCGCGGTGGACTTGGCCACCGGCTTCCACCTGGTCTGCCGCCGGGGGGAGCTGATGCAGGCCGCTGCCGAGGAACAGCCCACCGCCATGGCGGCGGTCCTGAAGCTGTCCAACGAGGCTGTGGAGGGGCTCTGCGCCCAGTTTGACCAGGTCTATCCCGTCAACTACAACTGCCCCGGCCAGGTCTCCGTGGCCTGCGCCCAAGAGCAGCTTGCCCCCTTCTCCGCCGCCGTCAAGGCCGCCGGGGGACGGGCCCTGCCCTTAAAAGTCCGAGGAGGTTTCCACTCCCCCTTCATGGCCTCCGCCGCCCGGGGCTTTGCCGGGGTGCTGGCGGAGTGCCAGATGGGCCGGCCGGAGATCCCACTCTATTCCAACTGTACCGGCGGGGTCTATGCCGGCGACCCCAAGGAGCTGCTGGCCCGGCAGATCGCCTCTCCCGTCCGGTGGGAGACCATCGTGGAGAACATGATCGCCGCTGGGGCCGACACCTTTCTTGAGCTCGGCCCAGGGCAGACCCTGTGCGGGCTCATCGGGAAAATTGACAAGAGGGTAAAAACCTACCCCCTGTCCACCCGGGAGGACTTGGAAAAAATCTTACGGGAGGTGGCGGGATGCTAACGGGAAAAACCGCCTTGGTCACCGGGGCCTCCCGAGGCATCGGGGCCGCTATCGCGGAACAACTGGCCTCCCAGGGGGCCAACGTGGCGGCGGTCTACGCCGGCAGCCAGGACCTGGCCGAGGCCCTGTGCGCCAAGTGCGCCCGGGAATATGGGGTCAAGGCCCTGGCTTACCGCTGCGATGTGGCGGACTTTACCGCCGTAAAAGCCCTGGTGGGGCAGCTCAAAAAAGACTTTGGAACCGTGGACATCCTGGTGAACAACGCCGGGGTGACCCAGGATGGCCTTTTGGCCATGATGAAGGAGGAGAGCTTCGACCGGGTCCTGGATGTGGATCTGAAAGGGGCCTTCAACTGCATCCGCCACTGCACCCCCCTCTTCCTGCGGCAAAAGGGGGGCGCGATCGTGAATGTCAGCTCGGTCTCGGGCCTCATCGGCAACCCCGGTCAGGCCAACTACTCTGCCGCCAAGGCCGGCCTCATCGGTCTGACCAAGGCTGTGGCCAAGGAGCTGGCCCCCAAGGGGATCACCTGCAACGCCGTGGCTCCGGGGTTCATTGCCACCGACATGACGAAAGAGCTGTCCGAGGAAAACGGCCTACTGACCGCCATTCCCCTGGGCCGGATCGGCCAGCCCCAGGAGGTGGCAGGGGCGGTGGCGTTCCTGGCCGCCTCTTCGTACATCACCGGAGAGGTTTTGCGGGTGGACGGCGGGATCGCAATGTAACAAGTGAAATTTGGGGGATTGCAGCCCGACCCGCGCCGGCGAAAAAATGATTTGAATTTGTTCCGGCTTCTGCGGAAGCCGGAAGTCTGCGACGCTGGGGGTGGGTGCGTCTATGACCGCCGCCGAGGAACCCTCAAAGCTCGCCCTCATCCGACCCGGCCTGCGGCCGGCCCACCTTCCCCCCCAGGGGAAGGCTTTTGGCAAACCCTGTGGGGCTTACTGTAGAAACCTACCTTAGTAATCACCCCAACGTACCGAAGTAGCGTAGGCTTCCCCTTGGGGGGAAGCTGGCACCGAAGGTGACTGATGAGGGGGCGATTTCGTAGTATCGGCGGGTAGAAGAATACCGTTACCACCTTCCACCGTAGCAGGCTTCCAACCCACCTTCCCCCAGAGGAAGGCTCCCTTGTGTAAAGGGAGCTGTCAGCGAAGCTGACTGAGGGATTGCCGTTTACCGCAAGCGTAGGTGAAACCCCGCAACGCTTCCAACCCCTCCGATCTCGCTCCGCTCGGCCACCTCCCCTTACACAGGGGAGGCAGTGGAATCCCGCTGCCACCTTGCCAAAAAAATTCCCCACCATCCAAGAAAAATAACTCATTTTAATTGTTTTCGTACAGAACAGAGGAGAAAACCAATGGAAAATACCCTACGCAGAGTGGTGGTCACTGGCCTGGGGGTGATCAGCCCCGTGGGCAACACCGTGGAGGACTGCTGGAACAATCTGAAAGCCGGCATCCACGGCATCGGTCCCATCACCTTCTTTGACACCACGGATTACAAGGCCAAGGTGGCTGCCGAGGTGAAAAACTTTGACCCCCGGGCCTATCTGGATAAGACCGAGACCCTCCGCAGCGACTTGTTTGCCCAATATGGCGTGGCCGCTGCCTGCCAGGCGGTGGAGGAGAGCGGGGTCATCGGCACCCTGCCCCCCCAGCGGGTGGGGGTCTACTTCGGCTCGGGCATCGGGGGCATCCGCACCTTTGCCGCCGAGCATAGTAAGCTCCTGGAGCGGGGGCCCAAGCGGATCTCCCCCTACTTCATCCCCATGCTCATCGCCAACATGGCCGCGGGGATGATCGCCATCCGCTTTGACTGCCAGGGGGCGGCCATGCCCGCCGTCACCGCCTGCGCCTCGGGCACCAACGCCATCGGCGAGGCCATGCGGGCCATCCGCCACGGCTATGCCGACGCGGTGATCACCGGCGGGGCCGAGGCCCCCATCACCGAGTGCGGGGTGGCGGGCTTTATCAACATGCAGGCCCTGTCCACCTCCGAGGACCCCAACGCCGCCTGCATTCCCTTTGACAAGAACCGGGGAGGCTTCGTCATCGGCGAGGGGGGCGCCGCCCTGGTGCTGGAGGAGTATGAGCACGCGGTGGGACGCGGCGCGAAGATCTACGGCGAGGTGTGCGGCTACGGCGCCACCTGCGACGCTTTCCACATCACCGCTCCCCGGCCCGACGGCGCGGCAGGGGCCGAGGCCATCCGTCTGGCCCTCCAGGAGGCCGGTTACCAGGCGGGGCAGACGGTATACATCAACGCCCACGGCACCGGCACCCCCATGAACGACTCCCTGGAGACCATGGTCATCAAACAGGCCCTGGGAGAGGAGGAAGCCCGCAAGGCCTACATCAGCTCCACCAAGTCCATGACCGGCCACATGCTGGGGGCCGCCGGGGCGGTGGAGGCCGTGGCCTGCCTGAAGGCCCTGAACGAGGGGATTCTGCCCCCCACCATCAATCTGCGGGAGCCTGACCCCGCCTGCGACCTGAACTACATCCCCAACCAGGCCGTGGCCGCCCAGGTGGACCTGGCTCTGTCCAACTCCCTGGGCTTTGGGGGCCATAACGCCTGCATTGCCTTTCGGAAGGTGAAGCTATGAACGACGAGGAAATCAGAAAATACGCCAGCCTGATGCGGGAACTGGATCTGACCGGTCTGGAAGTCACAGAAAACGACCGGGTGGTCCGCTTGGAGCGCACCCCCGCAACTCCGGTGATTCACCAGGAAACCGTGGCCGTGGCGGCAACCCCCAACCCACAGATTCCGGTTCTGGGGGTGGGGGGGACCGAGGTGACCTCCCCCATGGTGGGGGTCTTCTACGCCGCTCCCGCCGAGGACGCCGAGCCCTTTGTAAAGGTGGGCGACCGGGTGAAGAAAGGCCAGACCCTGTGCATCATCGAGGCCATGAAGCTGATGAACGAGATCATGGCCGAGACCGACGGGGAGATTTTAGAGATCTGCGCCCAAAACGGCCAGGTGGTGGACTATGGCTGCCCCCTTTTCCGCATGAAAGGACAGGAAGGAGGGGCCCTATGAACCGGGAAGAACTGCAAACCATCCTGCCCCACCGGGGCACCATGCTCCTGCTGGACCGGCTGGACCGGGAGGGGGACACCGCCCACGGCCAATACCGGGTGAAGGGAGACGAGTGGTTTTTACAGGGCCACTTCCCCGGCTCCCCGGTGGTGCCCGGGGTCATTCTCTGCGAGATTTTGGCCCAGACGGCGGGGATTCTCATGACGGATTCCCTCACCGAGGACACCATCCCCATGTACACCAGCCTGAAAAACGTGCGCTTCCGGGCCCCCGTTTTGCCCGGAGACACCTTTGAGACCAAGTGCCGGATCACCCGGGCCAAGGGCCCCTTTTACTTTGCCGAGGGGGAGGGCTATGTGGGGGACACCCTCTGCGTCAAAGCCGAGTTCTCCTTCGGCATCACGGAGAAGGCCATATGTTTTCAAAGATCCTGATTGCCAACCGGGGGGAGATCGCCGTCCGGGTGATCCGGGCCTGTAAGGAGATGGGCATCGCCACCGTGGCCATCTACTCCCAGGCAGACGCCGACGCCCTCCACGTGGCCCTGGCCGACGAAAGCTATTGCGTGGGCGGCTCCGCCCCTGGAGAGAGCTATCTCAACCAGGAGCGCATCGTGGCGGCCGCCCTGGTCTCCGGGGCCCAGGCCATCCATCCGGGCTACGGCTTCCTGTCGGAAAACGCCCCCTTTGCCGCTCTGTGCCGGAAAAACGGGCTGGTCTTCATCGGCCCCTCTCCCGAGAGCATGGAGGAGCTCAGCGACAAGGCCAAGCTCAAGGAGGTCATGGGGAAAAACGGCCTGGAGGTCATCCCCGGCACCCAGGCCCTGGACAGTTCCCAGGCGGCTCTGTCCGCCGCCGCCCGGATCGGCTACCCGGTGATGCTGAAGGCCAGCGCCGGGGGTGGGGGACGGGGCATCCGTCTGGTGACCTCCCCCAAGGAGATGGCCCAGGCCTACGCCCTGGCCGTGGCCGAGGGGGAGGCCTCCTTTGGGGACGGATCGGTGTACATGGAAAAGTACGTCCACCCCGCCCGGCACATTGAGGTCCAGGTCCTGGCCGACGAGGCGGGGAATGTGGTCTGCCTGGGGGAGCGGGACTGCTCCGTCCAGCGCCACCATCAAAAACTCATAGAGGAGTCCCCCTCCCCGGCCGTGAGCCGCAGCCAGCGGAAGAAGCTCATGGAGGCCGTGTCCAAGGCGGTGAAGGCCATCGGCTATGTGGGGGTGGGTACCCTGGAATTTCTCCTGGACCGGGACGGCCGGTTCTGGTTCATGGAGATGAACCTCCGCCTTCAGGTGGAGCACGGGGTCACCGAGGTCCTCACCAAGATCGACCTGGTCAAGTGGCAGATCCGGGTGGCGGCGGGGGTCTCCCTGAATTTCCAGCAGCAGAATGTGAGCCTGACCGGGGCTTGTCTGGAGTGCCGGATCAATGCCGTGAAGCCGGGAACCCTCACCATGCTCCACGTGCCCGGGGGGCCCTTTGTCCGCTTTGACACCTATCTGGTCAGCGGCATTACCGTCTCCCCCTACTACGACTCCCTTTTGGGGAAGCTCATCGTCTACGCCGGCACCCGGGAGGAGGCCGTGCGGAAGATGAAGGCCGCCCTGTGCGAGCTGGTGGTGGAGGGCATCGAGACCAACATCGCCGAGCAACTGGAGCTGGTGGGCGACCCCCGCTTTATGTCGGGGAACTATGATTTGACCTTTCTGGAAGGCAGGTGACACCAATGCCCTTTTTGAACTTTCACTACAAACCCAAAAATGAGCTGGAGACCGGGGGCCGGGCCGCGGCCCTGATCCAAGAGGACGCCAGTGAGCCGGAGAAGACCTGCCCCAACTGCCACAAGTCCATTCCCCTGAGCCGCCTGTGGTCCAACTGGAACACCTGCCCCTGCGGCTATCACTTCCGCATGGGGGGCCGCCAGCGGCTGCGGGCCATCGCGGATAAGGGCTCCTTCCGGGAGCTTTTCGCCCAGGTGGAGGGGGAGGACCCTTTGGAATTTCCCGGCTACCGGGAGAAGCTGGAGCAGGTGCGCAACGCCAGCAGCGAGAAGGAGGCCGTCCTCTGCGGCACCGCCCGCATCGGCGGCCAGCGGTGCTGCCTGTTCATCATGGAGCCCTATTTTATGATGGGGAGCATGGGGGCCGCCGTGGGGGAGAAGATCACCAGCCTCTTTGAGTACGCCACCCAGTACCGCCTGCCCGTGGTGGGCTACACGGTCTCCGGGGGGGCCCGGATGCAGGAGGGGCTGCTCTCCCTCATGCAGATGGCCAAGACCAGCGGGGCGGTGAAGGCCCACAGCGACGCGGGGCTGTTTTACTGCACCGTCCTCACCGACCCCACCACCGGGGGGGTCACCGCCAGCTTTGCCATGGAGGGGGACATCATCCTGGCCGAGCCCGGGGCCACCGTGGGCTTCGCCGGGGCCCGAGTGGTGGAGCAGACCACTCGAAAGGCCCTGCCCAAGGGCTTCCAGACGGCGGAATTTTTACTGAAGCACGGCTTTGTGGACGCCATCGTCCCCCGCCGGGACCAGCAGCGGGTGCTCACCTCCCTGCTGGGGCTCCACCAGAGAGGGGAGGCCTTATGAGTACACCAGCCTATGACACCGTCAAACTGGCCCGGGCCAACAAGCGGCCCACGGGCCTGGACTATATCCAAAACCTGTGCGGAGACTTTTTTGAACTTCATGGAGACCGCTGCTATGGGGACGACGGGGCCATTGTGGGGGGCGTGGGTCATTTCCGGGGCATTCCGGTGACCTTCCTCGCCATCGAAAAGGGCCACACCGCCAAGGAGCGGGCGGCCCGGTCCTTCGGGGCCCCCCACCCCGAGGGCTACCGCAAGGCTCTGCGCCTGATGAAGCAGGCGGAGAAGTTTCACCGGCCGGTCCTGTGCTTTGTGGATACCTCCGGGGCCTACTGCGGCATCGGGGCTGAGGAGCGAGGGCAAGGCCAGGCCATTGCCACGAACCTCATGGAGATGATGGGCCTGAACACCCCGGTGATTACCCTGCTCATCGGGGAGGGAGGCAGCGGCGGGGCTCTGGCCCTGTCAGTGGCCGACCGGGTGTGGATGCTGGAGAACGCCGTCTACTCGGTGATCTCTCCCGAGGGCTGCGCCAGCATCCTCTGGAAGGACGCGGGCAAGGCCGACGAGGCCGCTCAGTGCCTGCGGCTCACCGCCCGGGACGCCTTGGCCCTGGGGATCATCGAGAAGATCCTCCCCGAGCGGGAGCTGGGTCAGCCCGCCTTTTATGGCCTGCTGGCCGACCGGCTGGAAAAGGAGCTCCACCTGCTCCTGGGCCAGCCCGACCTCCTTTCCCGCCGCTATGCCCGCTTCCGGGCCTTTGGGCGGCCCAAAACCCTGGAGAGTCCGCCCTTACTGGGCGTGAAATAAGGAAGGGATGTATGCACGTTTATGAAACCTACTGCCGGGAGACCTTCGATGAGAAGGGGCGGCTGACCCAGGTTCGGCTGGACTATCCCCCGGACTTCAACTTTGGCTACGACGTGGTGGACGTGATGGCCCGCCTGGCCCCGGAGCAGCGGGCGATGGTCTGGTGCGACGACCGGGGCCGGGAGGCCCAGTTTACCTTTCAGGATATCCGCCGCCGGAGCAACCAGGCGGCCAACGTCTTCCGCCGGGCGGGCATCCGCCGGGGGGACAAGGTGATGGTAGCCCTGAAACGCCACTATGAATACTGGTTTGTGACGGTGGCCCTCCACAAGCTGGGGGCCGTCCTCATCCCGGTGACCCATATGCTCACCCAAGAGGACATCCTCTACCGGCTGGGCTGCACCGCTGTCCAGGGAGTGGTCTGCACCCCCCAGGACGGCGTGCCCCAGCGGATGGCCGGCGCGGTGGCCCAGGCGGGCCTGGCCTGCAAGCTGTGGACGGTCCAGGAGGAGGTCCCCGGTTTTGAAAATCTCACCCAGGCCATGGAGGAGGCTGAGGACACCCTGGAACGGCTGCCCACCCTGGCTACCGACCCCATGCTGCTGTACTTTACCTCCGGCACCACGGGCTATCCCAAGGGGGTGGTCCACGACTTTGCCTATCCCCTGGCCCACATCGTCACCGCCAAGCACTGGCAGCGGGCCCAGGAGGGCGGGCTGCACTTCACCGTGGCCGAGACCGGCTGGGGGAAGGCCTCCTGGGGCAAGATCTACGGCCAGTGGCTGGTGGGCTCCGGAGTGATGGTCTTTGACTTTGACCACTTTGACCCAAAACGGCTGGTGGGGATCATCAACCGCTATGGGGTGACCTCCTTCTGCGCCCCGCCCACGGTGTACCGGTATCTGGTGCGGAAGGGCATTCCCCCTATGCCCACCCTTCGCGCCGCCGCCACCGCCGGGGAGCAGCTCCACCCGGAGGTCTTTCGGAAATTCACCCAGGCCACGGGCCTGCCCCTGCTGGAGGGCTATGGCCAGACCGAGACCACCCTTCTCCTGGCCAACTTCCAGGGCTGGGAGCCGGTGGAGGGGGCCATGGGCGTGCCTTCCCCCCTGTACCGGATTGGGCTGCAAAACCCTGACGGAAGCCCCACCCCGGTGGGGGAGATCGGAGAGGTGGTGGTGCTGCCTCCGGAAGAGGGCAAGCCTGTGGGTCTGTTTCTGGACTATCTGGGGGAGCCGGACCTCTATAGGCAGGCCTGGCGAGGGGGCGTCTACCACACCGGCGACGCGGCCTGGCAAGATGAGAACGGTTACTACTGGTTTCACGGGCGATTTGATGATATAATCAAGACAGGCGGCTTTCGTGTGGGCCCCTTTGAAGTGGAAAACATCCTCATGGAGCACCCAGCGGTGCTGGAGTGCGGCGTGGTGGGGGTTCCGGACCCCCTCCGGGGCCAGGCCATTAAGGCCGTGGTGGTTCTGGGGGCGGGGTGGGAACCCAGCCGGGCGCTGGAGGGGGAAATCCGCGCCTTCTGCAACAGCAGACTGGCGGAGTATAAGTGGATTCGCACCATGGAGTTTGTTTCCGCTATGCCCAAAACGATCAGTGGGAAGATCCGAAAAACCGAGCTGAGAACCTAAGGATGCTTTCCCATCGCCAAATTTTGGCAGGAGGGAAGGAAGATGGCAGAGCAGCCAAGAGCCAAGCGCCGCAACACCCGTCAGGAGCTCATTGAGGCGGGGATCGCGGAGATCAACCGATACGGGGTGACCGATTTTTCCATGCGCCGGATCGCCCAGACCTGTGGCGTGTCCTGCGGAGCCCCCTACAAGCACTTTGGGGACCGAAAAGAGTTTATTGCCGCGGTCATCGAGCATGTCAACGGCCAGTGGAAGGAGCGGCAGACGGTTTTGCTGGAGACCTACGCGGGGGACACCAAGGCCCAGATTGTGGAGATGAGCACGGGATACGTGCAGTTTTTGGTGGAAAACCCCCACCTGCGGGCCATCCTCACCCTGAAGGACGAGGAGTTTGACAACGTCTACCACAAGATGCGGGGAGAGCTGAGCAGCCCCACCCAACAGCTCATCCAGCGGTACTGTGAGGAAAACGCCATCCCCCCGGAGGTCCGCCGGCGGAAGGTCTATGTGATCCGGTCGCTGATCTTTGGGGCGGCCATTCAGTTTGACAACGGGGAGCTGGAATACGGTCCCGACACCCTGCAAATTGTCCACGACAGCATCCAGCGGGAGCTGGAGCTGCCTTGAAAACTGGAAAAGCACGCCGGGCGGCTCTATGGAGCCAGCCGGCGTGCTTTTTGTTGACAGCGGGGGAAAGGGTCTGGTAAAATAAACAAAAAAGGAGTGCAAATGGAAAAGAGGTTTTGGTGAATCGGCGGATGAAATGAGGAGGGACCTATGAACAGAAAAGCTGTGGGGATTTGCGCTGTGGCGGCAATCGGGGTTTCGGCCGTGTGGCTGGCAGGCTACCTGCTGGCGGCGCTCTCCTTGGGAATTCTCGTCTTTTTGGCGGAAGAGGGAGATGCCTGGAATCTCTGGTGGGTGCTGGCCCTTTGCTTCCTGCTGGCCTTTGGGCTGCTGGAGCTCCGCCTGTACCGCCGGCTGCCGGCAGAGGGGGACCCCACCCAGGAGAGAAGGGTGTGGTGCCGGGTGTTTTTGATTGGGTTCTGCGTCTGCTTCCTCGTGGGGGGCTATCAGGATTTTCATGGATGGAAGAACCTGGACCAGACTCCCTATGTGTCCGAGGGGGTGCTTCCCCTGATGGAACAGATGGAGGAAGAGAAGCCTGACTTTTCTGTTCAGCTACCCGTGGCCGGGGATCTCGATGGATTTGTGATAACAAACCGTGGGGTGCTTTCTCCCGCCAGCCTGATCCTCCGCCAGGACGGGCAGGGTGGCGAGTGGTACCATATCTTTTACCGGGAATTTGTGGGTCAGCCCCTGGCGGAGGCCTGGGCGGAAAGCCGCATCCAGGAAGCCTTGGGCCGGGGGGCCAGCCCCCGGCAGGAAGGGGAGGCCCTCTACTGGTGGGACGAGAGCATGGAGGCAGAGGTGCTGCTGTACCAGCGGGACAAGAGGGTGGTTCAGGTCACCTATGCCGGCCCCAAGGCACTGCTGCCCTGCCAGGACGCCTGGCAGGAGGCGCTGTTTCCGGGCGAGAAAATCTGAAAATATGTGGAAATTCCCCCGCTGGTCGTTGCGGTGACTGCCGGCGGGGGTGCTTTTGTGCGCTACAATATATAATGTATCCAAGGATTTCTTTTCTGCGGTCTCCATTCTCTGGGAAAAATCCGTTGACAGGGGAAAATGTGGTCATTATAATAAGGAAGAAACCAGCGCAACGTGAGCACCATAACCATATATAGTTCGAATGATGAAACCGGGAGATACCGTGACATGCGGAGCCGAAGGGGCTGCGGAAACTCTCAGGCAAAAGGACCGGTTTTTGACGAGACTCCGGAAAGCGAAGGACGCACCGAAGAGGCAATCCGCTCCGGCGGAGAATCTTTCAGGTCAGATTACGGAGGCACGGTATTTGGCATGTGTCCAAATATGGTGTCTCCGCTTTTTGTTGTCCCAAACAAGCATTGCGAGTTGCAAGGAAAAGGAGCGAATACTATGGAACGGAAAACCCCTCTGTATGATACCCACGTGGCCGAGGGCGGCAAGATCGTCCCCTTCGCCGGCTACCTGCTGCCTGTGCAGTATGGCACCGGCGTCATCAAGGAGCACATGGCCGTGCGGCAGCAGGCCGGCCTCTTCGACGTCTCCCACATGGGTGAGGTCCTCTTCACCGGCCCCACCGCCCTGGCCAGCCTGAACCATCTGCTCACCAACGACTACACCAACATGCCCGTGAACAAGGTCCGCTACGGCGTGATGTGCAACGCCCAGGGCGGCACCATCGACGACCTGGTGGTCTATAAGTTCGGCGAGGAATCCTATCTGGTGGTGGTCAACGCCTCCAACCGAGAGAAGGACTACGCCCACATGGCCGCCAATGTGCTGGAAGGCACCAAGTGCGAGGACATCTCCGACTCTGTGGCCCAGTTGGCCCTCCAGGGGCCCAAGGCCCCGGCCATCCTGAAGAAGCTGCTGCCCGAGGATCAGATCCCCAAGGGATACTACACCGCCCTGCCCAATGTGGAGATTCAGGGCATGAAGTGCATGATCTCCCGCACCGGCTACACCGGCGAGCTGGGCTATGAGATCTATACCTCCAACGAGGACGCCCCCAAGCTGTGGAAGCTGCTGCGGGAGACCGGCGAGGAGTTCGGCCTCATCCCCTGTGGCCTGGGCGCCCGTGACACCCTTCGCCTGGAGGCCGCCATGCCCCTGTACGGCCACGAGATGGATGAGACCATCACCCCCCTGGAGGCCGGCCTGGACTTTGGCGTGAAGCTGAACAAGGAAGAATTCATCGGCAGAGAGCCCCTGGTGGCCGCCGGTGCCCCCAAGCGGGTTCGCATCGGCCTGGAGGTCACCGGCCGGGGCATCATCCGGGAGCATCAGGATGTGTTCCTGAAGGGGGAAAAGATCGGTGTGACCACCTCCGGGACCCACTGCCCCTATCTGGGCAAGGCCATCGCTATGGCTCTGGTGGGCGCGGAATACACCGCCGAGGGCACCGAACTGGAAGTGGAGGTCCGCGGCCGCAAGGTGGCGGCCAAGATCGTCCCCCTGCCTTTCTACACCAGAGGCAAATAATCTTCCTGAGGTCAGGAATATTACGACAGAAGGAACAAACAATTTATCACAACAAATGGAGGAACTCACTATGTCTATCATTCCCGCCGAACTGAAGTACAGCAAGTCCCACGAGTGGATCAAGGAAGAGGATGGCGTTTTCACCATCGGCCTGACGGACTATGCCCAGAGCGCCCTGGGTGACATTGTGTTCATCAACCTGCCCGAAGAGGGCGACGGCGTCACTGCCGGCGAGTCCTTCTCCGACGTGGAGTCTGTGAAGGCAGTTTCCGACGTCTTCTCCCCCGTCACCGGCACCGTGACCGCAGTGAACGAAGCCCTGCTGGACGACCCCGCCCAGGTGAACGAGGCCCCCTATGACGCCTGGCTCATCAAGGTTTCCGAGGTCAGCGACAGCGAGGAGCTCCTGGACGCCGAGGCCTATGAGGCCGTGGTGGCAGCAGAGGAGGCATAACATGGGCAGCTACATTCCCGCAACCAGGGAAGAGCGGCAAGCCATGCTCCAGGCCATCGGCCTGACCTCCACCGATCAGCTCTTTGACGTGGTCCCCGAGACCGTCCGGGTAAAGGACCTGGATCTGCCCGAGGGACTGAGCGAGCTGGAGGTTAGCCGAAAAATGGCCGACCTGGCCGAGAAGAACCGGGTGTTCCGGAGCGTGTTCCGGGGCGCCGGGGCTTATCGCCACTATATTCCCTCCATCGTGAAAACGGTGACCTCGAAAGAGGAATTCCTGACGGCCTACACCCCCTATCAGGCGGAGATCAGCCAGGGGGTGCTCCAGTCCATCTTTGAGTATCAGACGCAGATCTGTGAGCTCACCGGCATGGACGTGTCCAACGCCTCCGTCTATGACGGGGCCACCGCCGCGGCCGAGGCCATCTTTATGTGCCAGGAGAGAAAGCGCTCCAGCGTGGTGGTCTCCGGCGCAGCCGATCCCCAGACCTTAGCCGTGATCCAGACCTATTGCGAAAGCCGGGACGTGCCCGTGACCATCCTGCCTGTGGATGGCTGCGCCACCGACCCTGAGGCATTGAAGTCTGTGCTGACCAAGGAAACCGCCGCCGTCTATGTCCAGAGCCCCAACTATTTCGGGGTGCTGGAGGACATGGACGCCCTGGTGGCCGCTGCCCACGAGGCGGGCGCCAAGGTCATCATGGGCGCCAACCCCATCTCCCTGGGCCTTATGAAGACCCCTGGGGAGTACGGCGTGGATATCGCCGTGGGCGAGGGCCAGCCCCTTGGCATGCCCCTGTCCTTTGGCGGCCCCTACCTGGGCTACATGGCCTGTAAGCAGGCCATGATGCGGAAACTGCCCGGCCGGATCGTGGGTCAGACCAGCGACGCCGAAGGCCGCCGCTGCTTCGTGCTCACCCTCCAGGCCCGGGAGCAGCACATCCGCCGGGAGAAGGCCTCCTCCAACATCTGCTCCAACCAGGCCCTGTGCGCCATGACCGCCTCGGTCTATCTGGCCGCTGTGGGCCCCCGGGGCCTGCGGCAGGTGGCCGAGACCTGCGCCGCCCACGCCCACTACCTGGCCGGAGAGCTGGCCAAGCTGGGCTTCTCTCTGCGCAGCGGGGAGAAACCCTTCTTCCATGAATTTTTAACCGACTGCCCTGTGGAGCCGGAGAAGCTCACCGCCGCTTTGGAAGCCAAGGGCATCCTGGGCGGCCTGCCGGTGGATGGCGGCATTCTGTGGTGCTGTACAGAGCTGAACACCAAGGCTGACATGGATCAGCTCATCGCTGTGATTGGGGAGGTGCTGGGAAAATGAAACTGCTGTTTGAACGGAGCCGCTCCGGCCGGGGCAGCGCCCTGCTGCCCCCCTGCGACGTGCCGGCAGCCGCCTTTGACCAGGGCCTGCTGCGGGCCGAGGCCCCCCGCCTGCCCGAGATCTCTGAGATCGACTTGGGCCGGCACTACACCGAGCTTGCCAAGCAGACCCACGGGGTCAACGACGGCTTCTACCCCCGGGGCTCCTGCACCATGAAGTATAACCCCCGGGTGAATGAGGAGGCCGCGGCCCTGCCCGGCTTCACCCAGATCCACCCCCTCCAGCCGGCCGAGACCGTGCAGGGCGCCCTGGAGGTGCTCCGCACCGCTGAAACCCTCCTGTGCGAAATCACCGGCATGGACGGCATGACCTTCCAGCCCTCTGCCGGCGCCCACGGCGAGTACACCGGCCTGCTGCTCATCCGAAAGTATCACCAGTCCAAGGGCGACACCGCCCGGACCAAGATCATCGTCCCCGACTCCGCCCACGGCACCAATCCCGCCTCTGCCACCATGGCAGGGTTCAAGGTGGTCTCCGTGCCCTCCAATGAGATGGGCGGGGTGGATCTGGACGCCCTGCGGAAGGCCGTGGGCCCCGACACCGCCGGCCTGATGCTCACCAACCCCAACACCGTGGGCCTCTTCGACGCCAATATTTTGGAGATCACCCAGATCGTCCACGACGCCGGCGGCCTGTGCTACTACGACGGCGCCAACCTCAACGCCGTCATGGGCCACGTCCGCCCCGGCGACATGGGCTTTGACTGCGTCCACCTGAACCTGCACAAGACCTTCTCCACCCCCCACGGCGGCGGCGGCCCCGGCAGCGGCCCTGTGGGCTGCAAGGCTATGCTGGAGCCCTTCCTGCCCTCCCCCCGGGTGAAGGAGGAGAACGGGGTCTACTCCCTGTATGAGCCTCAGCAGACCATGGGTCAGGTGCGGAGCTTCTATGGCAACTTCCTGGTGGTGGTGAAGGCCCTGACCTATGTCCTCACCCTGGGCAAGGAGGGGATCCCCGAAGCTTCCGCCGGCGCGGTCCTCAACGCCAACTACCTGATGAAGAAGCTCATGGGCCACTATGACATGTCTTACAACACCCTTTGCATGCACGAGTTTGTCATGACCCTCCAGGGCCTGGCCCACGACACCGGCGTCACCGCCATGGACGTGGCCAAGCGCCTGCTGGACTTCGGCATCCATCCCCCAACCATGTACTTCCCCCTCATCGTCCACGAGGCCCTCATGGTGGAACCCACCGAGACCGAGAGCCCCGAAACTCTGGACGAGGCCGCCCAGGTCTTCCTGGACATCCTGGCCGAGGTCAAGACCGATCCCGAAAGCCTCCACCACGCCCCCCACGACTGTGCGGTGGGCCGTCCCGACGAGGTCACGGCCGCCCGGTCGCCCATCCTGCGGTATTCTTTTGAGGGGTAAGGCCTTTTCGCGAATCTGGGAGGCGCGCTATGCTTCGTAACCTGTATGTGATCGACACCCGGGACACGGACCCCCGCCACAACCTGGCCCTGGAGGAATATCTCCTGCGCCGGGTGAAGCCTGGCCAGTGTATCCTGTACCTGTGGCAGAACCAGCGCACTGTGGTCATCGGGCGCAATCAACATGCATCCAACGAGTGCCGCATCCAAGCACTGGAAGCAGACGGCGGACATCTTGTCCGCCGTCTGTCCGGTGGTGGGGCGGTTTATCATGACTTGGGGAACCTGAATTTCACCTTCCTCACCGTCCGCCGGGACTACGACGTGGAAAAACAGACCGAGGCCATTCTGCGGGCGGTCCGCTCCCTGGGCATCCCGGCGGAGAAGAACGGACGGAATGATCTCACGGTGGAGGGCGGGAAGTTTTCCGGCCACGCCTATTACCGCACAGGGGATCAGTGCTACCACCACGGCACGCTGATGGTGGCGGTGGACCTGGCGCCCCTGGAAAAATATCTGAATGTCTCTCCCTTGAAACTCCAGGCCAAGGGCGTCAAGTCGGTGCGGGCCCGGGTGGTGAACCTCCGGGATTTCCGGCCGGGGCTGACCATGGAAGAGCTCCGGCGGGCGCTGATCACAGCCTTTGGCCAGGTGTACGGCTTACCTGTGCAGCCCCTTTCCGAAGGGGAGCTGGACGCCGACGCCCTGGCCCGGGGGATTGCCCGGTTCTCCGATCCGGTCTGGATCTATGGGGACAGCCAGCCCCTGCAGGTGAGCCGCCAGGCCCTGTTTGACTGGGGCATCCTGCGGCTGGATTACAGCCAGGACCGGGGGAAGATTACCCAGGCCGCCCTGTGGTCCGACGGCCTGGAGGCCGACTTTTTGAGCCGGGTGCCCGAGGCCCTGAAGGGCTGCCCCCGGCAGAGGGACGCCCTCCGCCAAACCCTTCTGGCCCTGCCTGGGGCGGAGGGAGACCTGGTGGAGAGCGTTTTGACACTGCTCATGGAGGAGTAACACATGAAATTTGACATTGCCATTATCGGCGGCGGCCCCGGCGGCTACACCGCCGCGGAGAAAGCGGCCAAAGAGGGCTTGCAGGTGGTCCTGTTTGAAAAGGAAGACCTGGGCGGTACCTGCCTGAACCGGGGCTGTATGCCCACCAAGGCCCTGCTCCACAGCGCGGAGACCTACGCTGCCCTGGGCCACGTCCAGACCCTGGGGATTCAGACCCAGGATGTGACCTATGACTTTGACGCCATGCACCGGCGGAAAGACGAGGTGGTCACCACCCTGCGCCAAGGGGTGGAAAAGCTGATGAAGGCCAACAAGATCACGGTGGTCTCCGGCCAGGCCCGCATTGAAAAGGCCGGGGTGATCACCTGCAACGGGGAGACCTATGAGGGGAAGGATATCATTATCGCCACCGGCTCCAAGGTCTCCTATCCCCCCATTCCCGGCATCGACCTGCCCGGCGTTTGGAACAGCCGGGATATCTTGGAGTGGGGCGGCCAAAATTTCAAATCCCTCGTCATCATCGGCGGCGGTGTGGTGGGCGTGGAGTGCGCCACCCTCTACCGCTGCCTGGGCTGCGAGGTCACCGTGCTGGAGGCCGCTGACCACATCCTGCCCTTTATGGACAAGGAGATCGCCCAGCGCCTGACCATGATCCTGAAAAAGCAGGGGGTCAAGGTGGAGGCCAAGGCCAGCGTCCAGAAGATCGAGGGCGCGCCCGGGGCCATGACGGTCAGCTATGTGGATAAGAAGGGCGTGGAGCAGACGGTCACCGCCCAGGGGGTGCTGGCCGCCGCCGGACGGAAGGCCAACCTGGAGGGCCTCTTCGGCCCCGACTTCTCCCTGGAGCTGGAGCGGGGCGCCATCGTGGGAGACGTAGACGGCCGCACCAGCGTGCCCCACGTCTATGTCATTGGCGACGCCAAGGCCCGGAACATCCAGCTGGCTCACGTGGCCAGCGCCCAGGGGGAGAACGCTGTGGCGGTGATCGCCGGCAAAAAGCCCCCCCTGGATATGTCTGTGGTCCCCAGCTGCGTCTATACCAACCCGGAGATCGCCTCGGTGGGCCTCACCGAGGAGGGGGCCAAGGCCGCTGGCATCCCCGTGAAGACGGGCAAGTATCTCACCGGCGCCAACGGCAAGTGCCTCATCGAGGGCACCGAGAGCGGCTACGTGAAGCTGGTCACCGACGGCACCACCGGCAAGCTCCTGGGCGCCCAGCTGGTCTGCCCCCGGGCCACCGACATGGTGGGTGAGTTGACCCTGGCCATTCAGAAGGGCCTCACCGCCGGCGAACTGTCGGAGGTCATCCATCCCCACCCCACCTTCAGCGAAATGCTCTTCGGCGCTGCCGAGGGTCTGCGGAAGGTGTGAGCTTCCTTCGGCGATGAACAGCCGGGAGATCTGCCCGGGGGTCTGGCATTTTGAGGAGGACTACCGGGTGTACTGCACCCTTCTCCAGGGGCGGGACCGAGCCATCCTCTGGGACACCGGCCAGGGGAAACGGGATCTGGCGGCCTATGTGGCTCAGCGGGTCTCCACCCCCTGCCTGGTGCTGAACAGCCACGGCCACAGTGACCACATCGGCGGAAATTTCCGTTTCCCTGTGGTCCGGGTCCACCGGCTGGACTGGCCCCTGCTGGAGGCCCAGGCCCGCATGACCGGGCAGGGCTGCGCCATAGCGCCGTTGGAGGTGGGCGAAGTCTTTGACCTGGGAGGCATCACCGGGGAGGTGGTCTCTCTGGCGGGGCACACCCGGGGCTCTGTGGGGCTGCTGCTGGAAAAGGAGGGTCTCCTTCTGGCGGGGGATGGGCTGAACCCCACCCTCCTCCTGCTGGGGTGGGAGGCCGCCCCCGTGAGAGAACTGCGGCAGACCCTGGAGGCGGCGGAGAAGCTGCCCTTTGACCGCTATCTTTCCAGCCACTCGCCGGGGCCCCTGGGGAAAAAGCAGGTGGGCCTACATCTGCGCCACCTGGATCACCTCCGGGTGGAGCCACCCTCCCATCCCGGGCCTTACGGGCCGAGGGTCTGCCGAAGCCTGTATCGGGAGGCCGGGGGGCGGTCGGTGATCCTGTTTGACCGGGGATTGGTGGAGGAAGGCTGCCTGCCGTAAAAATAAAGGAATCTACGAAATAGAAAAATCCCGAGCCGTCAGGCTCGGGATTTTTTGCGGAAGGTCATTCCGCAGCGGGAAGGAAGTTTTCAAAGGCGGTTTTCACCGCGGGACTGTTGTCACAGATGAGGAGGACGGCATATTGATCCTTGGTAAAGATTTCGGCCTTCTCCACCCGGGCCGCCTCGGCGGGGCCGTATTGCTGGAAGAGCTGTTTCCGCTGGTCCACGTGGCGGCGCAGGGAGTTGGCGGCCTCGCCCACGTCCTCCGGGTTCTTCACCGCAATGACGGCTACCTCGTCGGCGGCGCCCTTGGTGGAATAGGACAGGAGGAAATTTTCCACCTTGTCATAGGGCAGGTCGGACAGATAGGAGAAGAGGTGGGCCGCATCGTCCACCGAACCGGTGATGGAGGTGATGTTCTCCGCCAGGGTGGGGTCAGCAGCCAGCATGGTTTTTTGCAGGTCGTCCATATCCGCCGTGGCGGCGCTGCCGCCGGGGGCCTCGCCGCAGGAGGACAGGGCGAGGAGGAGAAGGGCGGAGAGGAAGAAGAGAGAGAGTCGTTTCATGGCAGTCAGCCCTCCGCGTCCGTCAGCTCTTCCACAGCGGCGGCTTCGGGGGTGTCGTTGTGGGCGGCCATTTCGTTTTGGATGCTCTCCCAATCCACGTCCTCGCCAAAGGCAGCATTGACGGCCTCCTCAATCTTCATCTGGTCCTCTTCAGAGATCTCAAATTCCGCAGAGGGTCCCTCAGGGTCATAGCCCTCAACAAAGACGGTGAGAACATATTCGCTGCCGGTGATGTGCATCCAGGTCCAGTGCATCCACAGGTTCTGGAAGGCCTCGGAGGACTCCATGGAGGACTGGACGCCACTGAGCATGGCCTCTGCGATTTGGGCGTGGGCCTCGTCGATGACGGCGAAGTCCAGGCAGAGGATGCCCTGCTTTTCTTCGGCGGCCTGGCGCAGGAGCTTGGGAATTTGATAGAGATCCTCTATGGGCTGCCTGTTTTGATAGGCATAGTTATAGTCCAGGGAAGTGGCGGCGGGGAAGAAGTCCTGGTCCCAGTCGTGGTTGGCGGAAGCCATTTCATCGTTCATATTGAAGTTGGCGTAGCTTCCGCTGCCCTGGTCAGAGTAGATATCCACGTGGTACCAGTTGCCGTCCAACTGGACCAGGTCCCAGGAGTGGTAGAGGTCGTTGTTGTGAACCACCATGCAGGGGATATCCATCATCTGCATGAACAGACGGAAGGTGGTGGCGTAGCCCACGCAGACGGCGTTGTGATATTTCAGCACCCCATAGGGGTTGTCGCAGTCGGCGGAGGTTTGGGGAATGACCTGAAGAACACCGGTGTCATAGGTTAGCTTGGTGGACATCCAGTCGTAAACGGCTTTTTCTTTGTCGTAAGGAGTCATATCCCCGGTGATGATCTCATCCAGCACGGCGGAGGCCATCTCCAGGGTCTCCTTTTGCTTTTCATCCAGGCCGCTGTCGCTGCCGGACTTGTAGGCATCGGAGATCTCGGTGGTGGGACGGATGTAATATTCGCCATTCATAATGGGCACGTCGTCCTCCTGGGTTTCCCTATGGCCCAAACCGGTCTCCACCCGCAGGTCGTAGACGGATTTGGCGGCAAACACACTGGCGCCGGCGCTGATTATCACGGCGGCGAGGAGAATGACGATAAGTGTGATGAAAAGAGTGCGTTCTTTTTCCTTGATCATAAAAAGAGCCTCGCTTTCTTCTGTCAGGAATTCCTGAAGATTTGTAGAAAGTATACAGGAAGAGGCAGGGGGACGTCAAGGTATTTAAGAAAAATATAATAAAGGTTACGGGCTTTCCGGGAATTTGTCACTGAATTGTCTTCCCCTTGTAAGATAACCCGTCGGGTTGTAACGCCTTGTTGCAGCTTTTTCCATGGGGCGCGCCCCGAAAAAAACAGAGGGCATTTCAAAAGAAATGCCCTCTGGAATTCGTTTTACAGATTCACACATTCGATCGTACAGGGTGTCTGGCTCCAATCTCTTACCAGAGAGAGCGTTCAAAAAGCGACGTAATCCATCACACCCAAGTCATCCAAGAAAATCCAACGAAGGGTTGTATGTGGGACCGTTTTCGTCGTCCACTCTGTCGAAATATGCGTTTTACTTGCAAACTAAATAATATTCTATTGTGACGTTATTCAATTTACAGAGAGAATGACCACAGAATACTTCCTTCGGGTCAGGGTCAGAGCCTGCCATGGATGGCCACCAAACACAGCCTATGCTGAACACAAGGAACAGGGAGGAAAATCACAGCCTGTTTCCGCTTGTCTCAATGGAGTGGCGCCCATGCGCTCTGAAAGGAAACTGCATCGCCCACGGGACTCACCGATCCTTTCGTTACGTCAATAGGCCTGGGAGGAATCAAAGAGAGGGTTTTAGAAAGTTGCCTTTCCGTTTCTCTGGCTAAATAATACAATAATCCGGCGAGTTTGTCAAGAGGAAATGTGTGATTTTCTAAAAAAGCGGGAGGAAAAACGCCTGCCCTCTGTCTGGCAGGAGGACAGAGGGCAGGAGAGCTTATTTGCGGTCCAAGGAGGTCAGGTCGTAAGGTGTGGTCTGATAGACGTAGTAGTTCAGCCAGTTGGTATAGATGAGTTGGCCGGCGGAGCGCCAGCGGACGATAGGGGTCTGGGTGGGGTCGTCATTGGGGTAATAGTGGCGGGGGACCTGGATTTGCAGGCCCCGGTCCACATCCCGCTGATATTCCTGGGCCAGGGTGTCCCGGTCGTATTCCAGGTGGCCCAGGAAGAAGAACTGGCGGCTGTCTTCCGTTTTGACCGCGAAGACGCCCACCTCTTCCGAGACGGCCAGGACTTCCAGCTGGGGAATTTTCCGAATATCCTCCTCCAGCACCTCGGTGTGCCGGGAGTGGGGGGCGTAAAACCGGTCGTCAAAGCCCCGGAACAGGGGGGAGGAGGGCTTGAGCACCTTGTGGTCAAAGACCCCGAAGACCTTCTGGGGCAGGCTGTACTTGGGGATGCCATAGTGGTAATACAGCCCGGCCTGGGCCCCCCAGCAGATGTGAAGGGTGGAGTGGACGTGGGTTTTGGACCAGTCCATGATCTGGCACAGCTCCTGCCAGTAGTCCACTTTCTCAAAGTCCATGTTCTCCACGGGCGCCCCGGTGATCACCAGGCCATCATAGTACTTGTCCTTGATCTGGTCAAAGGAGGTGTAAAAGGACTCCAGGTGGCTCCGGTCCACGTTCTGGGCGTCGTGGCTGATGGTTTGCAGCAGCTCCACCTGGGTTTGCAGGGGGGTATTGGAGAACTTCCGCAATAGCTGGGTCTCGGTGGCGATTTTGGTGGGCATCAGGTTCAGGATCAGCAGCTTGAGAGGCCGGATGTCCTGGTGGATGGCCCGATATTCGGTCATAACGAAAATATTCTCGCCCTCCAGGGTTTCCCGGGCGGGCAGAGAATTTGGAATTTTAATGGGCATGGGAACGCCTCCCTTAGTAAAATGGCATACTCTTATATTAAAGCACACTTTTCGGGGGATGGCAACTGTAGATTTCCTTCGGGCTTAGCAGGAGAACGTGGGCATAAAGGCGTCCACAATGGGGTTGCAGGAGGCGGCGTTGGCCTTGGGGTAGGTAAAGGAGACGGAATAGCGGATGTCCCCGCCGTAATGGACCTGATAGAAAATGTCCTCTCCCTGGTAGCCGCTGACCACATATTTGTTGCCTTTCTGGGTGGTGTAGGTCACCTCTACGTCGGGGCTGTCGCAGAGGGCGTTGTAATCCTCTTCGGCTGTGGTAGGCACAGAAACCTGGCTGCACTCCCATACGGAGAGCTCCATGTCCAGGTCCTCCCGGTAGAAGGAATAGAGATATCCCATGGCCGGGCGGACAGAGCGTTGGACAAAGCCCTCCGGCACCACAAAGCGGCTGCCCATTACCCCCTCAAAAGAGCCGGCAGTGGGGCTTTCCTCTGCGGGAGACTGGGGCTCCGGCTCCCGTTCGGGAGCGGCGGCCTCTGGGACGGCCTCCACCCGGATCACAGCCACGGAGTCGGCGGGGTCGGTCTGGCAGTTGCTCCCCTCCAGCCACAGGAAGTCCAAGCGGATGGCGTCATTGTATAAAAAGGTAAAATAGGCGGAGGCCCCGGCGTGGAACTCGTCTCCCTCCCCCACGGTGGTGGAGAAATCCCCCTGGTAGCCCAACTCCTCCAGTTGGGGATAGGTCACCGAAATGGGAATCTCCGGCGCCACCATGGCGACGGCGTCGTTTTCCCAAGCGGCATACCCCACGGTGTAGAGGGGCTCGCTGCCTGTGGCGGTTCCCTTGTGGTCGTGGTCCAGGAAGGAGAAACGATAGGGGACGCGCCCATCCTCATAGTAGAAATACTTGGCGGACCCTCCGTACCACTGGTCCAGATAGGCGATATCCTCGCCCCACAGGGCGGTGACCTCCTGGACGGTCATAGAGATCAGGTCCGTGAGATAGAGGCCGCCGGGATTGTCCGGTGTCTGGGTGATCTCTTCCGGCTGGGGCGCTTGGGCGGGAGGAGATTCCTGCTGGGCGCAGGCGGACAGAGCCAACAGGAGCAGGGAAAGGCAGCAGAGGAAAAGAGGGAACCGGAGAGATTTCATGGGGAGGACTCCTTTCTATCTTTTGATCGTCGTCTATGATCCCATTAAACCACAACCCGCGCTCTCTGGCAACGGAGATCTTGTTGGCTTTCCCCGGAAAAGACCATATACCATCATCATAAATAAAAAAGAGGGGAAAGGGCCTGAAAAAGAAAAAATGAAAAAAGTGAAAAATAGGGGTTGACAATGGAGGGGAGGCGTGGTATTCTATCAAAGCTGTCGCGAGACGAGGCCAACAAAAGGTCAGAAAACAGGATAGTTTGGAAAAACTTGAAAGTTTCTCTTGACAAGATGTTGGGGCTGTGGTAAAATACAATTCACCCCGCATGAAGCGGCGTGTACCTTGTAAATTAAACAACGTAAGAGAAAACACGAAGCACCAAAACGGACATTGAAGTTGTCCATGAAGCTAAAAAGCTTTGTGGGGCAACGTTAATTTTTCTTTGAAGCTAAGAGA
>JALERU010000054.1 GCA_022764045.1 Clostridiales bacterium | reverse complement strand
GGCAGGGGGACCCAGCCGCACTTCTCGCAGTTGACCAGGGGGATAGGCTCACCCCAATACCGCTGGCGGGAGAAGACCCAGTCACGGAGCTTATAGTTCACCTTCTCATGGCCGATGCCCTTCTCCTCCAGCCACTTCTTCATAGCGGGGATGGCCTCCTTGACGGTGAGGCCGTTGAGGAAGTCGGAGTTGACCATGATGCCGGTGTCGTCCTTCAGGGTAAAGGCGGCCTTCTCCACGTCGCCCCCCTGGACCACCTCGATGATCTCGCAGCCGAACTTCTTGGCAAACTCCCAGTCACGGTCGTCGTGGGCGGGCACGGCCATGATGGCGCCGGTGCCGTAGGAGACCAGGACGTAGTCAGAGATAAAGATGGGGATCTGGCGGCCGTTGACGGGGTTAATCCCCATGACGCCGTCCAGCTTCACGCCGGTCTTTTCCTTGGCCAGCTCCGTCCGCTCGAAGTCAGACTTCCGGGCGGCGGCCTCCACATAGGCGGTAACCTCATCCCAGTTGCCGATGGCCCCCTTCCACTGGTTGATGTAGGGGTGCTCAGGGGACAGGACCATGTAGGTGGCCCCAAAGAGGGTGTCCGGCCGGGTGGTGTAAACCACCAGGTCGTCTCCCTGGGTGGTCTGGAAGGTCACCTCGGCGCCGGTGGACCGGCCGATCCAGTTCTTCTGCTGGATCTTCACCCGCTCGATGAAGTCCACCTGGTCCAGGTCGTCGATGAGGCGCTGGGCGTATTCAGTGATCTTCAGCATCCACTGGCTTTTCTCCTTGCGGATGACCTCGGAGCCGCAGCGCTCGCAGACGCCGTTCACCACCTCTTCGTTGGCCAGCACGCACTTGCAGGAGGTGCACCAGTTCACGGGCATGGAGGTCTTATAGGCCAGACCCTTCTTAAACAGCTGGAGGAAAATCCACTGGGTCCACTTGTAATAGCCGGGATCGGTGGTGTCCACCACCCGGTCCCAGTCGAAGGAGTAGCCCAGCATTTTCAGCTGCTTGGTGAAGTTGGCGATGTTATCTCGGGTCACCTGGGCGGGGTGAATGTGGTTTTTGATGGCGTAGTTTTCCGTGGGCAGGCCAAAGGCGTCGTAGCCCATGGGGAAGAGGACGTTATAGCCGTCCATCCGGCGTTTCCGGGCCACCACGTCCATGGCGGTGTAGGGCCGGGCGTGGCCCACGTGGAGGCCCTGGCCGGAGGGATAGGGGAACTCCACCAGGGCGTAGTACTTGGGCTTGTCCCCGCCGTTTTCCACGCGGTAGGCCTTTGCCTTCTCCCACCGGTCCTGCCACTTGCGTTCAATGCGGTTAAACTCGTATTTCAATCTGATCACACTTTCCTGTTTTTCTGATTTCTTTTCTCGTTTATTCTCCGGGCTGGAGCACCTGGCTCAGGTCCACCACCGTGGCGTCCTGCCACAGGCGGTCCAGGTCGTAAAAAGCCCGGGCCTCTGTGTCAAACAGGTGGACCACCACGTCGCCGTAGTCCTGCAGAATCCAGGTCCCGCCCCGGTGTCCTTCTACATGGTGGGGGAGAATGCCCGCTTCTTTCATGGCCTTTTCCCCGGCGTCGGCCAGCGCCTTGAGCTGGGGGGCCGAGGTGCCGGAGCACAGGACGAAGTAATCGGCCAGTGTGGTCACGCTGTCGGTCTCCAGCACCCGGATGTCCTTGCCCTTTTTGCTGTCCAGGGCCTGGGCCAGCAGCAGAGCCATCTCTTTCGGTGTCATAGGATCTTCCTTTCTCGTTGCCGGGCCGGAGCCCGGGGGTTTATTCTTCGGTGCTCTGGGTCGACACATCTCCCGAGATTCCGGCGGCGCCGTTGTCCTCCACCGGCAGGTTGTTCACGGTGGTGTCGTGGGCCACGTGTTGCATCTCCGGGGTGATGTCCGTCAGATAGGGGTTCATAGACTGGTTCACCAGCTCCCGCAGGGCAGCGGAATTGGCAAACACATAGGACTGATAATTTTGATAGGTGGGGCTCCAGATGGTGCCGGTGTAGTCCCCGGGCAGGTTGTGGAACCGGATATTCTCCTTGTTCATTAGCAGGGCCCGCTCCCCAAACCAGATCATTTCGCCATAGTTCAGGTTGCTCTCCAGGTTCCGGTCCACCACGTCCATCAGCTCCCCGATCTTGGTCAGGGTGCCCAGGCTCACCAGTTCCCCGGCCAAAGCCCGCAGGAAGGTGTGCTGGACCTCTACCCGGCCCACGTCGCCCACAGAGAGGCTCTCGCCGCTGTTGTTCTTCCGCCAGCGGAGAACTTTTACCGCGTCCTCTCCCTTCAGGTGCTGCATCCCCTTCTTATAGTGGATGTGCAGGTCCTGGGTGGGGTCGTCGTAGTCCATGTTGTAGGGGACGTCATAATCCACGCCGCCGATGGTATCCACGATCTCGGCCACGGCGTCCAGCTCCACCACAAAGTAGTAGTCCGGCACATAGCCGATGAGGTTTTTCACCTGCTGCTGGACCCCTTCAATGCCTTGGCGGTTGTAGACGGAGTTGATCTTGGCGATCTCCCAGGGCACGTCCACCAGGGTGTCACGATAGATGCTCAGCACGTCCACGGTACCGTTTTTCACGTCGTAGCAGCCCACCATGATGGTGTCGGTGTTGCCGCCGCCGCCGTCGTCCCGGCCCACCAGGAGGAAGGTATACACGCCCTCCTTCCGGCCCGCGCCCAGGCTGCCGGGGTCGGTGCCCATGGACTGGTTCTGGACCGGAGGCACCTCCGGGGGCCGGACAAAGATCTGGTGGAGGATAAAGCCCACCGCCAGCAGGGCCACCAGCACCAGCAGCACGGTCACGAGCACCCGCCGCCGCTTTCGCCGCCGTCCGGGCGGGCGCCGTCCCCCAGGGACTCTGCCTGCCGGAGGCCGCCGTCCCCCCTGGTTCTCCGGGGGACGGGCCGGCGGCTGGCCGGACCGCTTTTTCCGGGGCTGCGGCGGCTCTTCCGGGGGCCCAGAGCGGAGGATGGGCTGCCATTCCTCCTCTGCGGGCTCCCCCTGGGAAAGGGGCTGCCACTGGCCGCCCCGGCCCGGGTCCCCCTGGGGTTGGCGGGGGTCCCTGGGCTGCCGGGGGGCGGGTTCCTCCCCTCCGCCCCGGCTCTCCCGCCGGTCTCCGCCGCTCTTGGGCCAGGGATCATCCCACAGCTCCTCCCGGCGGATCTGCCGGCGCTGGTCCTCCCAGCCGTCGTCCTCTTCCCAGGCCCGCTGGGCCGGCTGCTCATACAGCCGGTCCCGGGGATCCTCCCAAAAGGCCTGGCGGTAATCCTCGGGCATGGCGTCCTGTTCCTGATAGATGCGGGAGTAAACTCCCCGCTGGGCCTCGCGATAGGCTTGCTCTTGCTTGCGTAAACGGGATCGTTCCTCTTTCTCTCTCTGCCTTCTCTCTTCCTCAGAAAAGGATCGATCTCTCACCGTACACGCCTCCTCAATTCATCCAGGGTTCCCTGGGTATTTCGATGGACCACCGCGCCCTTTTCTTTCAGCTCCTCGATGGTCATCTCCAGGCCCATGATCATGGCCTGGTCCAAGTCCTCATAGACCAGCCGGCGCATTTCCTCCACCCCGTCAAAGTCGCGGGAGGGCTCCATGTAGTCGGCCAGATAGAGGATTTTCTCAAAGGTGTTCATACCCGGCTTGCCCGTGGTGTGGCAGAAGATGGCGTCGTAGACGTCGTCAGGCTCGCCAAAGACGTGCTTGGCCAGGGCCGCGCCGGTTTTGGAATGAAGGAATTTCACGGAGATCCGCTCCAGCTCATCCAGGGGGATGCCGTACTTATCGCAGGTGGCCACCTGGGGCTCCAGCTCCCAATATTTGGTGCAATCGTGGAGGATGGCCGCCCGGCGGGCTTTCTCCGGGTCCACCCCCCAGAACTTGGCCAGCTCCACCGCCGTTTTCTCGGTGCCCTGGATGTGGGGCAGCCGCTTGGCCTTCACCATAGAATAGGAAATGGCCCGCAGGTGCTTGTCGCTCAGGTGCTTCAGATCGGCCTTGGTGCCGAACAGGCCCTCCCGCAGGATATACCCGTAAACCGGCGGCCACAGGTACTGGGCCGGGTCCACATTACCCCCAGTCCACTCCGAGGCCAGCATCCGCCGCAGGTCCCGGGAGGCGATCTCCGTCACCTGGGGCAGCCTGACCACCGTGGTCTGGGCATGGAAAGTCTCCGCTAAGTACTTGCTCTGCTCTTCGAAGAGCTCCTCGCTGTCCTCCTCGCTGCGGGCAAAGGCCGCCACCCCGGCGTACTGGAAGATCCGCTCGGGCTGGTACCAGTTCTGCACGGTGAGGAACATGTCGGTGCCCATGAGCAGCCACAGCTCATCCTCGGGGAACTGCTCGTGGAGCTCCTCCACGGTGTCGGCGGTGTAGCTCTTGCCCTCCCGGCGGATCTCCAGGTCCGAAGCCTCTGCCCGGGGGCCCAGACCATCGGCCATCAGGGCGACCATCTCCAGCCGCTGCTGGGGGGTGGCCGCATCCTCCACCAGGTCCTTGTGGGGGGGCTCGCAGTCGGGGATGATGATCAGCCGGTCCAGATTCATCTGTTCCAGAGCGGCCCGGGCCGCTTCCATGTGCCCCAAGTGGGGCGGGTCAAAGGTCCCGCCGTAAATTCCAATTTTCATGAAGTGATTCCACCCTTTCCGTTATCTCTGGGTTGGTCTCTTCCGGTCCTTTACCAACACGATCTTGTCTTTTTTCTCTTTATTGTGGCTCTCGCGGTATAAAACGAACTTGGTGCCGATCACCTGCACGCCCTCGCTGCGGGTGCGCTTGGCCAGCTCCTGGCAGGCCTCCCTGGCGGTGAGCATGGAGTTCTCCAGCACCCGGCACTTGATGAGCTCCCGGGCCTCCAGGGCCTCGTTGGCCTGCTGGACCAGGTTGTCTCCGATGCCGTCCTTGCCGATGTGTACGATGGTGTCCAGGCTGTTGGACAGGCCGCGCAGCTGGGCTCTCTGTTTACTGGTCAGTTCCATTGTGTTGTTTCTCCCATTCTATTTGGAATCCCGCCAGGGCCTTGGCCCGGTGGGATATTTTGTTCTTTTCTTCCGGGGTGAGCTGGGCCATGGTCTTGCCCAGCTGGGGCAGGTAAAAGATGGGGTCATAGCCAAAGCCCCCGTCTCCGCTGGGGCCCTGGGCCAGGATGCCGGGGCACTCCCCCCGGGCCATCACCTCGGTGCCGTCGGGGAAGCAGCAGCAGATGACGCTGACAAACTTGCAGGTCCGGTCGGCCTTCCCCTCCATGTTTTTCAGCAGCAGCTGCCACCGGCCGGTGTCGTCCAGGCCCTCTCCCCCGTACCGGGCGGAGTAGACTCCAGGCTCGCCTCCCAAGGCGTCCACCATGAGGCCTGAGTCGTCGGCGATGGCGGGCAGGCCGGTGGCCTCCATGACGGCCTTGGCCTTGATGCGGGAATTTTCCTCAAAGGTGGTCCCCGTCTCCTCGGGCTCCAGATTCACCCCCGCGTCGGCCTGGGAGAGGACCTCCACCCCCATCTGGGACAGGATGGCCCGCATCTCCACGATCTTCTTCTTATTCTGGCTGGCTAAGACGACCTTCATTGGGCGCCTCCTTCCAGCACGGCCTTCTGGATGGTCTGGATCTCCCGGATGCCCTTGGCGCACAGGTCCACCAGCTTCCGCTGCTCGTCAATGGTGAAGGCCCGGCCCTCGCCGGTGCCCTGGAGCTCGATGATCTCCCCCTCGTGGTTCATCACGCAGTTGAGATCCACCATGGCGCCAGAGTCCTCCTCATAGCACAGGTCCAGCATGGGCACGTCGTCCACGATGCCCGCCGACACGGCGGCCACGCAGGTGGTCAGGGGCATTTCGGGGATAACCCCCTCCTCCACCAGCTTCCAGCAGGCGTAGGACAGGGCCACAAAGCCCCCGGTCACCGAGGCGGTGCGGGTGCCGCCGTCCCCCTGGAGGACGTCGCAGTCGATGGTGATGGTCCGCTCCCCCAGCTTTTTCATGTCCACCGCAGCCCGGAGGGCCCGGCCCACCAGCCGCTGGATCTCCGCCGACCGGGGGGAGAGCTTCAGCTTGGCGATGTCCCGCTTGCTCCGCTCCCGGTTGGCCCGGGGGAGCATGGAATACTCCGCCGTCACCCAGCCCTCCCCTTCGGGGACGTGGCGGGGGGTGCGCTCCTCCACGCTGGCGGTGCACAGCACGTGGGTGTTGCCGCAGCGGATGAGACAGCTTCCTTCGGCAAATTTGTTAATATTGGGAATGATCTCCATGGGGCGGAGTTCATCATTCTTTCTTCCGTCAATGCGAGCCATGTCTGCTCCTTTCCATTCCTTGCTTTTTCAAGAAATAGTACATCCTATTTTATATCAGGGCCTCTGCAAAGGCCACAGCGTCAAAGGGCTGGAGATCATCAATGCCCTCTCCCAGGCCCACGTACTTCACCGGCACGCCCAACTCCTTGGCAATCGCCAGGACCACACCGCCCTTGGCGGTGCCGTCCAGCTTGGTGAGAACGATGCCGGTGATCCCGGCGCTCTGGCCGAACTGTTTGGCCTGGATCAGGCCGTTCTGGCCGGTGGTGGCGTCCAGAACCAGCAGGACCTCTTTGGAGCTGGCCTGCCCCTCTCGGTCGATGACCCGGCTGATTTTGTTCAGCTCATTCATCAGGTTCTGCTTGTTGTGCAGCCGTCCGGCGGTGTCCACCAGGACCACGTCCACCCGCCGCGCCCGGGCGGCGTTCATGGCGTCGAAGACCACGGCGGCGGGGTCGGACCCCTCCTCGTGCTTCACAATCTCCACCTTGGCCCGCTCGGCCCAGATGGAAAGCTGGTCGGCGGCGGCCGCCCGGAAGGTGTCCCCGGCGGCCAGAAGGACCCGGTTGCCCTGGGCCTTCAAGGCGTTGGCCAGCTTGCCGATGGTGGTGGTCTTCCCCACGCCGTTGACCCCGATCATCAGCACCACAGCGGGCTTCTGGGACAGGTCCAGGGCGGTGTCGCCCACCTCCAGCATCTCCACCAAAATCTCCCGCAGGCAGGCCTTGACCTCCTCGGGGTCCTTGAGCTTTCGCTCCTTCACCCGCTCCCGCAGCTTCTCCACCGCCTCTACGGTGGTATCCATCCCCATGTCGGAGAGGATGAGAGATTCCTCCAGCTCCTCGAAGAATTCCTCGTCCACCGAGAACAGGCCGGAGAAAATATTGAGCTTCTTAATCTTATTGAACAATCCCATGGAGAATCCCTCCTATTTGATCTCTGACCCCAGCAATTCCTCCGCCTGGCCCAGATCCAGCTTCAGCACCCGGCTGACCCCCTGGCGCTCCATGGTGACTCCATAGAGCACGTCGGCGGCTTCCATGGTGGCCCGCCGGTGGGTGATGAGCAAAAACTGGGTCTGGCCGGCGGCCGAGCGCAGGTAGCGGATGAACCGGGCCCCGTTGGCCTCGTCCAAGGCGGCCTCGATCTCATCCACCACGCAGAAGGGGGTGGGGTGTACCTTCAAAATGGCAAAATACAGGGCAATGGCCACCAGGGCCCGCTCGCCCCCGGAGAGGAGGCTGATGGACCGCAGGGTCTTGCCCGGGGGCTGGGCCTGGATGGCAATGCCGCAGTTCAGCACGTCCCTTTCATCCTCCAGGCACAGGCTCCCCCGGCCGCCGCCGAAGAGATCGGCGAAGGTCTCGGAAAAGGCCTGCTGCATCCGGGCAAACTCCCGGCGGAATACCTCCTCCATTTCGGCGGTAATCCCGTCCATCACCTGTTCCAGCTCCCGCCGGGCGGTGTCCACATCGTTCTTTTGGTCGTTGAGGTAGCCATACCGCTCCTCCACCCGTTGAAACTCCTCCACCGCCCCCAGGTTAACGGTTCCCAAGGCCTGGATGGCCCGACTGAGCTGGGCCGCCCGCCGCTGGGCCTGGGCCGGGTCCTCGATGGGAACCTGGATCTCCAGGGCCTTCTGGTGGGTCACGCCATAGGTGTCCCACAGGCGGTCGATGAGGCGTTTTTCCTCCAGGGCGGCCTGGAGCCTTTTCTGTTCCAGCGCCGCGCTCTCCCGCTGGAGACGGAGCTGCAAGTCATTTTGCGCCCGAGCCGCCCGGTCGGCCTCGCTCCGGGCCTTTTCCAGGGCCAGCCGTTCCCGGGTGTTTCGGTCCAGCGCCGCCGACAGGGTCCCGCGCTGTTCTTCCAGCGCCGCCGTCTTCTCTTCCAGCTGGGCGATCTCCCGGTTCAGATCCTGGTTCTGCCGGTCATAGGTTGCAAGCAGAGCCTCCTGCCGGGCTTTGTCCTCCCGGATCGTGGCCAACTGCTCCCTGAGCTGGGCAAAGAGAGGGGGAAAAGCCCCCATGGTCCCCTGAATCCCCGCCAATGCTTCCCGCAGGGCCAAGCGTTTATCCTCCTGGGCTTTTTGGGTCCAGTCGTCCTCCCAGGCGGATGGGCCGGCAGCCTGCCGGGTTTCCAGGCGCCGGGCGGCCTGCAGGGCCGCTTCCTTTGCCCGGTCCAGGGCCATCTTTCCCTCTTCCAGGGCGGCCTGGGCCTGGGTCCGTTTTTTGCGGAGTTCTTCCTCCTCGGCGCTCCGGGAGAGGATGCCCCCTTTCCGGTTCACCGACCCGCCGGTCATGGAGCCCCCAGGCCGGAGGATCTCCCCCGCCAGGGTCACCACCGGGAACCGGTAGCGCCGCAGTTTCGCCAGGCGGACGCCGTGGTCCAGGGTGTCCACCACCACCGTCCGCCCCAGCAGGGAGAGGGCGGCAGGGCGGACCCGCTCCTGGCAGTCCACCAGGTCTGAGGCCACGGCCAGAAAACCGGGTTCTTCTTCGATTCCCTCCTCCCGCAAATGGGCGGGCCGGAGGGCGGTTAAGGGCAGACAGGTGACCCGTCCGCCGTCTCGTTGCTTTACCAGGCGAAGCACAGCCTTGCCGGCCTCTTCGTCCTCTACCAATACATGCTGCAGGGCCCCGCCCAGGGCGGTCTCCAGGGCCACCGTGTACCGGGCGCCCACGTGGAACAGCTCTCCCACCGGCCCCAGCACCCCGGACAGGTCCCCCCGCCGGGCGGCGCGCATGGCCGTTTTGACCCCCTTGGCATAGCCTTCCTCCTGTCGGGCCAGCTCCCCCAAAAGGGTGAGCCGGGAAGTTAGGTTGTGTTCCGCCCCTCGAAGGGACATCCACGCTTCCTCCGCCGCCTGTTCCCGGCGGCGGCAGGCGGCCAAGGCCTCCTGATCCCGTTGCAGGGCCTCCTGCCAGGCGGCGGTCTGTTCCTGGGCCCGGGCCTGGGTTTGCTCCCACTGGGCCTGGGCCTGGGTCAGCTTTTCTTTCAAGGCGGCCTCCTGGGCTTGCAGCTCCCGCAGCCGCCCTTCCTGGCGGCGCAGGTCGGCTTCCATCCGGCTCCGCCGTCCCTCTTGCTGGGCGATCTCTTCCCGGAGCCGCTGGCTCTCCAGGTCGTTGGCGCGGATGCGGTCTCCCAAGCGTTCCATCCGCTGGCGGCTGTCCCGCAGGTCGTTCTCACTGCTTTGGGCGGTCTCCCGCAGGCGCTCGCCCCGGGCCTGCTCCTCTCGGAGCTTCCCAAGAAGTTCCTCTCCTCGGGCGTACAGCCGGTCGGCCTCCTGGGTGCAGGCGGCCAGCTCCCGCTGGGCGGTGTCGCAGTCGGTCTGGAGCTCTTCCCGTCTGGCCCGCTGCCGGTCGGCCTGGGCCATCCACAGGGAGATTTCCAGCACCCGCAGCTCCTCCCGCAGGGCCAGGTACTCTTTTGCTTTTTCCGCCTGGGCCTGCAAGGGGGCCCGCTGAAGCTCCAATTCCTCCAGCTTGTCCCCGATGCGGGTCAGGTTTTCCTGGGTGCGCTCCAGCTTGCGCCGGGTCTCCTCCTTTTGGTGGCGGCAGAGGGAAATGCCCGCCGCCTCCTCAAAGATCTCACGCCGCTGGATGCTCTTGGCCGAGAGGATCTCGTCGATCCTCCCCTGGCCGATGAGGGCATAGCCCGCTTGCCCCAGGCCGGTGTCCATGAAAAGCTCGCTGACATCCCGCAGGCGGACGGGCTTGCCGTTGATGAGATATTCGCTCTCGCCGGAGCGGTAGTAGCGCCGGGTCACCGACCCTTCCTGGCCGCCGCCGGGAAACACCCCCTGGCACTGCTCCAGGGTGAGGGTGACCTGGGCAAAGCCCTGCCGCTGCCGGGCTTGGGCACCGCCGAAGATCACGTCCTCCATCTTGCCGCCCCGGAGGGTTTTGGCCGACTGCTCCCCCAGCACCCACCGGATGGCGTCAGACAGGTTGGACTTGCCGCTGCCGTTGGGCCCCACGATGGCGGTGACGGGGTGGTCGAAGGTGAGAATGGTTTGATCCGGGAAGGACTTAAACCCTTGCAGTTCCAATGATTTCAGCCGCAAGGTTTTCGCCCCCTTCTCTCACCAGCCAGAATCACTTCACAGGCCGCCGGCCCACAGCAAGGGCGCTGCCGGCAGACCCAGTTTTTCCAAAATAGCATGATTCATTTTATTATAGCAACTCCCTGCCCGTTTTGCAACGGGAAATCTCACCTTGCGGGTGGGAGGGAGCCATGCTATGATAATAGCATTCCAAACCCAAACAAGCCAGGAGGAACCTCGACATGGATTTTCTGCACCTGCTGCTCACCCGCCGGAGCATCCGCAAATACACCCAGGACCCCATCCCCAAGGAGAAATTAGAGGCTGTGGTCACCGCAGGGATCATCGGCCCCGCCAGCCGGGCCCGCCGGCCCTGGGACCTGGTGGTGGTCCAAGACCCCGTCACCCTGGAGGCCCTCTCCCACTGCCGCCAGGGCTCGGCCAGGATGCTGGCCGGGGCCAAGGCCGCGGTGGTGGTCTTCGCCGACACCACCAAAACCGACGTCTGGACCGAGGACTGCTCCATCGCCATGCTGAACATGCACCTGACCGCCCACCACCTGGGCCTGGGCAGTTGCTGGATTCAGGGCCGCCTGCGCCAGACCGAGGACGGCGGCTCCACCGAAGAATACTGCCGGAAGCTCCTCTCCGTGCCCGACCATTACGCCCTGGAGGCCATCCTCTCCCTGGGCATCCCGGCGGACCACCCCCCCGCCCACACCCTGGAGGAGCTGGACCGGAGCAAGATCCACTACGAAACCTTTTGATCCCACCCTGCGCCCTCCCATCCGCCAGCCACGGATGGGAGGGCTTTCTTTTCCCTGTGCAAGTTATGGTCCCTGCCGTGCAACCCGTTCCAAAGGGGTTGCGCCGCCCTCCACCCCATGGTTAAATAACAGCAGGACATCCCGGAGAGGGGGAGAACCATGCTGAAAATCAAACTACTGCTCAGTGAAAAACGGTATGCCGCCGTGGCAGAGGAACTCATCGCGTCGGGACATGTGATCGACGACAACGCCGAGCTGCTTTTGACCGAGCGCCAGGATCATCCAGACTTCCTGATGGCCAAACAGGATGGGGCCCTGGTCCGCCTGGGGCTGGCGGAGGTCACCTTCATCGAGAGCCTGGGCCATGAAATCCTCGCCCACAGCGGCGGGGAGGACTACCGGCTGTCGGAACGCCTGGTTCGCTTGCAGAACATTTTGAACCCAAAGGACTTTCTTCGGGTGAGCAACTCGGTCATTGTGAACGTCCACCACATCCAGTCCATCAAGCCGGCCCTGTCGGCAAAGTTTCTGCTGACCATGACCGACGGGGCCAAGGTGGATGTGACCCGAAGCTATTACTACAGCTTCAAAGCATTTTTTAGCCTGTAGGGAGGGGCGCTTATGTTGTGTGTCATCTGCTTGATTTTCCTGGCCGTGCTGGCGGCCATTTCCGTGGCAAGCGTTGCCATCTACCTGCGGATCTACACCAAGTGGGTCAACCGCCGCCTGGCCGGCGAGGCCACGGGGAAGCCTCTGTGGTCCCCTCTCCGCTTTTGCCTGACCTGCGCAGGGGTGTTCGTGGGGATTTTGCTTGCGCTGTTTTTGTTTCTGGCGCTCACCCCCGGCGGCGAGAACGATAACCCTAACCTGCCCTGGATCTCCTACCAGTTCTATTCCCAGGCTGACATGGAGGGAACCTATCTGGAAGGGTTCTCCCTGGAGGAAAACCCAGGCTACACCCGGTATGCTGCTCAGGACGACCACTTCCGCTACACCTGCTTTCTCAGCCAGACGCCCCACGACGGGATGCACCCGGACTTCCTGGTCTTCGTGGAATACACCGGCGGCGATCTGGCCGACTATAACACCTTCGGTTTCTACGGCGCCATCCAGAAAGAGGGCGCGGATGACTTCTCCGGGCGGGGAGGTTTCATGTCGGGGAGCGGAACCCTGGAGCCGATGGTCTGCTTCGTGGGCACCGCCTGCCAGTTTGATGGAACCTTCACCGGCACATACGGGCTGCTGACCCCAGAGGACTTTGACCGCTTCCAAAGGGCATCCGAGGAAGCCTCGGAACGGGATGAAATCGTCGATGAGATGACCTACGCCTCGGTCAAGGCCCAGTTCACCATCCACTTCACCGCCGCCTTCGGCACCGACGCCATGACGGGCTCGGAAGGGCAGTTTTCCCTGGAAGCAGGTCAATGACCCTGCCGGTTCGAGAAAAACATCGTAACCATGCAGCAGCTACCCCTGGGTGGCTGCTGCATGGTTCGTCAGAAACGAGGCAGCGTCCACCTCGTCCCTTTTTTCGTTACAACTTTGATGGCTTCTCTTGACAAATCGGTCTACTTGCTGTAAACTAAAATCAAGTTTACAGCAAGTAGACCAAAAGGAGGCTTCGATATGAACGACATTCGCCTTGGTCCCATCGAGACCCGGTTTGCCAACCTCATCTGGGACAACGAACCCCTATCCTCCGGCGCACTGGTCAAGCTGTGTGAGCAGGCGCTGCGGTGGAAAAAATCCACCACCTACACCGTTTTGCGGCGTCTATGCCAGCGGGGGCTCTTCCAAAACGACGGCGGAACTGTCCGCTCCCTGCTGTCCAAAAACGAGTTTTACGCCCTGCAAAGCGAAACCTTTGTCCAAGAGACCTTTGAGGGCTCCCTGCCAAGGTTTTTGGCCGCCTTCTCCTCCCGAAAAAAACTCTCTGACCAGGAGATCGACGCCCTGCAGAAATTCATCGACGAAAGGAGGGGGTGACGTGTTCGCCGGGATCTTTTCGGCTGTGCTGACTATGTCGGTCACCGCAAGCATCGCGATCCTCTGTGTGCTTCTGGGACGGCTGCTGTTAAAACGAACGCCGAAGATCTTCTCCTATGTCCTCTGGGCCGTGGTGCTGTTCCGGCTCCTCTGTCCCGTCTCCCTCCCTGCCGCTTTTTCCCTCTTCAGCCTGGTCCCCATGCCGGCTGCGGCGACGGGACAGGTGGAGCCCCCTCCCCAGACGCTTCCCCCGGAAAATGACCCGGCTGCCCCGGAGCCCCTCCCCGCCGAGGGTCAGGAGGGCCCGCTGCAGCCCGCGCCGGAGAAGGGCCTTTCCCCCGCCGTCTCTCTCCGCGCTGCCGGGGCCGTTCTTTGGCTGGGCGGCGTGGGGGCGATGGCAGTCTACGGCCTTGTAAAACTGATGCGCCTGCGCCAGAAGCTGGTGGGGGCCATCCCTCTGGAGGGTTCCGTTTTTCTGGCCGATCACATCCCCACGCCCTTTGTCCTGGGTGTTTTCCGCCCGAGGATCTACCTGCCCTCTGCCCTCCTCCCGGAGGAATTCCCCTATATCATCGCCCATGAGCGCCATCACATTGCCCGGGGCGACCACATCACCAGGATTCTCGCCTTTGCCGCCCTGTGCCTGCACTGGTTCAATCCCCTTGTGTGGCTTGCCTTTGCCCTGTCCGGAAGGGATATGGAAATGTCCTGCGACGAAGCAGTGATGCAAACGGCCGGCCGCGACATCCGCGCCGAATATTCCACTGCTCTCCTGCAGCTCTCCACCGACAGACGCCTCACCCCCCTTGCCTTCGGACAGGGGGACATCAAAGAAAGGATTGAGAACATGATGCGGTATAAAAAGCCAGCCTGTCTGGTCACCGTGGTGGCCGTGGCCCTGTGTTTGACCTTGACCGCCTGCCTCTCTACAGACCCGACACCGGATGCCAGCCAGGACAGCGGGCAGCCCGCTTCGATGGAAAATGCCCCTCTCCCGGAGCTTTCCTCCGACGCCGACCCCGAGATGCAATCCCAGCTCTTTGACCACCTCAGCACCCTTTTCGACACGGCCTACAGCCCATACTATGAGGGCCTGCGGTATGAGATATCAGACTATCAAGACCTGCGCACCGGCGACGACTACACCGCCGCCTTCCTCTGGACCATGTACAACCTGCACAGCGGGGGCGATATTCCGGCGGATACAGGCCGGCTGGCCCAGAGCTATTATTCCCTGCTGGCTACAGGAAAGATCGTAGACGGCAAGCTGACCTCTGTTACGGTGATGGCGGATACGAGCCTCAGGGGACCGGCTCAGTACACCCTGCCCTTGGCCTCCCTGTTCCCCGGTGCAGACACGACCTTGACCCTGACAGGATACATCACAGCCCTGGACCCCTCCGCCCGGACCGTAACCTTTGACCAGGTCTTCTGGCTGACCTCCCCGGAAAACGACGCCCTGCTGGAAGGGCTTGGCATTTCGGAGGAAGAACTGCCCAACGGATATTACATCTATAATCCGGAAACGGAAACTCATACCTATCCCATCATCCCCCAAGCCATCCAGCAGATCTTTGAGACGCCGGAAAACGATGCCTGGCGCCTGGTGGACACCGACCTGGCCACCTTCGCCAAAGACCTCAACACCCGGACCCCACTGTACACCATCACCGTGAAAAACGGGGAGGTCACCCAGCTGGCCGAGCGCTATGTTCCCTGACCCACACCACGCAAAAAGCACCGCCGTCTCCGGCGGTGCTTTTTATGCTTGTCAGAATCACTCTTCCAGAATGAAGTCATCCTCGTCGTTGTAGGTGTCTTCCTTGGTGCCCATGAGGGACAGGATGGCGCCGCAGACGCGGCCGAGAACCAGGCCCACCACCACAGTGGCGATGACAGCGCCCACCTGGACGCCCACGTTGCCGGTGATGGCGATGCCGAACAGGCCGCCCAGCAGGCCGGGCATGCCGTGGAGGTTATGGACGCCGCAGGTATCCGTACCCCGGATGAGTTTGCAGACCTTGGGGGCGATGATGGCAAAGCCCAGGGTGCTCAGGGTGCCGGCGCAGATGCCGATGACCATGGCAAAGCCGGGGTTGGCGGTGGAGCAGGTGGAGCCGATGGCCACGCCGCCGGCCAGGGCCGCGTTGGCGATGTCCTCGATCTCGATCTTGCCCCGGATAAGCTTGGTGAACACGTAGGTGGCCAGGGTGGAGCCGCACAGGGCCAGCACGGTGTTCAGAACGGTCAGGTAGCCCTTTTCCGGCTCCACCACAGAGCTGGTAAAGGAGGGCCAGAAGAGCCACAGGATCATGCTGCCCAGCAGGCAGAACTCGTTGCTGATCTTGTCCGCCTTGGGGCTGGGCTTATCCCGGAACTTCTTCTCGGTGGTGGCCACAACGCCCAGGCCGAAGTAGGCGCCGAAGGCGTGGATGGCCACCGACCCGCCGGTATCCAGGAAGCCCTTGAACAGGCCGCTTTCCAGCAGCAGCCACTCGTTAAAGATGTAAGCGATGGTAAAGAGGATGGCCAGCACGAAATACTGGTCCATTTTCAGCCGGCCCAACACCGCGCCCATACAGATGAGCAGGCTGGCGGCGGCAAACTCGGCAAAGAGGAACCCGCCGATCTCCATGACCTCAAACTCCCCGGGCAGGAAGCTCTTGACCAGCATGTACACGGGGATGGCGATGGCCACCGCCAGGAAGGTGGCGGTGAGGGAGGTAAACTCGTGGCCCCGCAGGAAGGCCATCAGGAAGCCGAAGCCCACCAGCAGCATGGCCAGAATGTGGATGGACCGGGCATAGGTGATGGAGTCGAAAATGGTGCGGGTGGCGTTGTCCATGCCGTCGGTGTCGATAGCGGTGATAGCGCGCAGCCCTTCGTCTACGTTTTGGTTGACTGCCGGGAAGAATGCCACTGCCATCGCCACGGTGATGAGCAGGAAGACAATCAAAAGCCCGACATTTCGGTTGCTTCGCATAGTCTCTACACTTCTCTCTAAAAAATATGCAAGGGACCGGGGCTGATTCCGGTCCCTTGGGTGAGTTTCAATTTATCACCATTTATTTTCTCTGTCAACTATTTCTACAAAAAATTTCGGAGAAAATAGCAGATTCCTGTGGGAAACCGTCAGATTTCGTTATCCCTCCAGCAGCTCTTGGGCGTAGTGGACGGTCTCCATGGCGTCGGCGGCATAGTGGTCGGCCCCGATGGCGTCCGCGTAGTCCTGGGTGATGACAGCGCCCCCCACCACGATCTTGCAGGGCAGGCCACTCTGGCGCAGCTGGCGGATGGTCTCCTCCATGTAGGGGGTGGTGGTGGTCATCAGGGCGGACAGGCCCACCAGGGGAATGGCCTTGGCCCGGACGGCCTCCACAATGGTCTCCGGGGCCACGTCCTTCCCCAGGTCCAGCACCCGGAAGCGGTAGCTCTCCAGCAGGACCTTGACAATGTTCTTACCGATGTCGTGGATGTCCCCCTTGACCGTCGCCAGGATGATCTGGGGCGCGCCGCTGCTCTGGCCGGCGGGGAGGTACTCTTTCAAAACCCCAAAGGCCTCCTTGGCGGCCTCGGCGCTCATGAGAAGCTGGGGCAGGAACAGGGTGCCCTTTTCAAAGCCCTTGCCCACCTCATCCAGGGCGGGGACCAGCTCGCCGTTGATGATCTCCAGAATCTCCCGGCCCTGGTCGGCCAGGGCCTTGGCCTGGGCGGCGGCACCCTCCTTCAGGCCCCTGCACACCGCCTGGTGGAGGGTCACCTCCCCCTCCGGGGCCTTGGGGGTGGGAGAAGCAGGGGCCTCCTCCCGGAAAGCCTCCATATATTCCTGGCACTGGTCATCCAGGCCCATCAGGGCCCGGTAGGACCGGTAAGCCCCCATCATGGCCCCGCTCATGGGGTTGATGATGGCCCCGTCCAGGCCCTGATGGAGGGCCATGGTGAAGAAGCTCTGGTTGAGCTGCTCCCGCTTGGGCAGGCCAAAGGAGACGTTGGACACCCCCAGGGCGGTCTTCACCCCCAGCTCAGTCTTGGCCCGGTGGATGGTCTCCAGGGTCACCCGGGCGTTGTCCCCCCCGGCGCTCACGGGCATGGTCAGGCCGTCCACCAAAAGCTCCCGGCGGGGAATCCCCAGGGCCTCGGCCCGCTGGACGATCTTTCTGGCAATGGCCAGGCGGCCCTCCGCCGTTTTGGGAATGCCCTCGTCGTCCAGGGTCAGGCAGACCAGCCCGCCGCCATACTTCTTCACCAGGGGAAGGATCGCCGCCAAGCTCTCCTCCTTGCCGTTCACGGAGTTAATGAGGGGCTTGCCGTTGTACCGCCGCAGGGCGGTCTCCATGGCGATGGGGTTGGAGGTATCCAGCTGAAGGGGCAGACCCGTCACCTCCTGGATGGCCTCCATGGTTTTGGTCAGGACCGCCGGCTCATCCAGGCCGGGCAGGCCCACGTTCACGTCCAGGATGTGGGCCCCTGCATCCTCCTGCTTGAATGCCTCGTTTAAGACGTATCCCGTGTCCCCTTCCCGCAGGGCGGCCTGGAGTTTCTTCTTTCCGGTGGGGTTGATCCGCTCGCCGATGATCACCGGGTCCTTCCCGTCCAGGGCCACCGTCTGGCAGTAGGAGGTGATGAGGAGGGTGTCCTTCTGGGTGACCTCCGGCAAGGGGATGTCCCGGGTGGCCTCGATGAGGGCCTTGATATGAGCGGGGGTGGTGCCGCAGCAGCCCCCCAGCAGAGTGGCCATGGGGGCCAGAGGGCGCATTTGGGCGGCGTATTCCAGGGGGTCCACGTCATAGACCGCCTTGCCCCCTTCGCTCCGGGGCAAGCCCGCGTTGGGCTGCAACAAAAGGGGGGTGGAGGAGGCCTCCCACAGGGCCTGGAACACCGGCGCCATCTCCTTGGGGCCCAGGCCGCAGTTGATGCCGAAGGCATCCACCCCCAGGCCCTCCAGCAGGGCCACGGCGGCCTGGGGCGAGCCGCCAGTGAGGAGCTTACCGGTACCGTCGAAGATCAGGCTGGCGAAGATAGGCAGGTCACAGTTCTCCTTGGCGGCCACCACCGCCGCTTTCATCTCATACAGGTCGCTCATGGTCTCAATGAGGATGCAGTCGGCCCCCGCCTGGGCGGCAGCCCGGATGGTCTCGGCGAAGAGGGCCACCGCGTCCTCAAAGTCCAAATCCCCATACGGCCGCAGGAGCTTTCCCGAGGGGCCGATGTCGGCGCAGACATATCCGTCGGTCACCCCCATCTGATCCATGGCCGCCCGGACGTTGTTCACCGCGGCGGTGACCACCTGTTCCGGGGTCACGCCGTAGGGGGCCAGCTTCGGAGAACTGGCGCCGAAGGTGTTGGTGGTAATCAGGCGGCAGCCGGCCTCCAGATAGGCCCGGTGGACGGCCTGCACCCCCTGGGGATTTTCCAGGCCCCACACATCGGGGAGCAGCCCCTCGGGCAGTCCCGCCGCCTGGAGCATGCTTCCCATGCCGCCGTCAAAATAGAGGCGGCCTTCTTTCATGGCTTGGAGCAGTGGTTTCATGGAATTGCTCCCCTTTCATCCGTTTTCCTGCCCCGCCGGCGCGCACCGGAAGGGGCAATCTTTCTTTTGACAGCGCATACACTTCTGGCCGCAGGACTCCTCCTGCCGGTCGCTGATGCCCACAAGGGCGGTGATGGATTTCTCCGGCACCAGCATCCCGCTCCCCGTTAGGGTCAGGCCGATGCGCTTTGGGGCCTGGAGCAGCGCCAGGACTTTCTCCTGAGCCCTCAGATCCCAGTCCCCATAGCCGGGACTGAAGGCCGGGGTGAGGTACTCCCCCGCCCCCAACTGGGGCAGCAGACCGGCGCAGTAGTCGGCGGAAAGCTCATCCAGCCACACGGCGCACACCGCTTGTCCCACCGCCGCTTTCGCCATGGACTGCACGCTCCACCGGCGCAGCAGGCGGTCGGTCTCAGCCCCCAAGGTCACGGCGTATAAAAACCCCTCGGTGCAGTGGCGCAGGTGGTGGTCTAGGTCCCGGCTCTCCCCCTGAAACAGGGAAAGGGACAGCCGCCGCCCCAGGGTCCGGGGGGTAACTGTCCCTTCCAGTTCCCGTTGGCAGTCCGCCGCCCACGCCTGGGCCTGGGGCCACAGGGGAACCCCATGGGCCCCCAGGTAACGGGCGATCTCTCTCTGGTCCAGGTTCATGTCCGCCCCAGCACCTTGGAGAGATGTTCCGCCAGGCCCGCCGCCACATCGGGCTTGTTCATGGTATACACGTGGACGCCCTGGACGCCGTTTGCCACCAGGTCCACCATCTGCTCCGCCGCGTAGACCACCCCTGCCTGTTTCATGGCGTCGGGGCGGTCCCGGAACTTGTCCAAAATCATCCGGAACCGGTTGGGCAGGGTGGTGCCCGACAGGGAGAGAATCCGGGTCATCTGGCTGGCGTTGGTCACCGGCATGATCCCCGCCAGGACGGGCACCGTGATGCCCTCCTGCCGGGCCCGGTAGAGGAAGCTGTACAGGGCGCTGTTGTCAAAAAACATCTGGGTCACCAAAAAGTCCACGCCGCTTTCCACCTTTTCCCGCAGGTGGACCAGATCCTCCGCCTGGCTGTGGCACTCCACGTGGCCCTCAGGATAGCAGGCCCCGCCGAGGGAAAAGCCGCCGTAGGCCCGGATCTCTTTCACCAGGTCCTGGGCATAGCGGTAGTCCCGGGGGGCCGTGGGGTCATAGCCCTCGGGGTAGTCCCCCCGCAGGGCCAGGATGTTTTCAATGCCCGCCGCCCGGAGGGCGTCCAGCTCATGGTGGATGCGGTTTCGGTCGGAGGATACGCAGGTCAGGTGGGCCAGGGCGGTGACGCCCTGGTCCTGGACGATCTTGGCGATCTGGGGGGTGTAGGCGGAGGTGCCGCCCCCTGCGCCGTAGGTGACGCTGACAAAATCGGGCTTCAGGCGGGCGATTTCCGCCACGGCCAGGGCCACACTGACAAAGTCGCTGTCTTTCTTTGGAGGGAAGGCTTCAAAGGACAATGTCACGTCCTTTTCCTTCCAGAGGTCTTTGAGTTTCACGGGGATTCTCCTTTGTTAGGGCGCGGGGACATGCTCCGTCTCCTGGGCCTGCCGCCCCGCCACGCGGACACCCGCCAGGACCAGGGCGCAGACAAACCAGAAAATGAGCATCACCCGGGGATAGTTCCAAATATAATCGGCCATGCCGCACAGCATGGTGCCTGCCAAGGCGGAAACCCCGCCGATGACGGTCATGCGGACCACCGGGTCACAGCTGCCTGTGGCCACCGCCCGGCAGCCCTTTTTTATCGCCCAGAGAATTCCTCCCACAAAGGAAATGAGACCCACCAGGCCGGTCTCGCACCAAACCTGGAGATAGATGTTGTGGCAGTGGACAAAGTGGTCCTTGCCATGGAAGAGGTTCAGGTCGCCAATGGCCTGCCGCACAGCGTCGGACCCCAGGCCGGCGCCCAGAACGGGCCGCTGCTGGAGGAACTCCGCCGCGGCATAGTAGAGGGGGAAGCGGCTGTTGGTGGAGGTATCCGAGGTGTTAAAAATGGTAAGGATTCGGTTGAACACCGTGTCGGGCAGCAGGGCTAGCCCCACCAGGGCCACCAGGATGCCAGCGGGGATGAGCTTCCGGTTCCACAGCACCACAAAGACCACCGCCGCAAAGGCCAGACCCACCCAGCTTGCCCGGGAATAGGTCATGGCCATGGCCACGAACCCCACCCCGGTACTGAACAGGCCCAAAAAGCGGCCGAACCAGCTCTTGGTGCACAGCATATAGGCAATGGCGATGGGGATGAGCAGCAGCAGCACCTCGGCAAAGGTGTTGGGGTTTTCATAAAAGCTCCACACCCGGCCGGGCATCCCCTTGTTCAGGTTCATATCCACGAAAGAGGGGTTCACCTGGATGCCCTGGGCCCGCTGATACAGAGCCGCAAAGGACATGACCACCAGGGCCAGGGAAGAAAAGGACATCAGGCGCAGCAAATGCGCCCAGGTTTCCACCGTGCTCACAATGACCACCACGCAGAGCATACAGGTGATGTAGTACAGCAGGAACCGGGTGGAGAGGGAGGGATAGGCGGACAGAGGCCAGGCCACAAAGATCATAGCGCCAAAGGCCACGATCCAGGGGCCTAAGAAGGTCAGGTCCAGCCGGAAGTCCCGCTTCCGCATCCCCGCGCAAAGGGCCAGCAGGAAGCAGAGGATAAACCCGGCGAAGCTATAGGCGTTATTCCAGTATTTGAAGGGGATCACCATGACCAGCAGCATCAGCCAGGCCACGGCCAGAGGGGTCTCCTCCACCACAGCAAAGGCGATGCGGGAGGCCACGCTGTGTTCAAAGACCTCCTTGCCCGCGCTGTAAAGCTTTTGCAGCAGGATGGTGGGAATACTCAGCAGGAAGGTCAGCACCCGGCACAGGACACTGTCTTTCCAGGCCTTGGACAGGCAGCCCTCCCGGGTGACAAAGCATATCAGGCCGCTGCCGGCGCAGGCCTGGCCCCAGCCCCGGGCAATGCCCCGGATGACCCGGGCCAGAAGACTGTATTCATACCGCTGGCACAGCCAGTGCCACAGGGGGAGAAGCAGGCGGCCAAGCACACTGCTCTGGACCACTTCCACAGGCAGTCACTCCTTTCTGTTTGGAGACAGGTGATACGAATTCTTAATCAAACGATTCCATCGTTTGATTGGGGCCGCGCAAGCGGTCCAGCGGCGCAGCCGCAAAGAATGTTGTCAATCCTTTTCTTGGCGCCGCAATCAAAAACCGTATTATTTGCGGTTTTTCAGCCCGTACAGCACCGACAGCAGGAAAAACTGCCGGCGGCGGACCAGGTCGGCCACCATCTGCTTGTTCCGCCCCAGGCCCTGGGGGTGGATGGCCCGGATGGCCTGGGCCATGGCGGGTAGCTGGCAGATGCCCCGAATCCGCCGCCGCTTCTCCGCCAAGGAGGCAGCGTTGCTGGCGGCAAACTCGTTGCCGATGGCGATGAGCAGACCGGACCAGTAGGAATTTTCCCGCCACAGGGGGAGGTTGTCCCCCAGGCCCTGGCGCTGGGCCAGGGCCTCCTTGGCTTTCATAAAGCTCTGGAAGGTCTGCATATATTCCGGCAGATAGCGCCGGGTGACGGAGACGGGGTTCTGGAGATAATAGTACACCGGCTGGTCCACCATGGCCAGCTTTTGGGCGTAACAGAAATACTCCATCAGAAAGAGCTCATCCTCCAGATAGGCCCCGGCGAAGGTGATGTTTTGGCTCTGAATGATCTCCCGGGAGAAGAGGAAACGCCAGATGAAGCCGTTGAGGACTTCCCCCGGCTTTCCCATCCGCTCTCCCAGCAGCCGGTCCACGATCCCGGTGCGGATCTCCCCGGGACCATAGGTCCCGGCGGGCAGGGCGCCGGGCTCCTTTTCCTGGCGCCCGTCCACCTCCACCCGGTAGTGGGCTCCCCCGGCGGTGTCGGCCCCGGCGGCGCCCAGGGCGCCGTACAGGGTCTCCAGGGCGTTGGGGGGGAGCCAGTCGTCAGAGTCGGCGAAGGCCAGATAGGTGCCCCTGGCCTGGGCCATCCCCAGGTTTCGGGCGGAGCTCACCCCGCCGTTCTCCTTATGGAACACCCGCACCCGGCCGTCGGCCTGGGCGATCTGGTCACACAGGGCGCCGCTGTTGTCCGGGGAGCCGTCGTCGACGAGAAGGAGCTCCAGGTCCGAAAAGGACTGGGACAGAATGGAATCCGCGCACTTGCGCAAAAAGGCCTCGGCGCGGTAAACGGGTACGATCACCGAAATTTCCGGCATGAGGGACCCTCCTTTTCTTGGTATCCTCCCATGAGGAAGGGGCAGCTCACTGGCAGGCGGCCTTCAGCTGCTCTGCCCGGTCGGTCTTCTCCCACAGGACCCCCAGGTCCTCCCGGCCCATGTGGCCGTAGGCGGCCAGGCTCCGGTAGATGGGCTTCTGCAGCTCCAGATCCCGGATGATGGCGGTGGGGCGCAGGTCAAAGGTCTTGCGCACGGCCTCCTCCAGCACGCTGTCGGCCACGGTGCCAGTGCCGAAGGTCTCCACCAGGATGGAGACGGGCTGGGCCACGCCAATGGCATAGGCCAGCTGGATCTGGCAGCGCTTAGCCAGGCCGGCAGCCACCACGGTCTTGGCCACCCAGCGGGCGGCGTAGGCGGCGGAGCGGTCCACCTTGGTGGGGTCCTTGCCGGAGAAGGCGCCGCCGCCGTGGGGGGCGGAACCGCCGTAAGTATCCACAATGATCTTCCGGCCGGTGAGGCCGGTGTCCCCCTGGGGGCCGCCAATGACGAAGCGGCCGGTGGGGTTCACATAGATCTTAGTGTTTTCATCCATGAGGCCGGCGGGGACGGTGGGCTGGATGACCAGCTCGATCATGTCCTTGCGGATCTGCTCCAGCTCTGCCTCGGGGCTGTGCTGGGTGGAGAGGACCACCGTGTCCACCCGGACGGGCTGGTTGTTCTCGTCATACTCCACGGTGACCTGGGTCTTGCCGTCGGGGCGGAGGTAGTCCACCTTGCTCTCCTTGCGGACCTGGGTCAAGCGCTGGGCCATCTTGTGGGCCAGGGAGATGGCCAGGGGCATCAGCTCCGGGGTCTCGTCACAGGCATAGCCGAACATCATGCCCTGATCGCCGGCGCCGTTGTCCAGCTCGCTGTCCCCCTCGGCCTTGGCCTCCAGGGATTTGTCCACGCCCATGGCGATGTCGGCGCTCTGCTCGTCGATGTTGGTGATGATGCCGCAGGTGTCGCAGTCGAAGCCATACTTGGCCCGGTCATAGCCGATCTCCCGGATCACCTGGCGGGCGATTTTGGGGATGTCCACATAGCACTTGGTGCTGATCTCGCCCATAATGTGGATCAGGCCCGTGGAAGCGGTGGTCTCGCAGGCCACGCGGCCCAGGGGGTCCTGGGCCAGGATGGCGTCCAGAACGGCGTCAGAGATCTGATCGCAAATTTTGTCGGGATGTCCTTCGGTAACGGACTCAGAAGTAAAAAATCTGTGGCTCATGGGAAGAGTTCCTCCTTGTTGTAGATTCCTATTATCCTATAAAAATGGTAAATTCTCTGGTTTGCAGGCGGGGATGGATGCTCGGCCCAAGGGCCCCTCACTCCACCGCCCAGCTATTCAAATACTTCTCCTGGTCGGCTGTCAGCACGTCGATGGACAGCCCCAGGGCGGCCAGCTTGGCCCGGCCGATCTCATCGTCGATGGTCTCGGGCACGGGATAGACCTTCTTCTCCAGGCCCTTCTGCTTGGTCAGCCATTCGGCGGCCAAGGCCTGCACGGCGAAGGACATATCCATGATCTCCGCCGGGTGGCCGTTGCCGGCGGCCAGGTTCACCAGGCGGCCCTCGGCCAGTACATTTAAGGTATGCCCATTGGGCAGGGTGTAGCCCACAATGTTCTCCCGGCGCGTCTCGGCCTTCACCGCCAGCTCCCGCAGGGAGGCCACCGCCACTTCGCAGTCAAAGTGGCCAGCGTTGGCCAGCAGAACGTTGTCCTTCATGGCCTGGAAATGGCGCGCCACAATGACATCCTTACAGCCAGTGACCGTGACAAAGATATCCCCCAGAGGGGCGGCCTGGTCCATGGTCATCACCCGAAAGCCGTTCATGGTGGCGTCCAGGGCCTTGAAGGGGTCGATCTCGGTGACGATCACGTTGGCCCCCATGCCGGCAGCCCGCATGGCCACGCCCTTGCCGCACCAGCCGTAGCCGGCCACCACCACGGTCTTGCCGGCCACCACCAGGTTGGTGGTGTGCATAATGCCGTCCCAGGCGGACTGGCCGGTGCCGTATTTGTTGTCGTAGTAGTGCTTGGCCTTGGCGTCGTTCACCGCCATCATGGGGCAGGGCAGGATGCCCGCCTTCTCCCGAGCCTTCAGCCGGAGGATGCCGGTGGTGGTCTCCTCACAGCCGCCCAGGAGGCAGTCGGCGTATTCCCTGCACTTGCCGCCCAGCAGGTCGATCAGGTCCCCGCCGTCGTCGATGACGATGTGGGGGTGGCATTTCAGGGTTTCGGTCAGGTGCTTCTCATAGGCCTCCGGGGAGGCCCCGTGGATGCCGAAGGTCTCCACCCCCATGGAGGCCAGCCCCGCGGCCACGTCGTCCTGGGTGGACAGGGGATTGGAGCCGGTCAGGTAGACCTCCGCGCCCCCCTTGCTCAGCACATAGCCCAGGTTGGCGGTTTTGGCCTCCAGGTGGACGGACACCGCCACCCGGAGCCCCTGAAAAGGCTTCTCCTTTTCAAAACGAGCTTCGATCTGGGACAGGGCGGGCATAAAATCCCGGACCCAGTGGATCTTTCTCCGGCCGGACTCGGCCAGGGACATGTCTTTTACGATACTCATAGCAGTGTTTTCCTCATTGTTCCAGATTCTTGCGTGACGGAGCCCGCGTCCCTTGTCCTACAAAAAAAGGCTCCCCGAAAGGAAGCCATGGTCGCCGGGCGCAGCGCCTCCTTATCGCTGTTAGCGGAACCACCTTGCCCGGGGGCAGGTTGGTGTGGGGTCATCAAGCTAACTCTCTCGCCCACTCTTGATAATGCGCTCTATTTAATTCACGCGAAAAAAAGATTACGATATATTATACACCCTCTTTTGGAAAAGGCAAGCTATTTTTCTCAAATTTTGAACATTTTCAAAAGAATAGGGAAACTTCACAGTTTGGTGTAGACTTCCCGCCGGAAAGCGGGTAAAATAAAGGAAACTATTTTTGAGTAAGGAGGTCGTTGCTTTGCGCGCCATGCAACAGTGGCTTGACCGCTTCTGCTACAAGCACCCCCGCCTGAGCATCCCCGGGCTCATGCGCTATATCGTCATCGGCAACGTATTGGTCTTCCTGCTGGATCTATTCAGCTCCGGCGGGGCCGCCTTGGGGACCGGCCTGTTCAGCTTTAACGCCAACGCCATTCTCCATGGCCAGGTCTGGCGGGTCATCACCTTTATTTTCGTCCCCTACACCAGCCGGAACCTGTTCCTGTTTCTTCTCACCCTCTACTTCTACTACTTCATCGGCACCGCCCTGGAGCGGGAGTGGGGGGCCAACAAATTCACCATTTTCTACTTTTTCGGGGTCATCCTGAATATTCTCATCGGCTTTTTGGTGGGCACGGCCTCTATGTACTATGTGAACATGTCCATGTTCTTCGCCTTCGCCACCCTCTACCCCGATCTACAATTTTTGCTCTTTTTCATCATCCCCGTCAAGGCCAAGTGGCTGGCCTGGATCGACGGCGCCTATTTCGCCATCGCCGTGGTCCGGTTCCTCATTGCCGGCCAGTTCCTCTATGCCCTCATCCCCATTGTGGCCGTGCTGAACTACCTGCTTTTCTTTGCCTCGGACATCGGCGGCAAGGTCTCCTATTGGAAGGGCCGGGCCAAGCAGAAGGCCCGCCAGCAAGAGTTCCGCCAGTCCTATCAGCGGGGCGGCGCCGGGCCCAAGGTGGTCAATTTCCACGACGCCAAAACCAAGGCCAAAACCAACTATCTCCACAAATGCGCCGTCTGCGGCAAAACCGACGTGACCGACCCCCAGATGGAATTCCGTTACTGCTCCAAGTGCAACGGTTATTATTGCTACTGTGCTGACCATATTAACAGCCACATTCACATTCAATAAAACTTGTCTTTCCAGAAGGAGGAGATTTCCTATGACTGACCAAGCCCTGGTGGAGTTGGCCTTCACCATGCTGGAAAAGTCCTATGTTCCCTACTCCCACTTCCCCGTGGGCGCTGCCCTGGAAGGCGCCGACGGCAGGGTTTACACCGGCTGCAATATTGAAAATTCCGCCTACGGCTCCACCATCTGCGCCGAGCGCACCGCCCTGGTGAAGGCCATCAGTGAGGGCTGCCGGTCCTTCACCCGTCTGGCCGTGGTGGGAAACAGCACCGATTACTGCTGGCCCTGCGGTTCCTGCCGCCAGATGCTCTATGAGTTCGCCCCCGACCTGGAGGTGCTGGTGGCCAAGGAGGACCACACCTTTGTCACATACACTCTGCGCCAACTGCTTCCCTGTGGCTTTGGCCCAGAGTCTTTGGCATAACCCCGTTCCCATAACGACGCCCCCAAGGTAACACTGCCTCAGCGCTACCCCGGAAGACGCCGCTCCACCCATGATCCGCTCCGTCTGAAGGAGGTGCCTTGATGGATCTGCAAGAATATCTGGCCCGTATGAATTCCGGCGAGCCCGTGGAAGGCGGCGGTGAAATGCACCGCTTTATGCGCGAGATCAACGAAGTGACCATGCGCCTAACCTGCGAGCTTAACTCCAAGTACCACACCGGGGAAGAGATTCGGGAAATCTTCTCCAAAATCATCGGCAAGCCCGTGGACAAGAGCTTCCGCCTCTTCCCGCCCTTTTACACCAACTGCGGCAAAAACACCACCGTGGGGAAAAGGGTCTTTATCAACACCGGCTGCCATTTCCAGGATCAGGGCGGCATCACCCTGGGCGACGGAACCTTTTTGGGCAACAACGTGGTCCTGACCACCATGAACCACGACCTTGACCCGGAAAAGCGCTCCACCACCTATCCTGCCCCCATCGTCACCGGGAAAAACGTCTGGATCGGCTCCAGCGTCACCATCGTCCCCGGGGTCACCATCGGCGACGGCGCCATTGTGGGCGCCGGGTCCGTGGTCACCAAGGACGTGGCCCCCAACACCATCGTGGCCGGCGTCCCCGCCCGGTTCATCCGGGAGATCAGCCCCGAGGACCACCATCCCTCTACTTACAAAAACAGAGACAAATAAGCCCAAGGCCGCCGGACCCCTCTTTTCAGGGGCCCGGCGGCCTTTTCCTCGCAGCAGCGGAGCCGCAGCCTCTTCAGGCCGCGGCTCCGCTTGCTGTCTCGCGTCTTCTCTTTCCTGGGGAGAAATCGAAACGCCTCCCAAAAAAGAGAGCAAAAAACAGGATATTACGCATTCCCTCGGGCCGTCCGCTCCACAGGGTCCTCTCGGAAAAAGAGGGTGATACACCAAATGGCGGACAGGCACACCAGGACATACACCAGCCGGCTCACACCGCTGGCGGAGCCGCCAAAGAGGGCCGCCACGATGTCCAGGCCGAAAATCCCGACGCAGCCCCAGTTTAAGCCACCGATGATGGCCAGCACCAAGGCGATTCTGTCGATTGCCTTCATAGGGGAAACCTCCTAAGGCCACATCTGCGTGGCCCCTTGGATTTTCGAAGCCCGGCAGAGGCGCCGCCCCTTCCGGTCTCCGAAAGGTAGTATGTCCCGGCCCGGCGGCGGTATGCTGGAAAATTTTTCTGTTGCTCAGCCGGGGTAATAGTTGATAATCAGCCCTGAAACCATCTCCTCCCCCCGGTTGCGGTAGGTGTGCTCCAGGGTAGAATCAAACCCCAGGGCATCCCCTGGGAAGAGGTGATATGCCTGCCCGCCTGTCTCCAAAATCAGCTCCCCCCTGAGGACATAGACATACTCCTGGGCCTGGGCCAGATGGCCGGCGGAGGTGTTGGCCGCGTGGGGGTCCAGTTCCATGGAAAACAGCTCAAAATTTCGCCCGGAGCCCCCTTTGAAATAGCAGTAGACCCGGTAATGGCCGTCCTCCTCCGTTTGGGGCAGGACTTCCTCCCGCCGAACCAACGTGGCGCCGGGCTCGCTCCCCTCCATCAGCCGGGTGAAGGGGACCTTCAAGCCGTTGGCAATCTTCCAAATGGTGTTGATGGTGGGGTTGCTGGTCCCCTTTTCCATGTCCGACAGCATGGCCTTGCTGATCCCTGCCAGGCTGGAAAGCTGGCCAAGGGTAAGGTGACGCTCGGTGCGAAGCTGCTTTAAGTTTGCTCCAATGAGTTTGCCCAGATCCATGAAAAATCCTCCCTTGGCCTCTTGACAACAAAATCGAACGATTGTAAGATATAGCAAACGGCTCGTTTGATATGAAAAACGTTCGTTCAGCATATTAACCTTATTATACCCAAGCTCCCTCCAAAAAGCAAGGGTCCCAGGAGGAATGTCCCATGAAAACCAAGGCCTTTCGGGCCGCCTTTCCCTATACGCTCCCCATCTGCGTGGGCTTTCTCTTTTTGGGGATGTCCTACGGCTTTCTCATGGGAAGCTATGGCTTTTCCTTTGTCTACCCCATGCTGATGAGCCTGTTCATCTTCGCCGGCTCCATGGAGTTTGTCACCGCCAACCTTCTGCTGATGCCCACCTTTCAGCCCCTCCACGCCTTTCTGCTGACCCTGATGGTCAATGCCCGGCATCTGTTTTACGGCCTGTCCCTGCTGGAAAAATTCCGGGGGTTGGGATGGAAGAAGCCCTATCTGATCTTTGGCCTGTGCGACGAGACCTTCTCCATCCACTGCGCCGTCACGCCCCCGGAGGACGTGGACCCGGGCTGGTTTATGTTTTTCACCACCGTGCTCAACCAGTCCTACTGGGTGGCAGGGGCCACCTTGGGCGGGCTGCTGGGCCAGGTGATCCACTTTAACACCCAGGGCATCGAGTTTGTGATGACCGCCCTGTTCGTGGTCATGTTCCTCAGCCAGTGGGAGCAGAACAAGGACCACCGCCCCGCCCTCGTCGGCGTGGGCTGCACCCTGCTGTGCCTGCTGGTTCTGGGCAGCGACCACTTTTTGCTCCCCGCCATGGCGCTGATCATCCTGTGCTTTCTCTTCCTGCGCAAAAAATTCCCCCAGGAGGTGCCCCAATGACCTTGCTGCAACAGATCCTCACCGTGGCTGTGGTGGTGCTGGGAACCATGACCACCCGGTTCCTCCCCTTTCTCCTCTTCCCCGAGGGGCGGCAGCCCCCGGCCTTCATCCGCTATCTGGGCACCGTCCTCCCCAGCGCCGTCATCGGTCTGCTGGTGATCTTCTGCCTGAAGGACGCCGTCTTCACCGGCTGGCACGGCTTGCCCGAGGCCATCGCCATTCTGGCGGTGGGCCTGCTGTACCAGTGGAAAAAGAACATCCTCCTCAGCATCGCCGGGGGGACGGTGTTCTATATGGTGCTGGTGCAGCAGGTTTTTTGCTGAGCCGCCGGCAGTCCCGACAAAAAAGCACTCCGTTCTGCTTGGAACGGAGTGCTTTTTCTTGTCATGTTTCCCCTTGATCCTGTTTCTCGATGAAAGTATTTCATCGAGAAACCCGTGTGCTGCGCACACTCGCATCGTGCGATGGCACGCTGCGCCGTCTCATGCAGAACTTGACGGGCTTCGCCCGATCAAAACCTTTTGAAAGGTTTTGATCAAGTTCTAGTATGAAACAGCGTCCACGGCTCGGTCTCGGGCGGGGCCAGACGGAAGTCCATGGGCTCGCCTGTTTCCGGGTGGGTGAAGGACAGGTGGCTGGACCAGAGGGCGATCTGCCAGTCCTTGGGATCGGGGTACTTGCTGTATTTCCGGTCTCCCGCCAGGGGGAGGCCCCGGGCGGAAAACTGGGCGCGGATCTGGTGGGTGCGACCGGTCTCCAGGCGGATCTCCACCAGGGAAAAGCCCTGCCGGTTGTCCAGGACCTGATAGTGGAGGATGGCCTGCTGGATTCCCTTGCCGAGGACCTTGGCCACGTAGGTTTTCCGGGTCTTTTCGTTGCGGCCCAGCAGATCGATGAAGGTTCCCGCGTCGTCCCTGGGCCGCCAGTGGACCACCGCCTGGTACTCCTTCAAAAAGGCGTCCTCCCGGATCTGCCGGGAGAGCTCCGAGGCGGCGTGGGAAGTGAGGCCGTAGACCATGAGGCCTCCCACCACCTGGTCCAGCCGGTGGACCGCCCGCACCTTGGCCTGGGGCTGGCCCAGGGCCTCCCGGATGAGATCGGGCATCCCGCCGGGCTCGTCGGTGGAGAGCACCCGGAACGGCTTGACGCAGACCACCAGGGCCTCGTCCTGGTAAATGATATCAAGCATAGACTTCTCCTGTTCTCAGGGCCCTTCCGCCCCGATGGTTTGGGGCTGGGCCTCCTGCTCCCGTTTTTCCAGTTTGACTGTCAGCACGTTGTAGGTCATCACGCTGACAAAGACGATGGCGCCCCCGATGAGGGAGAGGGTGGTCAGGGTCTCCCCCACCACCAGGGCCACTAAGATGGGGTTGAGCACGGGCTCGATCCCCGTGACCAGGGAGGCCGAGACGGGCTTGGCGTACTGCAAGCCCGTGGTGAGCAGAGCGTAGGCCAGGCCCAGTTGGAAAACCCCCAGCAGCACACCATAGAAAACGGAGGTGCTGTCAAACTGGGTCTCCCCCACCAGGGCGGGCAAACCCACCAGAGCCCCCAGGCTCTGGCCCAGGATGGTGGCCCACAGGGGATCGCCTCCCGGCATCTTGTTCATCAGGAACACCCCGGCATAGCACACGCCGGAGAGCACCGCGATCACGTCCCCCACAAAGCGCCCGCTTCCCAGGCTGTCCAGGAAGAAGCAGAGGACGCCGCCAAAGATAAACACGCAGGCGACGACGTCCAGCCCCTTGGGCCGCTCCTTGAACACCAGCCACACCAACAGGATCACAAACATGGGGGCGGTAAACTGCAGCAGCACCGCGTTGCCCGCGGTGGTCAGTTTGGTGGCCACGGTATATAGGGTGGTGGCCCCCCACACCGACAGGGCGCCCACCACCACGCCCTTGGTCAGCTTGAAGGGCCGGTGGATGAGCTTGGCAAAGACCACCAGCAGCGCCACCGAGATGATACTCCGGAAGGAGTTGATGGCAAGGGGCTGCCAGGGAATTTGCTTAATGCACAGGCCGCCGATGCTCAGCAGCAGGGCGGCGATAAACACGAGAATGAGACCTTTCTTGGACGTCATCGGACATCGCTCCTATTCTAATGTCTCCTGAATCAACCCCTATGCGTCGTTCCATTGGCGCACCGCGCCAATGGAACGTGCAAAGCCATCTGTGGCTTTGTGCCGCACGCATGATGCTAACTCAGGGTAAGAAGCGGGGACAAATCCCATTACACCTGCTCCAGGGCCTGCTCCAGGTCGGCGATGATGTCGGCCGCATCCTCAATACCCACGGACAGGCGGATGAGGTCGGCGGAGACCCCGGCGGCCTCCAGCTCAGCCTCGGAGAGCTGCCGGTGGGTGGAAGAGGCGGGATGGAGGACACAGGTTTTGGCGTCGGCCACGTGGGTGGCGATGGAGGCCAGCTTCAGGCCGGCCATGAAGGTCTCGGCCGCCGTCCTGCCCCCCTTGACGCCAAAGGTCACCACACCGCAGGTGCCCTTGGGCATGTATTTCCGGGCCAGGTCATAGTATTTGTCTCCCTCCAGGCCGGGGTAGCTGACCCAGGCGATTTTGGGGTGGTTTTTCACAAACTGTGCCACCGCCAGGGCGTTGGCGCAGTGCTGGGGCATCCGCAGGTGGAGGGTCTCCAGGCCCACGTTCAGGAAGTAAGCGTTCATGGGGGCGGGGGTGGCGCCGAAGTCCCGCATGAGCTGGACCACCGCCTTGGTGATGTAGGCCCCGCCCAGGCCGAACCGCTGGGTGTAGGTCACCCCGTGGTAACTCTCGTCGGGGGTGCACAGGCCGGGATACTTGTCGGGGTACTGGGTCCAGTCGAAGTTGCCGCTGTCCACAATGGCCCCGCCCACACAGTTGGCGTGGCCGTCCATATATTTGGTGGTGGAGTGGGTGACAATGTCCACCCCCCACTCAAAGGGGCGACAGCCCACGGGGGTGGCGAAGGTGTTGTCCACGATCAGGGGCACCCCATGGGCGTGGGCGGCCTTGGCAAACTTCTCCAGGTCCAAAACAATCAGGGCGGGATTGGCGATGGTCTCACCAAAGACGGCCTTGGTGTTGGGCCGGAAGGCGGCGTTCAGCTCTTCCTCCGAGCAGTTGGGGTCCACGAAGGTAAACGCAATGCCCATGCGCTTCATGGTCACGGCGAACAGGTTGAAGGTGCCCCCATAGATGGCGGCGGAAGAGACCACGTGGTCCCCAGCCGAGCAGATGTTGAAGATGGCAAAGAAGTTGGCCGCCTGACCGGAAGAGGTCAGCATGGCCGCCGTGCCCCCCTCCAGGGCGCAGACCTTGGCCGCCACCCGGTCAGAGGTGGGGTTTTGGAGGCGGGTGTAGAAATAGCCCTCGGCCTCCAGGTCAAACAAGGCCCCCATGGCCTCGCTGGTGGCGTAGCGGAAGGTGGTGCTTTGAATGATGGGAATGTTTCTCGGCTCTCCGTTTCCGGGCACATAGCCGGCATGGAGGCACTGGGTGCCCTTCTGATATTCGCTCATGGTGTTGGTCCTCCTTATGATGATCCCGCCGAAAAATGCTGCGGTATCTTGGCATGTAACACGGTATTATACCGCTTTTTCCCGGCGATGGTCAATCCCCATTTCCCCCGTGGACCGGGAGGAGGACCCTGGGAACCTGCGCGCTGTTCTCATGGGCCCATCATAGCTCCAAACCGCCGGATTTTCCATGGTTTCTTTTGGTGAAAAACCTGCTTAGCCGACAGTATCGCCCCTCATTTTTTCTACTTTTTTACTTATTTTTAAGGAGCTATCCTGCACGCTTATTTTCAATTTGTTGTCGTTTTTTTCTGTTTGACACAATATGAAAACCAGAAATGAAAGTATAAAAATTCTTGTTGCATTTTGTGTCGAATCCGATTATGATATAGTGTTGTGTGACAGCGCACTTCTTGATTTTTTTGCATTTTTGGTGTTTCCTACAAAAATGCTTTCTTTTTCCCCGCGCACTCTTTCGATCAGAGGAAAGGAGATCATTGAATTGAGCAGACTTCGTATCACCCCCTGGGAAAATTCCCAGCGCACGGTGGACGACCTCTACGCCGATATGGAGCGGCGGATCTCCGCAGCCCCCTGCGGAAACTGCCCCGTAGAGCTCACCAGTGCCTTTTTGAAACTATGTCTGGCCCAGAGCTGCGGCAAATGCGTCCCCTGCCGCATCGGTCTGGACCGGCTGTCCGCCCTGCTGGACCAGTTGCTGGACGGCCAGGGCAGCCAGGCCGACCTGGACACCATTTTGCGCACCGCCCAGTCCATTGTGGACAGCGCCGACTGCGCCATCGGCTTCGAAGCCGCCCAGATGGTCTTGGACGGCTATGTGGCTTTCCAGGACGACTATCTGGCCCACGTGACCCAGGGAAGCTGCACCGCCAACTTTAAGAGCGTCCCCTGCGTGGAGCTCTGCCCCGCCCACGTGGACGTGCCCGGTTACATCTCTCTGGTGGGGGAGGAGCGGTATGACGACGCCATCCGCCTCATCCGCAAGGACAACCCCTTCCCCTCGGTCTGTGGCCTGGTGTGTGAGCACCCCTGCGAGACCCACTGCCGCCGGACCATTGTGGACTCCCCCCTGAATATCCGGGGCATCAAGCGTTTCGCCGTGGACCATACCTCCGGCCCGGTCCCCGCACCGCCCCGGGCAAAGGACACCGGCAAGACCGTGGCCATCGTGGGCGGCGGCCCCTCGGGACTCACCGCCGCCTACTTCCTCTCCCTCATGGGCCACAAGGTCACCGTCTTCGAGCGCAAACCCAAGCTGGGCGGCATGCTCCGCTACGGCATCCCCAGCTACCGCCTGCCCGGCTCCTATCTGGACTGGGACATTGATAACATCCTCTCCACCGGCGTGGAGGTTAAGCTGAACTGCAACGTGGGGTCCGACGTGACCATGGCCCAGCTCCGGGAGGAATACGACAGCCTCTACCTGGCCATCGGCGCCTGCCTCCACAAGAGCCTGGGCATCCCCGGCGAGGAAGCCGAGGGGGTGCTCTCCGCCATCCAGCTCCTGGACACCACCATCCGCTCGGTAAAGCCCGACTTCACCGGCAAGGACGTGGTCATCGTGGGGGGCGGCAACGTGGCCATGGACGCCACCCGGACCTCCGTCCGCCTGGGGGCCAAGTCGGTCAAGTGCGTCTACCGCCGTCGGATCTCCGACATGACCGCCCTGCCCGAGGAGATTGAGGGGGCCATGGCCGAAGGCTGCGAGGTCCTCCCCCTGAAGGCCCCCGTCCGCATTGAGACCAATGAGGCCGGCCAGGTCACAGGTCTTGTGGTCCAGCCCCAGGTCATCGGCGAGGTGCGGGGCGGCCGTCCGGCCCCCCGGAAGGCCGACCAGCCCGAGGAACTCATCCCCTGCGACGTGGTCCTCATGGCCGTGGGCCAGGTGGTGGACTCCAAGGTCTTCGCCCAGGACGGCGTGCCCACCAAGTGGGATAACATCGTCACCGCCGACGACGGCAGCATCCCCGGCATGGACGGGGTCTTCTCCGGGGGCGACTGCGTCTCCGGCCCCGCCACCGTCATTCTGGCCATCGAGGCCGGCAAGGTGGCCGCCGCCAGTATCGACGAATATCTGGGCTTCCACACCGATATCTCCGCCAACCTGGAGATTCCCCCCGCCCCCTTCCGCCTGAAGGGGGCCACCGGCCGGGTGGACCTCACCGAACGAGAGGCCAGCTGGCGGAAGAACGACTTTGAGCTGATGGAAAACTGCATGTCCGAGCAGGAAATGGCCCAGGAGTGCAGCCGCTGCCTCCGCTGTGACCACTACGGCCACGCGGGCTTCAAAGGAGGGAGACTGGCAAAATGGTAACGCTGACCATCGACAACCGAACCGTAACCGTCCCCGCCGGCACCACCATCCTGGACGCCGCCGCTGCGGTGGACATTCACATCCCCACCCTCTGCTACCTCCGAGAGATCAACGAGGTAGCCTCCTGCCGCATCTGCGCCGTGGAGGTGGAGGGGGTGGACAAGCTGGCCACCGCCTGCAACACCCTGGTGGAGGACGGCATGGTGGTCCACACCAACACCCAGCGGGTGCGGGTCACCCGCAAGACCAATGTGGAGCTCATCCTCTCCCAGCACGTGGACCACTGCGTCACCTGCGTGCGCAGTGGCAATTGCTCCCTCCAAGCCCTGTCCAAGGCCATGAACATTCAGCACGTTCCCTTCCGCAACGAAGCCACCGAACGCCCCTGGGACCCCACCCTGCCCATTCTGCGGGACAGCTCCAAGTGCATCAAATGTCTCCGCTGCGTGTCCGTCTGTGACCGGGTCCAGTCCCTGGGGGCCTGGGAGGTCACCGGCTCCGGCGCCCACACCACCGTGCGCATCCACGGCGGCCTGCGGATGAACGAGGCCAACTGCGCCCTGTGCGGCCAGTGCGTGGTCCACTGCCCCGTGGGCGCCCTGCGGGAGCGGGACGACACGGAGACCGTCTTCGACGCCCTCAGCGACCCCACCAAGGAGGTGGTCTTCCAGATCGCCCCCGCTGTCCGGGCCGCCTGGGGCGAGAGCCTGGGTCTGAAGCCTGCGCAGGCCACGGAAAAGCGCCTGGCCGCCGCCGTCCGGGCCCTGGGGGTTCGGCACGTTTTCGACACCACCTTCTCCGCCGACCTGACCATTATGGAGGAGAGCAGCGAGTTTGTGGCGCGCATGACCCACCCCCAGGAGAGCAAGCTGCCCCAGTTCACCTCCTGCTGCCCCGGCTGGGTGCGCTTCGTCCGCAAGGAGTACCCTGAGATGACCGGCCATCTCTCCACCGCCAAAAGCCCCCAGCAGATGTTCGGGGCCATCGCCAAAAGCTATTACGCCCAGCAGCTGGGCAAGGAGCCCAAGGACATCTTCTGCGTCTCCGTCATGCCCTGCACCGCGAAGAAATACGAGGCCGCCATTCCCCAGGTCAGCGACGCCGCCGACCGGGATGTGGACGTGGTCCTCACCACCCGGGAGCTGGACCGGATGCTCCAGGCCATGCAGATTAACGTGGCCGCCCTGCCTGAGGAGGACTTCGACAGCCCCCTGGGCCGGGGCTCCGGCGCCGGCGTCATCTTCGGCGTCACCGGCGGCGTGATGGAGGCCGCCCTGCGCACCGCCTATTGGAAGCTCACCGGGGCCAATCCCCCTGCCGACGCCTTCCAGGAAATCCGGGGCCAGAAGCCCTGGCGGGAAGCTTCCTTTACCATCGGCCAGACCAAGCTCCGTCTGGCCGTGGTCTCCGGCCTGGCCAGCGCCCGCCAACTGATGGACACCCTGCGGGCCGGGCAGGCAGACTACGACTTTGTGGAGGTCATGGCCTGCCCCGGCGGCTGCTCCGGCGGCGGCGGTCAGCCCATCCACGACGGCCAGGACCTCTCCGCCGACCGGGGATCTCACCTGTACCAACTGGACGCCGAGAGCCCCATCCGCTTCTCCCACGAAAACCCCACCATCCAGGCGCTCTACCGGGACTACCTGGAAGCCCCCCTGTCGGAGAAGGCCCATCACCTGCTCCACACCGACCAGCGGGAGTGGACCCTGTAAGCGCATGTTCCCAAACAATAACCGAGGCAAAGGAAGCCGTTTCCTTTGCCTCGGTTTCTTTTTTATCGCAGCCCCTATGAAACGCGGGGACATAGTTCTCCCGGGACGAACAGGGCCTCACGCCCCTTCCTCCTCCGAAAGCCCCGACCAGACGTCGGCGGCGGTGAGTTGCTGGTGATCCCGGTAGAAAATCGGCTCTCCGTCGGCGGTGATGGCCACTGCCTCCACCTCCTCCAGTTGGGTCATGGTGAGGACCACGCAGTAGTCCGCCAGGGTCAGGTCGATCCCCGACAGAATCCCGTAGCTGCCGGAGAAGTCCACCGTCAGCAGGCCGTTTTCCAGGCTCCACTGACGCAGGGTGACCACCTCGGGGATCACGTTGGACAGGTCCTCCCTCTGGGGTTGGGTGAGCAGCAGGGTGAGCAGGCCCTCCACCGGGTCGGTCCCCGGGGGCAGGGTCCTCTCTTCCGCCGCCAGGGCCGCCTCTGCGCCGGCGGTCTGGTTCACGTAGTAGACGTTATAGACCACTTCCCCCTGATCCAGGCAGCCGGACAAGGCCAGCAAAAGGACCAGGGACAGCAGCAGCCCAAGGCTCCGTCTCATGCCCTCTCCTCCTCTCTCCATGCCGGCAGGGTGACCGTAAAGACCACGCCGGCCTCCGGGCGGGGGGCCACGGTGACCTCGCCCCCATGGTGGCGGACGGCGTCCCGCACGATGGACAGGCCCAGTCCGGTGCCCCCGGCGGCCCGGGACCGGGCTTTGTCCACCCGGTAGAACCGCTCAAAAATCCGGGGCATGTCCTCCTGGGGAATTCCCACACCGGTATCCGCCACAGACAGGCAGACGTTCTCCCCCTGGCGGCGGGTGGTGACCAGGACGTGCCCGCCGGGCACGTTGTATTTGATGGCGTTTTCCATCAGGTTGCGCAGGATCTGGTTGGCGTCCTCGCTGTCGCACCGGGCCACGCAGTCCTCGGCCAAGTCGGTTTCCAGGGTCACCTGGGCGCTCTCGGCCAGGGGGGCCAGCAGGCGGCACAGCTTCTCCGTGTGTTCCTTCAGGTCCACCGGCTCCCGGCGGCGCTTCCGCTCCTCGTCCAGGCGGTTGAGCTCCAACAGCTCCTGGCTGATGTGAATGAGCCGGTCCGCCGCCTCGCCGATGTCCCCTACAAACTCCCGGGTGGTGGCCGGGTCGATGGCCTCGTCCTGGAGGATGGAGTCGGTGAGCAGGCGGATGGAGGCCAGGGGGGTCTTCAGCTCATGGGAGGCGTCGGAGACAAACCGCCGCCGCTCCTCCTCGGTGATCTGAAGCCGTCCGGTGAGCTGGTTAAACTCCTCGGCCAGTTGGGCCAGCTCGTCTTTGCCGTCCATGGTGACCCGATGGGTGTATTCTCCCGCCCGCACCTTGCGGATGCCCCCCAAGAGGGTGCGCACCCGCCGGGAGAGAAAGGTGGAAAAGGCCCCAAACAAGGCCAGCACCGCCAGACAGACCACCACGGAAATCAGCCGCAGGTTCCGCTGAAGCTCCCCCAGCAGAGCCCCCTGGCCGCTGTCCTCCCCATAGAGGAAGACCGCCCCCACCACCTGGTTCCGGGTCATCACCGGGGCGGCTGCCCGGCTGAAAAAGGTCCCGTCCCGATACTGGCTGGAAAAGGCGTCGTTGCCCCGCAGGGCGGAGACCACCTCTCCGGTCAGGGCGTATTTCCCCTGGAGGTCCTCCTCCCCTGTGTCATAGAGCACCAGCCCCGCCCGGTCGGTCACCACCAGCCGGCGGACGTCCAGGTCCTCCAACTGGTTCACCGCCTGCTCCACCGTCTCCGGGGTCAGCCCGTCGGCGGTGGTGAGGGTGTTGCTGATCAGCACCGCCTGGTTTGCCAGGGCGGTCTGCTGGGAGCGGAACATCAGGTTTTGGCTCATCACCAAAGGGTAAGTATTCATCAGCACCAGCAGGGCCGCGATCAGGCAGGAGTAGCCCAGGGCCAGGCGCATTTGCAAAGAATGGGTAATCGGCAGCTTAGCGGATCGTTTCTCGTCCATTCCCCCGCCTCCTTCCTGTGCTCCGGGCGGTCACGCCCCCTTGAAATAATACCCCACGCCCCACTTAGTGCAAAGCAGGGTGGGATTGGCTGGGTCCTGCTCCACCTTTTCCCGCAGGCGGCGGATGTGGACGTCCACCGTCCGGTACTCTCCGGTGTATTCATAGCCCCAGACCAAATTCAAAAGCTGCTCCCGGCTGTAGACCCGGTTGGGATTTTTCATCAGCAGCTCCAGCAGGTCAAATTCCCGTGCGGTGAGCTCCACCGGCTCTCCGTCCTTCCAGGTGGTCCGGGCGGCGCTGTCCAGGGTGAGTCCCCCCTGGGTCATCCGCTGGCCCCCCTCCTCCTTCCGCCGGGTGGTGGAGGACCGGCGGAGCAGGGCCTTCACCCGGGCCTTCACCTCTAAGATGTTAAAGGGCTTGGTGATGTAATCGTCGGCCCCATACTCAAAGCCCAGCAGCTTGTCCGTGTCCTCCCCCCGGGCGGTGAGCATGATGATGGGCACCGTGGAAAAGGCCCGGATCTCCATGCAGGCCTCCAGGCCGTCCAGCTCCGGCATCATCAGATCCAGGATGATGAGGTCATATTCCGTGGCCCGTGCCAGATCCACCGCCTGGCGGCCGTTGTAGCCCACGTCCACAGTGTAGCCCTCGTTTTCCAGGTTAAAGCGGATGCCCTTCACCATGACCTTTTCGTCGTCAACCACCAGAATCCGTGCCATTGTCCGCTCCTTTCTCCGCCGGGGTCCCGACGGTCACATAGGGGCGAAGCTGGGCCAAGATACCCTCGCCAATGCCCCTGACCTCCAACAGCTCTTCCACCGTCTCAAAGCCTCCGTTGGCCTCTCTCCAGTCCAAAATAGCCTGTCCCTTCTTTTCCCCAATGCCGGGCAGGCGGGTCAGGTCGGAGAGGGTGGCGGTGTTCAGATCCATAATCTCCCCCTCCAACAGGCCGCCAGCCGCGGGCTCCTCCACCGCCTCCGACGGAGCCGGCGCCTGACCGTCCCCTGTGAAGGTCACCTCCGCCGGCTGGCCGCCCAGAAAAAACCACAGCAGGGTCCCCGCTGCAAAGAGCGCGGTGAGGAGGAGGACCAGGGCTTCCAGCCGAGAAATTTTCGCAAATTTTCCGTCCATTGTTCCCCTCCCCCATTGCGTCTTGTGTCGAGCTTTGTTATTATAATCAATGTATCTGCTCATTCCTTCCCCCGGCATCTCCCCAGGGAAAGTGGAAATACAGGACTATTATAACACGGGATGTGGTTGTTTCCTATGAAAAAAACGCTGATTCAGGCCCTTTCTTTTTGCCTGACCTTGTCACTGCTCACCGGCCTGCTGGTCCCCTTTGCCGGTGCTGTGGACTATGCTGGGGTGGAGGATATCTCCATCGAGGCCTCCGCTGCCCTGCTGGTGGACCTGGACACCGACCAGATTTTCTATGAGCAGGCTGCCAACGAGCAGCGCTACCCCGCCAGCATCACCAAGATTATGACCGCCCTGCTCACCCTGGAGGCCATCGGCCGGGGGGAGCTGGACCTGACCACAGTGGTCACGGTGGACTCCGCCGCCCTGCAGGACCTGACCAAGGACTCCTCCACCGCCAACCTCCAGGCCGGGGAGGAGATCACCGTGCATGACCTGCTCTACTGCCTGCTGCTGGCCTCGGCCAACGAGGCGGCCAACATTCTGGCCATGACCGTCTGCCAGGATATCCCCACCTTTGTGGAGAAAATGAACCAGCGGGCCCAGGAGCTGGGAATGGAGAGCACCCACTTCGCCAACCCCCACGGCCTGCACAACCCGGACCATTACACCACCGCCTGGGACATCTACCGCATGTCCAAGGAGGCCATGACCCACGCCACCTTCCGGGAGATCGTGGGCACCAGCCGGTATACTGTCCCCGCCACCAATCTCTCGAAAGCCCGGTCCCTGGTGAACACCAACGGGCTACTCCCCTCCACCAAATATTCCTACTCCTTCGACGGCACCATCGGCATCAAAACCGGCAGCACCGGCGAGGCCGGTTACTGCCTGGTGGCCGCCGCCAAGCGGAGTGGCCACACCCTGGTCTCCGTGGTGCTGGGCGCCGCCAACCCCACCGACAGCAACGGCAAGGTCAAACGCATGCAGTTTATCGAGAGTAAGCGTCTGCTGACCTGGGGCTTTACCAACTTCTCCGCCGCCACCCTGCTCAACGCGGACACCTATCTGCAGGAAATTCCCGTCCGGTTTTCCTCCCAGACCAGCCATGTGGTCCTTCGCCCCACCCAGTCGGTGAAGGTCATGGTGCCCGGCGAGTACGACCCCGAGCGGCTGGAGCTCCGCCTCCGCCTGGACAGCGACGTGGCCTCGGCCCCCATCGCCACCGGGGACGTTCTCGGCACCGTCACGGTAATCTACGCCGGGGAAGAGTATGGCACCATCGACATGGCCGCCGTCAGCGACGTGGAGTTCTCCCCCTTCATGGCTTTCGTCTCCAGTGTGAACACGGTGCTGGGGAACCTCTATGTCCGCCTACTGCTGCTGGCCGCCCTGGTGTTCTTCGTCATCGGCGCCATCCGCCGGTATCAAGAGCGCACCAAAGAGGAGCGCCACGCCAAGCGCCAGCTGAAGCAGCAGGAGAAAATTGCCTTCCGCCAGCGGGAGGCCGAGGCCCGGCAGCAGGACGAGGCCCTGGCCAAGCAGGAAAAAGAGGAGCGAGACCGCCAGCGCAAGGAAAGCCAGCTCCGCCGCCAGCAGGAGGCCCAGGAACGCCACCTGAAACGGGCCCAGGAAGCCCAGGAGCGCCAGGCCAAACGGGAGCAAGAGGCCCAGGCCCGGCAGGCCCGCCGGGAACAGGAGGAGCAGGAGCGCCAGGCCCGCCGGGAGCAGGAACGCCTGGAACGGGAAGAACGAGACCGCCAGCGCCAGGCCGAACGGGCCCAGCGCCGCCGCCAGGAGGAGGAACGCCGCCGTCAAGAGGCTGAGCTCCGCCGCCGGAAGGAGGCCCAGGAGCTCCGCCAGCGACAGGAACGAGAAGCCCGCCGCCAAGCGGAACGAGAGGCCCGGCGCCAGGAGGAGCTGGCCCAGCGCCAGCGGGAGGAGCGCCGCCGCCGGGAACAGGCTGACCGGGAGCGCCGCCGCCAGGAGGAATGGGAGCGCCGGGCCCAGCAGTCCGACCCCTATCGCACCTCCCAACACCGCCAGCCCCCCGGGCAAACCGGACGCCGGAATCCCACGCCTCCTGCCCGGAACAGCCAGGGCCGCCGTCCCAAGGACCGAAGATGACCCCCGGCCGGAGCCCTTCCGACCCCCACAACACCACCACCCATCCACCCTGAAACCGCGCCCATTTGGCGCAAGGAGGTAACCATGGATCAAGCCATCAACACCCTGCAAAAATGGATCGACGAGAGCGATAACATCGTCTTTTTCGGCGGAGCGGGCGTCAGCACAGAGTCCGGCATTCCCGACTTCCGCAGCGTGGACGGCCTGTATCATCAGGCCTACGCCTATCCCCCCGAGACCATCCTCAGCCACTCCTTTTTCGCCCAAAACCCCGCCGAGTTTTACCGGTTTTACCGGGAGAAAATGCTCATCCAGGGGGCAAAGCCCAACCCCGCCCATTTGAAGCTGGCGGAGCTGGAACGAGCTGGCAAGCTCAAGGCTGTGGTCACCCAGAACATCGACGGCCTCCACCAGGCCGCCGGCAGCAAAGTGGTTTACGAGCTTCACGGCTCCACCCTGCGCAACTACTGCGCCCGGTGCAAAAAGAAGTATCCCGTCTCCTTCCTGCTGGAGACCACCGGCGTGCCTCGGTGCACCGAGCCCAACTGCGGCGCCATCGTCCGCCCGGACGTGGTGCTGTATGAGGAAGGTCTGGACTCCGACGTGATCGCCGGGGCCGTCAGCGCCATCCGCAAGGCCGACATGCTCATCATCGGGGGGACCTCCCTGGTGGTCTATCCCGCTGCGGGCCTCGTGAACTATTACACCGGCAAGAAGCTGGTCCTCATCAACAAATCCCAGACCAGCATGGACTCCATGGCCAACCTGGCCATCAACGCCCCCATCGGGGAGGTCTTTTCCCAGATCACCGTAAAGTAATCTCTTCCCGGAAGGAGGTCCTTTATGGACATTGAACTGAGCATTTTGGAAAAATGGATCAACGGAAGCGACAACATCGTCTTTGTCTCCGGCCAGGACTTCTCTGCCGAGGCGGGCTTCCCCGACTACCGGGCCATGGACGAGAACTACCTGGCCAAATACAAATATCCCCCCGACGAAATTCTCTGCCTGACCTTCCTCCAGCGCAACCCCTTCTACTTCTACCGCTACTACCGGGATAAAATCCTGACCCCCTTGCTGAAAGCCCAGCCCAGCCCGGCCCACGAGGCCCTGGTGAAGCTGGAAGAGGCCGGCAAACTCAAGGCCATCCTCACGGTGAACATCGACGGCATCCACCAGGAGGCGGGGAGCAAGGAAGTGGTGGAGCTCCACGGCTCGGCGATGCGAAACTGGTGCGCCAAGTGCGAAAAATATCTGGACTTTTTCTACATCGTGGACAGCCCCAGCCACATCCCCTATTGCAACGTGGATATGTGCGGGGACTACGTCCGCCCGGACATCGTGCTGAAGGAGGAGCCCTATGACTTCGCCCTCATCGAGAAGGCCATGGACTATGCCCGCCAGGCCGATATGCTCATCATCGACGGCTCGGCTTTGAAGGAATTTCCCGTCCCCAACCTGATGAAAGCCTACCAGGGCCACAAGCTGGCCCTCATCAACACCGCCCCCCTGGTCTTTGACGCCCGGGCCGGGGTGGTGGTGCGGGACCACACCTACACCGATATTTTTCAGCAGATCACCCTAAATCTGTAATCCCGGCGGCCCTGCCGCCAAGGAGGAGATACCCTTGGACTTTAGAATGGAACACGACACCATGGGGGAGATCGCCGTCCCCGCCGACAAACTCTGGGGGGCCCAGACCCAGCGGAGCTTTGAAAACTTCCCCATCGGCCAGGAGAAAATGCCCGCCGACCTGATCCGGGCCTTTGCCGTCCTCAAGGAGGCCTGCGCCGCCGCCAACTGCCGCCTGGGCAAGCTGGACGACCGGCGCTTTGCCCTCATCCGCCAGGCCTGCCAGGCCATCCTGGCCGGGGAGTTGGAGGGCAATTTTCCCCTGGCCGTCTGGCAGACGGGCAGCGGCACCCAGACCAACATGAACTGCAACGAGGTCATCGCCCACTATGGCAACGCCCAGGCGGGCCAGGCCCTGCTCCACCCCAACGACCACGTGAATATGTCCCAGAGCTCCAATGACACCTTCCCCTCCGCCCTGCACATCGCGGCGGTGACCTCCCTCCACCAGCGGCTGGAGCCTGCGCTGACCGAAATGATCCGCTGCCTGCAAGAACTCCAGGAGGAAAATATGGCCGTCGTGAAAACCGGCCGCACCCATCTCCAGGATGCGGTGCCCATTACCTTTGGCCAGGAGATCAGCGGCTGGCGGTCCATGCTGGAGCACAACCTGGACATGATCGCCACCTCCCTGGAGGGTCTGTACGAGCTGGCTCTGGGGGGAACTGCCGTGGGCACCGGTCTCAATGCCCCCCTAGGGTTTGAGGTGGCTGCCGCGGAGGAAGTATCCCGGCTGACCGGCCTCCCCTTCTGCTCGGCCCCCAATAAGTTCCACGCTCTCACCGCCAAGGACGCCTTGGTCTTCTCCCACGGGGCCTTGAAGGCCCTGGCGGCCAACCTCATGAAGATCGCCAACGACGTGCGCTGGCTGGCCTCCGGCCCCCGGTGCGGCCTGGGGGAAATCTCAATTCCCGAAAACGAGCCCGGCTCCTCCATCATGCCCGGCAAGGTCAACCCCACCCAGTGCGAGGCCCTCACCATGGTGGCCGTCCAGGTGATGGGCAATGACACCGTCATGGGGATCGCCGCCTCCCAGGGGACCTTTGAGCTCAACGTCTTCATGCCGGTTATGGCCCTGAACTATCTCCAGTCCGTGCGCCTTCTTTCCGATGCCATGACCTCCTTCACCCGGCGGTGTCTGGCGGGGCTGAAGCCCAACAAAGAAAAGATGGCGGAAAATCTCCACCGGTCTCTCATGACCGTCACCGCCCTGACCCCCATTGTGGGCTATGAAAACGGCGCGAAAATCGCCAAGCTGGCCCACAAGGAGAACATCTCCCTGAAAGAGGCCGCCGTGCGCCTGGAGCTCTTCACCCCCGAGGCCTTTGACGGGGCCTTCCACCCTGAAACCATGATCTAACTTTGATTCTACAATAGAAAGGACCCTGATCCCCATGGACATCAGCGCCGAATCTTTGGCCTTACACTACGACCTCAAGGGCAAGCTGGAGGTGGTCTCCCGCTACCCCATCCAGACCCAGAAGGACCTCTCCCTGGCCTACACCCCTGGGGTGGCCGCCCCCTGCCTGGAAATTCAGAAAGACCCCGCCAAGTCCTTCCAGCTCACCCGCCGGCAGAACATGGTGGCCGTCATCACCGACGGCTCCGCCGTGCTGGGCTTGGGGAACATCGGCCCCCTGGCGGGCATGCCCGTGATGGAAGGTAAGTGCGTCCTCTTCAAGGAGTTTGCCGGGGTGGACGCCTTCCCCCTGTGCGTGGACACCCAAGACGTGGATGAGATGGTAAAAACCATCGCCCTCATCTCCAAGAGCTTCGGCGGGATCAACTTAGAGGACATCTCCGCCCCCCGGTGCTTCGAGGTAGAGCGCCGCTTGAAGGAACTCTGTGACATCCCCGTCTTCCACGACGACCAGCACGGCACCGCCGTGGTCATCACCGCCGCCCTCACCAACGCCTTGAAGGTGGTGGGGAAACGGAAGGAGGAGGTCAAGGTGGTCCTCAACGGCATCGGCGCTGCCGGCGGAGCCTCGGCCAAGCTGCTGCTGGACCTGGGCTTTTCCAACCTGACCCTCTGTGACAAAGACGGCATCCTCTGCGCCGGGGACCCCAACTTGGCTCCCCACCACAGGGAGCTGGCCGCCCGGACCAACAGAGAAAAGAAAACCGGCACCCTGGCCGACGCCCTGGTAGGGGCCGACGTGTTCATCGGCGTCTCCCGCCCGGGCCTTGTCACCGGGGAGATGGTGGAGACCATGGCCAAGGACCCCATCCTCCTGGCCATGGCAAACCCCGTGCCCGAGATTATGCCCGACGTGGCCCTGGCCCATGGCGCCGCCGTGGTGGGCACCGGCCGGTCGGACTTCCCCAACCAGATCAACAATGTGCTGGTCTTCCCCGGCCTCTTCAAGGGGGCCCTGTCCTGCGGGGCCGTGCAGATCACCGAGGGGATGAAGCACGCCGCCGCCCAGGCCTTGGCGGACATGGTGCCGCCCGAGGAGCTTTGCGCCCAGAAAATCCTCCCCTCCCCCCTGAACCGCGCCGCCGCTGACGCCGTGGCCGCTGCTGTGGCCGCGGAGGCCCGCCGGACGGGGTACGCCCGGTTCTGAGTTTTTTCCAACTGCAAAACGAGGAGAAGCCTGTGTGGTTTCTCCTCGTTTTTTCTATGGGCCTGTGCATGTTTCCCTTTCCCAGCCAAATTTTTCCCACGGTTTGAAACCTTTTCCCCCTTGCCGGTGTTTCTATGGGTGAAAGCTTTCAAATTCCACTCCCCAGGAGTTGATGCCAAATGACGGAACAATCCGCCCTACGGGGCCTCAAAAACCAGGATACCGACGCCTTGGCCTGGCTCATCGACCGGTACACCCCCTATGTCTGCGCCATCCTCCGCCGGATTCTCCCCGGCGCGCCGGAGGCCGACCTGGAGGAAGTGGCCTCCGACGTGTTCTTTGCCCTGTGGACCCACGCCCAGCAGGTCCGCCCCGAGGCCTTTCGGGGATACCTGGGGGCCATCGCCCGGAACAAGGCCAAGAACCGGGCCCGATCCCAGCGCCAGACCATCCCCTTGGACGAGGACCTGCTGCTGATCTCCCCCGCCACCCCCGAGGGGATTGTGGCGGAAAAGGAACGGGATCAGCTCCTCCGCCAGGCGGTCCTGGCCATGGGCCACCCGGACCGGTAGATTTTTCTCCGCCACTATTACTACTACGAGCCCATCCAAGCCATCGCCCAGGCCCTGGACATGAAGGAAGCCACCGTAAAAACCCGCCTGCGCCGTGGGCGGGAGAAGCTGAAGGAAACCCTGCTGCAAGGAGGCATTTATGAAGCATCCCAAGATTTCTGACCTGTTCGACACCCTCCAGGCCCCCGACCTGCCCCTGGAGCCCGACTCCGCCTGCTCGGCGGAACGGATCAAAGCCGCCACCCTGGCTAAGATCCAGGCCAGCCAGGGCCAAAGCCCCCGCCACCCGAGACGAAAGTATAAAACACTGATCCTGGCCGCCGCCCTTACCCTGGCTCTGTCGGTAGGGGCCCTGGCCGCCAACGACCTACTCCCCGGACACATTTTCCAGTCCTTTTTCGGCACAGGGCTGGGGAGCAATGCCGAGGGGGTCGTGGAATACACCGACGACGGCCGCCTGGTCACCAATCTCCCCGCCTGGGAGCGGGTGGAGGTGGATGCGTCCCTGGCGGAAGAGGTCCTCACCCCCTACCTGACCACCACCGACGAGACCATCTCCTATGCCGGCTACACCCTGGCCCTGGAGGCCAACCTCTATGACCCGGCCACCGGCTGCGGCCTGGCCTCTTACACCCTGGAAAACCCCGACGGGGTCACTGGCTATCAGGTGCTGGAGGACGGGGAGCTGTGGTTTGACAACCAAACCGTTTTCGCCCGCACAGACCAGGCGGGACACCTCTTCCTGGACAGCGGCCGGAGCAGCGACACCAAGCTCTGCATTCTGGAATACTATATCGCCGCCGCGCCTTTGAAGGACTTGGACCTGGAGCTGGGGGCTTTCGTCCCCGACCCGGAAAACGGCGGCGTCTACGGAGAAACCCAAGACACCCTGTCCATCCCCCTGAAGGCCGCCCAGCTCCCCCTGGCCCAGGCCGAACAGGCCGGCAGCCTTCCCGCCGTCACCCTCTCCCCCATCGGGCTCTCCCTCTCCCTGACGCCTCCCGCCGCCGGAGACAAGGACCGGGACGACCTGGCGGATACCATCTCCTATCTGGCCCTGGAATATGCCGACGGCAGCCGCTATGTCATTCTGGATACCGTCAATTTTCTGGACAATTCCTCCTACGCCCTCTGCCCCTCGGATTCCTCGTCGATCTATTCCTTCAACCGCCTGGTGGACACCCGGCAGGTGGTGAAGGTTCTGGTGAACGGCCAGGAAATTCCTCTGTGACCCCCCCTCTTCCCGCCAAAGGAGGGCGGGCCGCGGAGTGGAGGAGGGGGGATTCAGTAGGGTTACACCTACCTAACGATAGAGGAATCCTCAACGCACGCCCTCATCCGACCCGGCCTCCGGCCGGCCCACCTTCAGAGCGAAGGAATTTTTTGATTTGATCTCCAACTGTCCCCCGGACAGTTGGACCCCCAGGGGAAGGCGTTGGCAAAACCTGTATGGCTTATGTAGAAAAATACCGCAGTAATAATCCCAACGTACCGTAGTAGCGTAGGCTTCCCCTGGGGGGGAAGCTGTCAGCGCAGCTGACTGATGAGGGGGCGATGCGGAAAATCGGTGGGTAGAGAAATCCTGTCCTTCAAAAACCGTAGGAGGCAAGGAAAGGAGCATGGGTAATGACAGCTTCGTGGAGATCCCCCCCGTGGCCCCGCCGGAAGCCCCCGCAGCCATAGACAGCCCCTCCCCTTTCGTGATAAGATAACCTCAAATCAACGTGCAAAGGCGGAGGCTGCCATGGAAAAAATTATGATCATTGAGGACGATCCCGCCGTCCGGGAGGAACTGGCCCTGCTGCTGGAAAACGAGGGGTATCTCACCCGCGCGGTGACAAACTTTTCCGGGATTCCAGACCAGGTCCGCGCCTTCGGGCCCAGCCTGATCCTGCTGGATTTGGGGCTGCCCGGTCGGGACGGCTTCTCCCTGTGCGCCCAGCTGCGCAGGCTGGGCGCCGCCCCCATTATTGTGGTCACCAGTCGGAACTCTGCCATGGACGAGCTCCAAGCTCTGAGCCTGGGGGGCGACGACTATATTACCAAGCCCTACCGCATCCCCATTCTCCTGGCCCGGATCAAGGCCGTCCTGCGGCGGAGCGGCCAGAGCGCCGGCCCGGACACCCTGGAGGCCGGCCCCCTGCGCCTCAGCCTGGCCCAGGGCATCGTCCAGGCGGAGGGGCAGACGGCAGAGCTCACCCGCAACGAGCTGAAAATCCTAGCCCATCTGATGGCCCATGCCGGACAGATCGTGTCCCGGGCCGACCTGATCGAAGCCCTGTGGGACAGCCGGATTTACATTGACGACAACACCCTTAGCGTCAACATGACCCGGCTGCGGGGCAAGCTGGCGGGGCTGGGACTGCCGGAGCTCATCAAAACCCGCCGGGGAATGGGGTATCAGTATGACGCTGTTTGAATTTCTATCCGACCGCCTGGGGCGGATCGTCCTCCAAGGGCTGTGCGCCGGGGCGGCGGCTCTCTTCCTGCTGGCCACAGGGACCCAGCCCGGGGTGCTGCTTTTGCTGCTGCTTGTGCTTTTTCTGGTCTTTTTAGGCGGGCTGGCCTGGGATTTCCTGGGGCTGCGCCGGAGACTGGGGGAGCTGACCTCCTCCCTGGACAGCCTGGACCAAAAGTACCTCTTCGCCGAGCGCCTCCCCAGGCCCGCCTCTTCCTATGAGGCCCAGCTTTTCGCCCTGCTCCGCCGGGCGGGCAAAGCCATGATCGAGAGGGTTTCCGACGCCCAAGCCGCCCAGCGAGCGTACCGGGCGTATGTGGAGCAGTGGGTCCACGAGATCAAGACCCCCATCACCGCCGCCCGGCTGGTGAGCCAAAGCCTGCCGCCGGGCCCCCGGCGGAAGCTGGATCGGGAGCTGACCCAGATCGACGCCCATGTGGAGCGCGCCCTCTTTTACGCCCGGACGGAGAGCCCCGAAAAGGATGTTCTCATCCGCCGGACCAACCTGGCCGACCTGGTGGACCAGGCCCTCCAGGCCCACCGGCCCCTGCTCATTGAACATGGCGTGCGGGTAGAAGTACAAGGGCTGGACCACACCGTCTACACCGACAGCAAGTGGGCCGGCTTCCTGCTGGGGCAGCTGCTGCAAAATGCCGCCCGGTATCACAGCGACCAGCCGGTGGTCACCCTGTCCGCCCAGGCCATGGGCTCCCAGGTGCGGCTCACCGTGGCGGACAACGGCATCGGCATCCCCGCTCACGAGCTGCCGCGGATCTTTGACCGGGGCTTCACCGGCAGCAACGGACGCAGCCGGGGCGGCTCCACCGGCATGGGGCTGTATCTGGCCAAAAAGCTGGCGGAGACCCTGGAGATTTCTTTGCGGGCCGTCTCTGTGGAGGGGGAGGGGACCCAACTTACCCTCACCTTCCCCGCCCAGGAACGTCTTACAAAATTGTAAGGAAAGTCGATCTCAATTCGATACCACTTCTCCCCCGTTTGGGGTATCCTGGGGGTACGCAAAGGAGGAGATGAACCATGCTGGAAGTAAAACACATTGAAAAATACTACGGCAGAAAAAACAACGTCACCAAGGCCCTGGACCGGGTCAGCTTCACGGTGGACGACGGGGAGTTTATCGCCATCATGGGGGCCTCGGGCAGCGGCAAGACCACCCTGCTCAACTGCATTTCCACCATCGACACCATCAGCGCCGGGGATATCCTCCTGGACGGCAAGAGCATCGCCCGGCTCTCCCCCCAAGACCTGGCCAAGTTCCGCCGGGAGCGGCTGGGCTTCGTCTTTCAGGATTTTAACCTGCTGGACACCCTCACCCTGGAGGAAAACATCGGCCTGGCCCTGGCCCTGAACCACGCCGACCCCCAGGAGGTCCAAAAGCAGGTGGCGGCCGTGGCCGACAAGCTGGGAATCGGGGACATTTTGGAAAAATTCCCCTACCAGGTCTCCGGCGGCCAAAAGCAGCGGGCGGCCTGCGCCCGGGCCATGGTGGCCGGCCAGTCCCTGCTGCTGGCGGACGAGCCCACCGGCGCCCTGGACTCCAAGGCCTCGAAAAACCTGCTGGAAATCCTCACCCGGCTGAACCGGGACATGGGAGCCACCATCCTGATGGTCACCCACGACCCCTACAGCGCCAGCTACGCCTCCCGGGTACTGTTTTTGAAGGACGGGCGGCTCTTCAACGAGTTGCTCCGGGGGAGACGGGACCGCTCGGCCTTTTACCATGAAATTCTGGATGTACTGGCCCTGCTGGGGGGTGATGTCAGTGACGTTATCTAAGCTCTCCCTGCGCAACGCCAAGCGGCAGGCCCGGGATTACCTGGTCTACTTTGTCACCATGGTCCTGGCGGCGGGACTGCTTTACGCCTTCAACGGCCTGGTGTTTTCCCCGGAGGTCGAAGAACTGTCCGCACGGCTCTCCAACCTGCCCGGCATGATCCTGGCAGCCAGTGTGGCCGCGGTGCTCATCCTCGGCTGGCTGGTGTCCTATACCACCGGCTTTATGCTCTCCCGGCGCAGCCGGGAGCTGGGGACCTATCTGCTCATCGGCCTGGAAACCAGGCAGGTAGCCCGGCTGTTTTTTCTGGAAAACCTGGCCGTGGGCGGGATGGCCCTGGTCCCGGGCATCCTGCTGGGAAACCTGCTCTTTCAGGTGCTGCGGGCCATTTTGCTGGCCCTGTTCGGCATGCCCTATCGGTTTTCTCTGGCCTTCTCCCTCAAGGCCCTGGGGCTGACCCTGGTGTATTTTGCCGCCATCTATCTCTTCGCCCTGCAGAAAAGCCGGCGGCGGCTGGGGAGGATGAAGATCTATGACCTCCTCTACTTTGACAAGCAAAACGAGGAGGCGGTCCTCCAAACCGGCCACCGGCGACGGTGGATCTTTTCCGCCTCCCTGGCGCTGGGGATCATCGGCACCGGGCTGCTGATGATGGGGAAGATGCCCTTCGGCCTGCTGGGGGCTGTGTGCATCATCCTGTTTCTTTTTGGCTTTTTCACCAGCTTTGCCTCCGGGGTGCCCGCCTGGTTTGCCAAGCGTCCGGCGAGGAAGTATCAGGGGCAGTCCCTGCTCATCTTCCGCAACCTCACCGCCAAGCTGGCCACCATGGGTGTGGTCATGGCTATCGTCTCCCTGCTGTTCACCGCCACCCTGATCTCTGAGGGCACCGGTATGACCTTCAGCGCCATCTTTCACAACCGGATGGAAAAGGACGCCGCCTTTGACCTGTTTATCAGCACAGAAGACGAGACCCACCTGGACCGCTATCTGGAGGAGATCCAGGGAAACATCCCCGTGGTCACGGCCCATCGGTATGCCGTCCGCCTGGGGGAGAGCGACCAGGTCATCCGGTATCTTGGGGAGGCCACCGATTACTACCGGTGCTACGACGCCGACGCCGTCATTGCCTCCAGTGATTACGCCGCCCTGCGCTCTATGAAGGGCTGGCCGCCAGTTGCCCTGCCCCAAGGGCACTATTTGATCCACTGTGAAGACTATCTGGCCGACCCGCTGGAAGGCTATCAAGAGTCCCTTTCCCTCGGCGGGCAGTCCCTTGCCCCCGCCGGTATCCAGCAGGGGCGGCTGAACCAAAATCTACGGGGCGCCAACGGCCATGGCTTTCTGCTGGTGGTGCCCGATGACCTGGCCCTGGCCCTTCCCGTGAGCCACACCGTCTACGCCGCCGTCACCGAGGAGCCTGTGAGCCAGGCCCAGTTCCGCGCCCTCTGCCTGGTGCGGGAGGAGAGCAGCGCCATGATCCACGACACCCTGAAGGCCAAGGCCATCGAAGAGAGCAACGCGGCCGTCTGGACCGCCACAACGGTCTTCCCCCTGTATTATCTGGCCCTGATCCTCACCATGGCCGCCGCCACCATTCTCACCATCCAGCAGCTCAGCGAAAGTGACCGCTACCGCCGTCAGTTCCAGCTTCTGCGCAAACTGGGGATGGACCGGCGGGAGATGGGGCGGGCCTTGGGACGGCAGTTTGCCATCTACTACACCATGCCCGCTCTGCCGTCGCTGCTCATCGGCGTGGCCTTTCTCCTGGATCTGGGGAGCATGGTGGAGCCGGGTACCTTGACGGGGCCCTATCATCCCGGGATCATTACTGCCGAGACAATGGGGCTGTTTTTCCTGATCTATCTCATCTATATCTTAATGGCCTACACCACTTTGAAGCGGAATGTCCTGCCGGAGGCCTGATACCAATCCTCGATGAAAAGTACACGTCCGTTACCGGGCGCAAAGCCTTGTAACAGCAGGAGGTTGGTAGCGAATGAAAGTTCTTTTTGATCCTTTTTCTGGAGGGAAAAAGGATCAGCTTTCCCCTCCAAGCACAAAAACACTGCCGCCCCCTTTGTCCGGGGACGGCAGCGTTTTTCGTTCAGTGCAGATAGTTCAGCGGATCGATGGACACCCCATACTCCCGCATGGCAAAATGCAGGTGGCTGGCCCCCGCGCTCTCGGAGATGGCGGAGGTGCCCACGGTGCCAATAACCGTGCCAGCCTCCACTTCCGTGCCCTCCTGGACGTTCACCGCGTCGGCCAGGTTGGCGTAGACACTCTCCATGCCCTGGCCGTGGTCGATGGTGACGGTGACCCCCATCATGTCGTCGGTGGTCACCTGGGTCACGGTGCCCTTGGCGCAAGCGGCCACGGGAGCCCCCAGCTCGGCGGCGATGTCCAGGCCGTCGTGGGTCCGCCAGTCACCCATGGTGGCGTCGTAGGCAAAGACCTCTAAGCTGAAGTCCCGATCCACGTTGCCCTCGATGGGCCAAACGTAGGCGGAAGAAGCGGCTGCCTCCTCATCGGGATTCGTCTTTTCCTGGCCGGCGGCCTCCGTCTGGTCGGGGGTCTTCTCCTGGGTGTCTGTGGCGGCGGTGGCCTGGTCGTCGGCAGGCGGGGTGACCTGGTCGGTGGGCTTCTGGTCCTCCTCCAGCGCCGCCTGTCCGCTGACCACGGCGCTGGGTTCTGTGCCAAACCCACCCGGCTCACCCAAGAGCCCGCTGAATAAATAATAGCCCGAAATTCCAATTGCGGCGACGCAGAGGAACAGGACTATGTAGAAGCCCTTACCCTCCATAAAGTCGCCCAGCTTATGCTGATTTGGTTTTTGTCTCATTCAGAAACCCTCCATACGCTGTGCGCGAATTCTCGGGATCTCCCTGCGGGAGATCGTCTCCGAAGCCTATTCTTGACAGCGACGGGGGTTCTTATACGCTTTTTTGAAAATTTGTAAAATAGATCTGGAACGGACGGGGGCAGCCCCTCACACCCCCGTCAGATCAAAGGCGGGGATATACTCCGCCTGGGCGGCCTCCTCCCCCTGGGTAAACCCGTCCAGGCCCAAGTTCTCCATGTAGGCCATCGCCCCGCGGATTTCACTTTTCCGCAGGCGGCGGTTCAGGGGCGGAAACTCCTCCGCCCGGCCCCAGGGGGTGTACTGGCTCATGAGGGAAAAGAAGACCGTGTGGGGTGGGAAGGTCTCCGCCACCCAGTCCATCACTTCCTTGGCCTGGACCAAGCGGCCGGGCAGAAGAAGATGACGGAGGATGACGCCCCGCTGCAAGATCCCCGCCTCGTCCATCTCATAAGGTCCCGTCTGGCGGACCATTTCCCGGATGGCCGCCTTGGCGGTCTCCGGGTAATCCGCCGCCCCGGCGTAGGTCTTGGCCCCCTGGGTGTCGGGATATTTGAAATCGGGGAGATAGATTTGAATTTTACCCTCCAAGGCCCTCAGGGTCTCCACCCGGTCATAGCCCCCGCTGTTCCACACCACGGGAACCGGCAGGGGGTCCTCCAGGGTCTGGGCCACCACGTGGGCGTAGTGGGTAGGGTTCACCAGGTCGATGTTGTGGGCGCCGGCGCGGATAAGCTCCCAAAAGATCTCCCGCAGGCGCTCTGTGGAGATCTCTTTGCCAAAGTCCCCTTGGCTGATGCTGTCGTTTTGACAAAAGACGCAGCCCAGGGAGCAGCCGGAAAAGAAGACCGTCCCCGCCCCTCGGGTGCCGGAGAGCGGGGGCTCCTCCCAGTGGTGGAGGGCCCCTCGGGCCACCACCGGCCGGTCCGGCATCCGGCAGCGGCCGGTGGCCTGGGTGCGGTCCCCGCCGCACCGGCGGGGGCAGAGGGTGCAGTGGTTGGGGTCATAAGACATCTGGGTCATGGCAAGCCCTCCTCTACGATCTGCCAAAAGGCGCCAAAGGCGCTGGGGACGGGGTAGCGCCCTTCCAGTTCGGTCCGGTCGGCCCACACCCACCCCTGGGGGAGGGTGCTGTCTGCCAGCTCCAGGCGCCGAGCGGTCATGCGCCACTCCACGTGGGTGAAGATGTGGACCCCCGTGCCCGCGAAGGAGGCTTCCCCGGTCAGGCCCCAGTCCGCCAGGGCCTCTTGGGCGGGGGCCGGCTCATTGGGGTACTCCCACAGCCCAGCCAGCAGGCCCTTGGCCGGGCGGCGGCGGAGGGCCACCTTCCCCCCGTGAAAGAGCAGAAAGACCACCCGTTCCTCCACCCGCCGGGGCTTTTTGGCCGGGCGGACAGGGAGCTCTCCCGTGCGCCCGGCCCCCCGGGCCCGGCAGAATTCCGCTGCCGGACACTGCCCGCACAGGGGCGCGCCGTTGGGCAGGCAGACCGTGGCTCCCAGGTCCATCATGGCCTGGTTAAACTGGCCGGGGAAGTCCAGGGGGATGACCTCTTGTAGGGCGGCGGTAAAGTGCCGCTTGCCCTGGGTGGTGGTGATGTCGGTCCCGTCCCCCAGCACCCGGGCGCTCACCCGCAGCAGGTTGCCATCCACGGCGGGCACCGGCTGGCCGAAGCAGATGGACGCGATGGCCGCCGCGGTGTAGTCCCCCACCCCGGCCAGGGAGCGGATGTCCCGATGGTCTGTGGGAAATTCTCCCCCAAAGTCCGTTACAATCTGCCGGGCAGCCTTTTGCAGGTTCCGGGCCCGGCTGTAATAGCCCAGGCCCTGCCACAGCTTCATGAGCCGGTCCTCCGGGGCGGCGGCCAGGTCCTGTACCGTGGGGAAGGCCTCCATAAATTTTGCGAAGTACCCCAGCACCGCCGCCACGCGGGTCTGCTGGAGCATGATCTCCGACACCCACACCCGGTAGGGGGTGGGCTCCCGCCGCCAGGGCAGGTCCCGGGCGTTCTCCCGGTACCAGGCCAGCAGGGGGATGGGCAGAAAAGATAAAGGATTTTCCATGGTGTTCTCCTCTTTGTTCAAGTCAAAAGGGCCGCCAGTTCCGGGGGGAGGGGGGCTTCCAGGGCGATCTCCTCCCCGGTGACGGGCTGAAGCAGGCGGATGGAGGCCGAGTGGAGGGCAAACCGGCCGGGCAGCTCCGCCGTCTCCTCCCCGTAGAGAAAGTCCCCGGTGAGGGGGCAGCCCAGGTGGGCCAGGTGGACCCGGATCTGGTGGGTGCGGCCGGTG
>JALERU010000053.1 GCA_022764045.1 Clostridiales bacterium | reverse complement strand
AATACTAATTTCAAATGAAATTCTTTCATTTGAAACACGCACGCTGCGCGTGCTGGCGGTGCTTCGCACCGCCCCGTCTCATACAAAACTCGACGCGCTTCGCGCTATAAAAAACGAAAGTTTTTTAACGAGTTTTCGTATCAAAAGGAGTGGTGGGAAAAGAGCTTGGGCCGGAGACGGCAGACGTACAGGTCGCTGACCCGGGCCAAAAGCAGATCATACAGCAGGAAGGTCACATTCCCCAGCAAAAGCATCCCCGCCAGCAGAAGGCCGGTCCAGGTTTTGGCGTCGGCCTGGAGGTCGGGCATGACAAAGACGAAAAGAAGCAGGGCAAAGATCACAACCAGGGAAAGGTTAAATAGAAGCAGCTTCAGCACCAGGCGGGGGAGCTTGCGCCGGATATGCTGCAGCTTGGGCCGGAGCAGGGGATACCAGCCGAACAGGAACACGAAGAAGAGCCCGGCCTCTTTGTCCGGCGCCAGGAACAGGCTTAACAGGGCGACAGCGAGGTAGAGAAGCCCACCTGTGCGGAACCCAAACTCCCAAACCACGGGAATGACCAACATACCCGCTAAAGCGGGGCAGATGTAGGTAGTGGTGGGGATCATGGTTCCCAAAAGCATGAGAGCGACCATCAGGGCGGCGAGAATGCCGCAAAAGGAGACACGGAAGCTCAAACGGTTACGCATAAGAAAGGATCACCTCCAGGTGGGTAGGTCGTTCAGGGCGCCTGATCGTCGTCTTCGGAGGAGGAATCCGGGGCATTGTCCTGAGCCTTAGAGTGGGGGAGAGGGTGCTTCAGCCGCTGCTTCAGCTGGGCGAGCAGGCTGTCCTCTCCGTGAAACAGGGGATGAAACTCAATGGTGTTGGGAACAATATACGAGATGGTGCCGTTCTCGTCGATGCCGGCCACGTCAACGTATTCCTGGGTACCCACGGGGAGATTTTTCTTCCGCAGCCGGGCATTGATAAATTCCCGCAGCAAATAGTAGAAGGACGCGAAGAGAGGCACGCCCAGCAGCATCCCCCAAAAGCCCATCAGATGGTTAAACAGCAGCAGCGCGAAGAGAACCCAGAAGGCCGACAGCCCCGTGGAGTCCCCCAGGATTTTGGGCCCGATGATGTTGCCGTCCACCTGCTGGAGGATGATGACAAAAATGATAAAAATCAGGCACTTGGTGGGGTCGGTGAGCAGCAGGATAAAGGCCGAGGGGATGGCCCCGAAAAAGGGACCGAAGACGGGAATGATGTTGGTGATCCCCACGATCACGCTGATGAGCATGGCATAGGGGATGCGCAGGATGGATAGGCAGACGCCGCAAATGATGCCGATGATCAGGGAGTCCAGCAGCTTGCCGGAGACAAAGCCGCTGAAGATTTTGTTGATCACCCGAAGGTGCTTGAGAATTCTGTCGCAGGTGGTGCGTTTCCGGCACAGGGCAAACAGAACTTTTTTCCCCTGCCCCACAAACTGGTCCCGGCTCATCAGCAGATAGACCATGACGATGATGCCAATGATGAAGTTCAAAAGGTTTTTGGCGGCGGTAAAGACCCGGTCGGCCAGGTCAAGGAAGGTGTCTAAGGGAAGGTCCTTAAGCCAGTTATCAAAGAAGTTGGCAATTTTCAAAGAGATCGTCTTCACGATATCCGCCGACTGCCCGTGGGCTACCAGGTAATCAGAGATGTTCTGGGCGAACTCCCGCATCATGTTGGGCAGGTTCTGTAGCAGCGGCGGCACATTGAAGACAAGCTGGGGAATGACGATATAGGCGAACAGAACGATCAGAGCCAGCAGAACGCAGGTGGAAAAGGCGGTGGAGAGGGCTCTGGCCGCTTTCTTTTTCACGCGGTAATAGAGCAAAAGCTGCTCGGTGAACCGGGTGAGAGGATAGAGCAGATAAGCCATCACGCAACCCAGAATAATGGCCCGCAGGGAACCCGCAATCCCGCTGATGGCCGCGCCCACATCACCCAGGTGGAGCAGCGTCCGGCAGACCAGGAAGACCACGATCAGGCCGAGCAGCACAAGACCGCTGTAGAGCAGGATCTTTTTGATTGGAATTTTCAACGTCCGTGCCTCCTTTGCGCCGGCCGGTGATCCCGGAAAACTGGAAAGGGTCGGGGTGCAAGAAATGAAATGAGTTACATATTCTATAGTATAACAAAGCTGGCAGGTGCTTGCAAGCGGAAGGAAGAAATTGGGAGGATTTCTTTACCGCCTTTGCCACAGAAGGGGGAAAGAGACAGAAAATGAAGGAAAATAGGAGTTGCGCCACCTCTGTACTTATGATACAATGTTTTTGTAAGTAAGAAAAGGAAATTCGTTGGATTTGATAGATTCAGAAAGGAGGAAGCGGAGATTGAGTTACCCAATTCTTTGGCTGGTGCTCCTCATTGCCTTTGCTGGGCTTGAGGGATTGACAGCAGGGCTGGTCTCCATTTGGTTCTGCGCCGGCAGTTTGGTGGCGCTGGTTGCCTCGTGGTTTGATGCGTCTCTTTTGGTGCAGATCGGCCTGTTTGTGATTGTCTCTCTCATTGCTATGGCGCTGGTTCGTCCCATGGCCCGGAAGTGGATTCAGCCCAAAATGGTAAAAACCAACGCAGACCGGATCTTGGATCAGGAGGGGGTGGTGCTGGAGGCCATCGACAATCTCCGGGCCTCTGGTCAGATCAAGATTGGCGGAGCCGTTTGGACCGCTCGCGCCCAGAATGACGAGCTCATTCCCGAGGGTGTTCGGGTTCGAGTGGTGCGCATCGAAGGCGTAAAAGCCATTGTTAGCCCCCAATAAGATTCAGCCGAATAGGAAGAGAATCCGCCTATGTGACAAGAGAAAGGAAAAAATATGAATACTATCATCCCTGTGATCCCTGTGATTGTCCTGATTATCGTTATACTGGCCCTTTTGGCCAACTGTATCCGCGTGGTCCAGCAGTCCAAGGCATACGTCATCGAGCGTCTGGGTTCCTTCCACACGGTGTGGAGCGTGGGCCTGCATTTTAAGATTCCCTTCATCGACCGGATTCTGAAGGTGGTTTCTTTGAAGGAGCAGGTGGCCGATTTCCCACCCCAGCCCGTCATCACCAAGGACAACGTAACCATGCAGATCGACACGGTGCTCTACTTCCAGATCACCGACCCCAAGCTCTATGCCTACGGCGTGGAAAACCCCATGAACGCCATTGAGAACCTCACTGCCACCACCCTGCGTAATATCATCGGCGAGCTGGAGCTGGACCAGTCCCTTACCTCCCGTGATATCATCAACGCCCGGATGCGTTCCATCCTGGACGAGGCCACCGATCCCTGGGGCATCAAGGTCAACCGGGTGGAGCTGAAGAACATCCTGCCCCCCAAGGACATCCAGAATGCCATGGAAAAGCAGATGCGCGCCGAACGGGAACGCCGGGAAGCCATCCTCCAGGCCGAGGGCCAGAAGCAGAGCCAGATCCTGGTGGCCGAAGGCGATAAGGCGTCCCGCATTCTTCGGGCCGACGGCGACAAGCAGGCCCGGATTATGCAGGCCGAGGCAGAAGCCACTGCGATCCTGCGGGTGAACGAGGCCGTGGCCACGTCCCTGAAGCTCTTGAATGAGGCCAACCCCGCAGACTCTGTCATTAAGATCAAGGCCCTGGAGGCCTTCCAGGCCGCCGCCAACGGCAAGGCAACCAAGATCATCATCCCCTCGGAGATCCAGGGCCTGGCCGGCTTGGCCGAGGGCATCGTGGAGACCGTCAAGCGTCCAGAGACCGGCAGCAAGACGCCGCCCCAGAGCAAACCATAACCGTATATTCCTTGAAAAAGCCCTCGCCGCACTGCGGCGGGGGCTTTGAAAGAATCGAGGTTAGGGCCAAGAATGGCCCTAACCTCGATGATTTTTTGATAGAAAAAGGGGTCTGACTTACAGGGTCAGGGAGGGTGCGCTGTAGGTCCGGGCGGCCATCTCGGCGTCCAGAGCGTACAGGCCCTTTACATCAGAGGCGAAGAGGTCGAAACGGCCCAGCAGGTCGTTGGTGTTCTTCTCTTCCTCCCCCTGCTCCTTCACGAACCAATCCAGGAACTGGAGGGTGCGGAAGTCGTTGGCCTTCATAGCCTCGGCATAGATGGCGTTGATGAGGGAGGTGACATACTCCTCATGGACCAGAGCGGCGGCCAGGGGGTCACGGAAGGACTCATAGACCTTGTCGGGGGCGTCGATGGCGCCCATCTTGGGGTGCACGTTGTTGTTCTGGAGGTATTCCAGGAAGAGCATGGCGTGGTCCCGTTCCTCCTGGGCCTGGATCTTGAACCAGTTGCCGAACCCATCCAGGTTCTTGTCATAATAGTAATTGGACATGTCCAGATACAGGTAAGCGGAGTAGAGCTCCTTGTTGATCTGCTGCTCCAGCAGATCGGCAACTTCTTTTTTCAGCATAGTAAACATCCTTTCTGATCAAGAGTATACATATCTTATGTACCGCCCTGGACCAAAATGCAGGGCAACACATGGGGAAACAAATTGATTTTATTGGATAATGATACCATATCCCGCACAGACTGTCAAATTTTTTTCGAGGGGAGCGCGCCCTTGACGGCGGTGGGGAACTGTGACAAAATAAGGAAAAAAGGAGGGAAGACCATGGAAACAAAATGGTTGGAGAGCAAGCACGGCTACCGGATTCCCTGCCGGGACAACTGGGAGGGGCAGGATCGGGTGGTGATTGTCTGCCATGGATTCGGCAGTGGGAAATCCAGCCCGACGGTCCAGGCCTTGGATGAAACCCTGCCCCGGCATGGAATGGGCGTGTTCAGCTTTGATTTTCCCGCCCACGGGGAAAGCCCTGCGGGGGAGGAAAGCCTTCGGGTCCCTTTCTGCATCGACGATCTGGAGACGGTGGAGGCCTATCTCCGGAGCCGGTCTCCGAAGATTGAAGTGAGCTATTTTGGCTCCAGCTTTGGAGCCTATATTACCCTGCTTCGTCTGGCACGGCATCCCCGGCCCCAGGCCAAGGCCTTCCTGCGCTCGGCGGCGGTGACCATGCCCCGGCTGGTGGACACCTGGGTGGACGAGAGAGCCCAGGCCGACCTGGACCGGCAGGGCTATTTTGTCCCCGACTATGATTACGTCCGGGAGATGCGGATTACGCCGGCCTTCCTTCAGGATTTGGCCGAGCACGATGTGTTCTCCCGCTATCAAAAGGGCCAGGCCACCTTGGCAATGATTCACGGGGGACAAGACAGCGTGGCTCCCGCAGCGGACGCCCGCCGCTTTGCCGAGACCTTTGGCGCCCAGCTCACCCTTGTCCCCCAGGGAGAGCACCAGCTGATGGGCCCGGGAGAGCTGGAGCAGGTTTTGGACCGAGCGGTGTCGTTTTTTCGAGGATGAAGTAATCACTGCATACATTTCTTCCAGAAGGGACGAATGGGAGAGGGACAGATTTGGCAAGGAGAGAGAAAAAACGCCGCTCCTATTGAAATCAAGCCGGATTGCCGATATAATAACCATGAAAAGGTCTGTGATCCCCCGTGTAAAGGATAGGGAGAAACCGCAGCTTTGCCGCTAAGGGCAAAGGGACGCAAGAAGAAAGGAATGGATTGTTATGAGCAAACCTGTATATATTACCTCCGACAGCACCTGTGACCTGACGCCGGAACTGCTGGAACGGTTTAACATTAAAATCGTTCCCCTCCATGTGGTTCTGGGAGAGGAAACTTACCTGGACGGTGTGGAGTTTACTCCCGAGATGATCTATGAACGGTATGCCAAGGATAAGACCCTTCCGCGGACTTCTGCAGTGAGCCCCCAAGAGTTCACCGATTTCTTTACCCCTTTGGTAGAGGCCGGCTATGAGGTGGTCTTCCTGAGCATCAGTTCCGGCCTGTCGAGCACGTATCAAAACGCGGTGATCGCGGCCCAGGATCTGCCTGGCGTCTACCCTGTGGATACCCTGAAGCTGACCACCGGTGTGGGACAGATGCTTTTTGCCGCCTGCCGGATGCGGGACGAGGGAAAGGACGCGGCCACCATTGCCCAGGCCATGGTGGAGATGATTCCCAGGGTCAACGTGAGTTTTGTCATCGACACCCTGGAATATATGCAAAAGGGCGGCCGCTGCACCGGGGTTGCTGCCTTTGGCGCCAATCTGCTGAACCTGAAGCCCTGCATTGAAATGCGGGAGGGCAAGCTGGAGGTTTGCAAAAAATACCGTGGAAACATCCAAAAGGTCTATGATAAATATATTACGGAACGCCTGAGCAGCAAACCGGTTTGCCCGGACTATATCTTCATTACCACATCGGTTGACCCCGGACCTGAGTTGACAAAACATCTGGAGGAGGTCGTTCGCGCAGCGGTGCCTGAGGTCAAAGAGGTTCTGTTTACACGGGATGGCTGCACGGTGGTTTCATACTGCGGACCCGGTACCTTGGGTGTGCTTTTCCTGGAAAAATGAAATCGGTTGTTACAATTTTGTAAGACTTTTGACTTTTTCTTGCAATCGTTGTCAGAGTGTGCTATACTGTCCCCGTTGACAGGAAATGGATATGACGACCAGAAACCGTGAGGTGAAGCGATTATGTGGAATAAAGTGCGCTCACAAGAGCGCGGAAGACGCCTGGGCGCCATGGTGATGGCCTTTGTGATGGTCTTCTTCGCGATGGCAGCGGCAAGCCCCGCAGCCTTAGCTGTGACCCAACAGGACATTGACAATTTGAAATCCCAGGCTGCCAATCTCAGCAACCAGAAGGCTGAGCTTCAGAAAAAGCTGGACAAGCTCTCCAATTCCAAAAATGCGGCCCTGAGCCAGAAACAGCTTCTGGAGCAAAAGATCAACGTGCTCCGGGAAGAGATTTCCCTGTCGGAGCAGTCGATCCAGGAATATGGCGAGATGATCGCCCAGAAGGAAGTGGAGCTGGCCAACGCCAAGGCGGAGGAAGCGAAGTATTACGATGAGTTCTGTCAGCGGGTCCGCAGCATGGAGGAACGGGGCAGCGTGTCTTATTGGTCTGTGCTCTTTAACTCCACCAGTTTTTCCGACCTGCTGGACCAGATCAATGCCATTTCCGAAGTGATGGATTATGACAACCAGGTCATGGACCAGCTGGCCGCCGCCCGCCAGGCGGTGGACGACGCCAAGGCCGGCCTGGAGAAAAGCAAGGCCGATGAGGAGGCCGCCAAGGCCAACCTGGAAGCCCAAAAGGCCGACCTGGTCAGCGAACAGGCAAAGGTAGACGCGGCAATCCAAGAGATCAGCAGCCAGTCCTCTGTCTATGAGGAGCAGCTCCACGAGACCGAGGCGGACGCCAGCGGCATCGCCAGCCAGATCGCCCAGGCGGAAAAGACCTATCAGGCCCAGATCGCGGCCCAGAAGAAGGCCGAAGAAGAAGCCCGGAAAAAGGCTGCGGAGGAAGCGGCAAAGAAGAAGCAGCAACAGCAGCAAAACAATAATTCCAACACAAACACCAGTACGAATACGAATACCGGTACCAGCAGTGGCGGCGGCTCTGGCGGCTACCTGTGGCCGCTGGCCGGGTATACTCGGGTAAGCTCTCCCTTTGGCTACCGGAACTGTCCTTACCATGGCCAGGAGCTCCATGGTGGCTGTGACGTCCCCGCTCCCAGCGGCACCCCCATTCGGGCCGCGAAAGGTGGCGTGGTGGTGATTTCTACTTATGGTTCCTCCTACGGGAACTACGTGGCTATTGCCCACAGCGATGGCTCCCGCACCATGTATTGCCACCAGTCCCAGCGGGCGGTGTCTGCCGGTCAGACCGTGTCCCAGGGGCAGGTCATCGGCTATGTGGGTTCCACCGGAAACTCCACCGGCTCCCACCTGCACTTTGAGCTCTGGACCAGCAGCTCCAGCAGCAGCCGGGTAAATCCTGTCAGCCGCTGCTACTATGGTTAACAGAGACAATCCTTGATTGAACAGCAAAGCGGACCGCTCATTTTGAGCGGTCCGCTTATGTTATCCAGGATCGTATATGTCCGCCGGCGTTACTCTATGGACACCACAGAAAGGACGCCGTCCCGGACGGAGAATTTAACTTCCAGGCCCCCAAAGGCCATGCCGTAAATTCGGTCAGGGTTATCCTGATAGGAGGGCCGGGGGTCCTGGGCCAGCACGCCCTGAAGGGCCTCCCGCTTCTCCGGCGGGACCTTTTCAAGAAGAGCCGGGGGGAAGTCCACCTCCAGCCGGTAGCCCTGATACCCGGCGGTAAAGCCGCCCAGGGCCTCGGGGTGGGAATCCGTATAGGGGAGATAGGGCTTAATATCAAAGATGGGCGTCCCATCTAGAAGATCGGCCCCCGAGACGTGGAGCACAGGCCCCAGGGTTGGGTGGTTCTCAATCCTCTCCAGCTTCACCGCGGAAAGCCCAATGGGATTGGGGCGAAAAGGGGAGCGGGTGGCGAACACCCCCATACGGGTGTTCCCCCCCAGCCGGGGAGGCCGGACAGTGGGGGACCATTGGTCCCGCCGGGCCTGAGAGAAGGACCAAATGAGCCAAAGGTGGGAAAAACCTTCCAGACCCCGCAGTGCGTCGGGGCTACGAAAGGCCGGCTCAAAGACGACGGTAGACTGCAAGGCCTCCACTAGCCCGCTCTGCCGGGGAATCCCAAATTTCGTGGGAAACGAACTGTGCATGGTGGCGATCACCTGCATGGAAACAGGACTTTGCATAAAAACACCTTCCAACGTAAAAAACAAAGAGGATAGCGCACGGTCAGCCACGGCCCGGGGAGGTGCCCTGGGCGCGAAACTAGCGTTCCACTGGGTTCAGTATACCTGCCGGCGGAGATTGGGGCAAGAAAATCTTTGAAAAAGAGGGGAGAAAAAAAGGCCCCCTGCTTGCTCCCAGAAAAAACCATGGTATAATAGCCTCGGGCGGCTATGATATGTGATGATACGCCGTTTTGCTCCCCGGCTTCGCCGGGAACCGCAAAACATGGCATATGATACCATTCCGCTGACGCCTCATGGCATCATAAAAAGTACAAAATGATCCGGGCCCGCGGGGACACCGGCGGCCCGCCGTGTAAGGAGAATTGACATGAGCAAAATCATCACCGCCGCCCAGGCGGCGGCGTTCGTAAAAGATGGCTGCACCCTAACCACCACGGGCTTCAACGGCTTCGGCTGCCCGGAGGACCTGATCATGTCCTTGGCCGAGCACTATGACCAAACCGGCCACCCCAAGGACGTGACCCTGGTGAAGTGCACCAGCCAGGGAGACGGCAAGGGACGGGGCGTCAGCCACCTGGCGGCCCGGCCCGGCCTGTTTCGGGAGCTGATTCTCTCTCATATGGGCTATGATCCCGGCCTGCGGAAGCTGGTGCAGGAGGAGAAGGTCTCCTGCTTTATGCTTCCCCTGGGAAACCTGATGCAGCTGTTCCGGGCCATTGCCGGGGGCCTTCCCGGCGCCATCTCCACCACGGGCATCGGCACCTTTGCCGACCCCAGAAAGGGTGGGGGAAAGGCCAACCAAAAGACCATCGACTCTGGCAAGGAGGTGGTCTCCCTGGTGGAGCTGGGGGGACAGGAGTGCCTGTTCTATCCCTCTTTCCCCATTGACGTCTGTTTTATCCGGGCCACCTACGGCGACGAGGCGGGCAATCTCTCCATCGCCAATGAGGCGATGAATATTGAGCAGTTTGAGGTGGCCGCCGCCGTCCACAATTCCGGCGGCGTGGTCATCGCCCAGGTGGATAAGATCGTGAAAAAAGGCTCCATCCCCGCCAAAGAGGTCTTCATCCACGGTTTTATGGTGGACTACCTTGTGGAAGGCCGTCCTGAGTACAGCATGCAGAGCTTTGAAACTGACCTGTTCCGGCCCGAGCTTGCCGGCCTGGCGGACGTACCCTCCGCTGGGTTTGAGCCCCTGGCCATGGGACCGAGGAAAATCTGCTGCCGCCGGGCGGCCATGGAGCTGCATCCCGGCGCCTTAATCAATCTGGGCATCGGCATGCCGGGGGGCATTGGCTCCGTGGCGGAGGAGGAGGGGATTTCCCACCTCTTTACCCTGTCTGTGGAGTGCGGCCCTCTGGGGGGAATTCCCCTGGGCGGCATCGACTTTGGAGCGGTGGTCAATCCCGAGGCCATGTACCGGATGGCGGACATCCTTCAGCTTTACGACGGGGGCAGCCTGGACATGGCGGTGCTGGGCTTTGCCGAGGCAGACCGGCACGGAAATGTCAACGCCCACAGCTTCAATCACCGGGTGGTGGGGGCCGGCGGATTTATCGACATCACCCAGAACGTGAAAAAGCTCTGCTTTATCGGCACCTTTACCGCCGGGAAACAGGAGATTACCCTGCGGGACAACGGCCTAGTGATCCACAGCCAGGGCCCCCAGAAAAAATTCCGGGAGGAAGTGGCTGCCATCACCTTTTCCGGCCAGGAGGCCCTGCGGAAGGGCCAGGAGGTCCTGTACATCACGGAGCGGGCAGTGTTCCGCCTGGAGGAGGGGGGACTCACCCTCATTGAGATCGCCCACGGCGTGGACCTGCAGCGGGACATTCTGGACCAGATGGAATTTAAGCCTCTGGTTCCCGAGTATGTCCGGTACATGGACCCCCGCCTGTTCCGAGAGGGTCCCATGGGCTTGACTGCGGAGCAGATGAAGATGCCGGACACGGAATATGAATTTTGGCGGGACCTTCGGCCCAGCAGCGAGCGGTAAGACAAAGGAGAGGCTATGATTCAGGAAATTTCACCGAAGAAATACCATGTGGAATATGATATCCGTTCCCCCAAGCAGGACGGACGCTGCTTCATTTTCCGAGGACGGGATATTTTGGAGCGCCTTCAGGACGGTAAGCTGGTGCTGCCCACCTACGGGGAGCTTCAGAAGCAGATCGGGGAGACCCTGTATCTCTTTTCCATCGACCAGGAGGAGTATTACCTCACCTCTCTGGTCGATCCCGAGACCCTTCCCCAGGGCTATGACTGGTGGAACCTGCGGGAGAGCCGCGCCAAGAAGGACCTGGACGTGCACTTTGCCGAGACAACGGCCTATCACCTCTATGTCTGGTACCGGGACAACCGCTTCTGCGGCCGCTGCGGGGAGAAAACCCAGCCGGACACCGTGGAGCGGATGCTCCGCTGCCCCCGCTGCGGCAACCTGATCTATCCCAAAATCGCCCCCGCCGTTATTGTGGCCCTGACCCATGGGGACCAAATCCTGATGACCCGCTACCAGGGCCGGGCCTACAAGGGCTATGCCCTCATCGCCGGCTTCAACGAGATCGGGGAGACGGCGGAGGATACAGTCCGCCGGGAGGTGATGGAAGAGGTGGGGCTCCACGTAAAGGAGCTTCGCTACTATGGCAGCCAGCCCTGGGGGATGGACTCCAACCTCCTCATGGGCTTTTTCGCTCACCTGGACGGCACGGAGAAGATCTGCCTGGACCGCCAGGAGCTGGCCCAGGCAGACTGGTACCACCGGGAGGAGATCGACCTGGAGCCCGACGGCTACAGCCTGACAAACCACATGATCCAGGCCTTTCGCCGGGGAGAGTGGAAGTAACATAGAAAAAGGAGATTGTGACGATGACATATGACGAAGCGCAGGCCCTTCTGAAAGAGTACAATCAGGGGGAATTTCACCTGAAACACGCCTATACCGTCTCTGACGTGATGGGCTGGTTCGCCCAGCAACTGGGCTATGGGGAGGAGAAGGACTTCTGGGCCATCGTGGGCCTGCTCCACGACCTGGACTTTGAACAATATCCCGACCAGCACTGCATCAAATCCCAGGAGATCATGCGGGAGCGGGGCGTCGATGAGGCCATCATCCACGCCACAGCCAGCCATGGCTATGGCATCGCCGTGGACATTAAGCCCGAGCACCCCATGGAAAAAGTCCTCTTTGCCACAGATGAACTCACCGGCCTCATTGGCGCCGCGGCGCTGATGCGTCCCTCCAAAAGTGTTTCGGACCTGGAGGTCAAGTCGGTGAAAAAGAAATTCAAAGACAAAAAGTTCGCCGCCGGCTGCTCCCGGGACGTGATCCTTCAGGGCGCTGAAATGCTGGGGTGGGAGCTGGACAGGCTCATCGACCAGACCATCCAAGCCATGCGCGCCAGCGACCATGTGGACTGAGCCGGGAGGGGAGCGGTTATGAGTAAATACCATTCCCTGTGGGAATACGTGGGCTACAGCGGGCTGGAAGAGATTCGCCTCACTTTTGACGAGATCCTGGGCATTTCCGGGGTGGCCATAGACCATTCCTTTCTTACATACAAGAAAGAGCTGTTAAAGTATGGCTACCATGTGGAGAAAATTTCCCAAAAGGAGCAGACAGTGACCTTCCGAAAAGGGAAATAACGGAAAAAGGACCTTCCGAATATTCAGAGGCAGAAAGGGCCGCCCGGTTCAGAGACTTCGGACGGCCTTTTTTGCGTAATGAGACAGAAGGAGAGTTGTAGCAGTAAATTGTCGCAATGGAGATATTTTTACAAAAACGTGTACTTTTTTGCTATTGCTTTTTGATTTACATACGAGTTCAGAATAGCATAAAAATATCCCATTATCAATACTTTTTCTTTATATTTCTTTCCAGTGATCCTGCTTGCAAAAAATTACACATTTATGAGGTGACCTATGAAAAAACGCATCTTAGAAGGGCTGTTGCTGCTCTGCATGCTGGCAATCCTACCCACGACAGCTTTTGCCATAGAGGAGCAAGGCGGGGAATATGAGGTAAACCCCACAGTTGCCACGGAGGCGGAAAAACCCATAGACCCTGATAAAGACCCTGGCAGCAAGCCGATAGGAGAAGTTCCAGAGACCCCTGTGGAGAACGTCCCTGAGGCAGGTGATCCGCCAGAGGAGTCCGTGCCGCCAACGGAGAATGTCCCTGAGATAGAGGAGGCTCCAGAGGCGTCCGCGCCAACGGAGGAGGCCCCCGAGACAGGGACTCCCACGCCGCCAGCGGAGAGCTGCACTGCGACAGAGGGCTGCACCCTGGAGGCGGGCCATGGGGGCGATTGTGTTCTGGGGCCGGAAGGGCCGGAAACGCCGGTAGGACCGTCCGATGAGATTGCGCCTCCGCCCGACAGCGGCAGTCTTGACGGTGAGGGAGCAGGAGACGATCCGGAAAATGAGGAATCATTGGAGACAAGAAAGGTAATCGAAGTTAAAAATGCTGAAGAACTGAAAAAAGCAGTTAATGACGCTTCAAAAGATCAATCTACTACGATTCAGATCAATGATAACTTGGTGTTAACCGAAGAAATTGCCACAAATAAGAAAATCATTTTAACATCCAACGGAGCGCACACCATCACCTTTTCTTCTATGAAGGAGAACGGAATCGGTTTTAATATTTATGGCGGCGGTTCGCTGACCATCGGATCGGGAGGGGACGACAAGAATACCCTGACGCTAATTATGGAAAGCGAGGAAGGTGTGCGCTGTCTGGTCAATTGCAGCAACAACGGCAGCTCCTTTGTATTAAACAGCGGTGAATTGAAAAGCAGCGCCAGTATGACGAACGGCGTTGTTTGCCTCACAGACGGAAGCAAATTTACCATGAACGGCGGCAAAATAAACGGAGATTCTAAGGCACGGAATGTTTGGGTGGATAATTCCACTTTTGCGCTTAATAATGGTGAAATCAAAAATGGCAAGGCTGATAATCAAGGCGGCGGCGTCTACCTGACCGGAACAAATCCCCGCTTTATCATGAACGGCGGCTCGATTACTCACTGTGAAGCCACTTATAATGGCGGTGGCGTCGCCCTAATGTCCAGTGCTACATCCAGTGCTACATTTGAAATGAACGGTGGTACCATTTCGGGCTGCACATCCAATGCTGGCGGCGGTGTTTACATGAGAGAGGGTAAGAACACCTTTACTATGAACAACGGCACCATCACTGAGTGCACCGCTAAATATGGCGGTGGCGGCGTTTATATGGTGGATGGGAATACCTTTATCATGAACGGCGGCACAATCTCCAATTGCGGACGTGTGGATGATGTGACTACGATCTCCAACGGCGGCGGTGTTTATGTGAAGGGAGCAAATGCGTCCTTTGCCATGAACGGCGGCGAGATCTCCGAATGTAAAGCGCCTGGCAACAATGGCGGCGGTATTTACGCGGAGGGCGCCAATGTGACCGTCAAGGGAACCGTCAGCGGGTGCGAGGCTCAATTTGGCGGCGGCGTGTTTGGCTCGGGCAAGCTGAATATTGGAGAGGGCGGCGTCATTAAGCAATGCAAAGCTGCGACACATGGCGGCGGCGTTTTCGTGAATGGTTCCAAGGCCGAACTGACAATGGAGGGCGGAGAGATCACGGACTGCACGGCCCTTCAAGGCGGCGGCGTGTTTTTCTGTGAAGGCAAGACATTTACGTTGAATGCGGGAGAAATCTCCCGCTGTACGGCCACTGGCAATATGGCAAACGGCGGCGGTGTGTTTTTACAAAAAATCGAAAAGTTTTCCATGTCAGGCGGAAAGATCAGCGGGAATACCGCTCCATATTTGGGCGGAGGCATTTACATGGGCCAGGAAGACACACCTGCGGGCAGCTATCGAATAACGGCCGGTGAAATCTCTAAAAACAAAGTTACAGATCCTTATGGGTTTGGCGGCGGTATTTACGTGCAGAAGGGCATCACACTTAACCTTGAAAATACACTCGTTACAGGAAACACGGCTTCCGCGCTCGGCGGCGGCATCTGGGCCTGCCGAACCGGTGATATTAAGATCTATGTGACAGACGGCGGAGCCGTTTATGGCAATGACGCACAAGGGGCAGGTGGAAGCAAAACGCCGGATCAGGCCGGAGATGATATCGCATTTGTGGCTTCCACAGGGACTAACTCAACGATGACCCTGTATCAAAAGATGCTGGGCGGCGGATTCAATCACTATTATAAGGACGGCGGCATCACTTGGCTGGCACCTGGAGATGACCACACCGCAGGCCTCGGCCTGGGCGCACCGGACGGCCAAACGTCCCGTTACGGCGACAATTACAAGGAGCTTTGTACAAACACGGAGAATATGACTGGCTTTACTGCCCTGAAAAACGTCGTGTCCGAGGATGCGAAGAAAAAAGCCGTGGGTGGCGCGCAGCTCATTATCACTGGCAACTCCGCATCCCGAGGCGGCGGCATCGGCACCAATGGAAACCTAATCATTGGAAAGCCGGACAACGAAGTTTATTCTGCTATTATTACAAAAGAATGGTCGAAAGACACGCCGGAAGGCAAGAAAACGGCAGTCACCGTTTACCTGAAAATCGACGATGAGCAGTTTGGCCCGGTTACCCTGAATGAGAGCAACAAGTGGACAGTTACCTTCACTGGGTTGACGGGCGACCCAGAAAAAATGACGTATGCGGTAGAAGAAGATCCAATCCCGGAAGGATTTGCGCCAGTCTATTCCAAAGCTGACATAAATTCGAACAACAATACGATTTCGATTACCATCGAAAACACTTACACTCCCACAGGGAGCCTGTCCGTCAGCAAAACGGTCTCTGGGAGCGCCGGAGACACGCAAAAGGAATTCCACTTTACGGTGACGCTCGATGACAATAATATTAACGGCATATACGGCGACATGACTTTTGCTGGCGGCGTAGCAACCTTTGTGCTGAAGCATGGCGAAACCAAGACGGCCCGTAATCTCCCTGCCAAGATTACTTACACGGTAATCGAGCAGGAGGCCAATCAAGGCGGGTATACCACTTCGTCCGTTGGCGAGACAGGCACAATCACGGCAGACGCAACCGCCAACGTGACATTTAACAACTACAAAGGTGGCGGCGGCGGGCCGAGCGACAGCTATACCAGCGTGTCGGTGAAAAAGGTCTGGAAGCTGGACGACGGCGGAACGGCGGCTGACTCGGTGGAGGTGTCCCTGCTCAAAGACGGGGCAGAGCACGACAGGGTCACCCTGAACGCAGGCAACAACTGGTCCCACACCTGGAACCACCTGAACGACAAGTACCATTGGACCGTGGAAGAGATCGCCGTGCCCGATGGGTTTACGGTGTCCATCAACCGGGAGCCGGGCAACGGCTTCGTCATTACCAACGACGACAAGCCCGGTGACCCTGACGACCCCGACGATCCCGACGACCCCGACGATCCCGACGACCCGGACGACCCCGACGACCCGGATAACCCCGACAACCCGGACAACCCGGACAACCCGGACAACCCCGACAACCCGGATAACCCGGACGACCCCGACAAACCTGACAATCCGACCTCGCCCAACAAGCCGGACAAACCCAACACCCCGGCGCAGGCCAGACTGCCCCAAACCGGACAGCACTGGTGGCCGGTTGCCCTGGCCCTGGCCCTTGGGATTGGAATGCTCCTTTGGGGGTTGGACATGAGAAAGCGCAGTGATCATGAAAAGCGCGAAAAGTAAGATGCTGATTTGCGGAGGGCTGCTGCTGATTGCAGCGGCCCTTTGTCTTGGCTCGTATCACTTGTGGGAGGCCCACCGGGCAGCGGTCGGCAGCGAAAGAATCCTACAGGAAATGACGGCTGAGATACCTGCCCCGAACCCTGCTGAACACGAACCGGAAGCATATGTGCCGGAGTATGTGCTGAACCCGAATATGGAAATGCCGGAGATCGAAATTGACGGGCAGGCATACATCGGCAGGCTGGACATTCCTTCCCTGAACCTCTCTTTGCCTGTGATGAGCCAGTGGAGCAATCCAAACCTGAAGCTTGCCCCCTGCCGCTATCAAGGCTCTGCCTATCTGGGGAACTTGATCCTCTGCGCCCACAATTACAACGCCCATTTTGGACGATTAAAGGAACTGGAACCAGGCAGCGAAGTCACGTTTACCGATACGGCAGGAAATACTTTTTCCTATGCAGTGACAGAAACAGAGGTGCTTGCGGCGGCAGATACAGAGAAGATGGCAAACGAGGGCTGGGACTTGACCCTGTTTACCTGCACAGTTGGCGGGGAAAAGCGTGTCACCGTCCGGTGCGGAATACAACGGTAGGCCGCCGCAAGCCGAAGCGGCATCTACCGAAAAGGAAAAAGCCTTGAAAACATAGTGTTTTCAAGGCTTTTCTGTCGGGTGTTGACAGAAAAGATGCAGGAGCAAAGTCTTGTGTCGCAAGGGTTTGCGGGCTTTTGAGGCTCGATTTTCCGTTTTGCAATTCGAACCCCCAGCATCTTGTGATGACGGATGAATGATCTGTAAATGTGCGCGTGAATCTGTAAATTAAGTATACGTGAAAATACATAAAACGTCAATTCCAATAGACCAATTTTACGAGC
>JALERU010000007.1 GCA_022764045.1 Clostridiales bacterium | reverse complement strand
CTCCTTATGCAAACTGGATGATTTTCAAGGTGGACGGCGCTTCCTGTTCCGTGCCGTCCAGGGAAGTCTGGCCGGGGATCTGGGGGACCATCTCCACCGCCTGGACCTCCCCGGTGCCGTCCTCGCCCATGAGGTACAGGGAGGTCACCGCCGGGTTGGTGGCGGCCAGAGAAGTCTTTGCCACCATGCTCACGCCGATGGTGGTCCGGTCGTCGTCGGGGGTGAAGGTCAGGGTGACGGTGAGCTTCCGCTTTTCTGTGGCCTTGGTGTTGGCGTCCAGGATGTTCCCCATGATTTTGGCCATCTCATAGTCGATGCGTTCCAAAAAGGCCCCTTTCGCCATCTGCATGATGGATTTTGCGTTTTCCTTCATTGACATTCCGTCCTTTCTTCGGTAAACTATTTGTGTGTTTTTTCACCTGCCGCCCGTCAGAGGTTCCCGCTCTGTGGGCGGCTGCTTTTTTGTCTTCCCGACCACCTCCTTTTGCCAGTTTAGGATGGTGTGGTTGGACACCCCGTAGCGGCGCATAAGAGTTTTGACCGTCTCCCCCGCCCGCACCCATTTGGGGAAGTCCACGGGCATAGGGAGCCTCTTGCGCCCCTGGGGGCAGTGCCCCGGGCACTCAGGACGGGTGCAGGTCAGGCACTTGGCAATCTCCGCCTGTTCCTTGGGGGAGACCGGACGCTTGGGCTCCCGTTCCCTGGGCCCTTCCCGGGCGGCCGCCCAGGGCCGGCAGCCTTTGTTGTCCACCCGGACGCCGTTGATTTTCAAGGTTCTTCCTCCTCTCGCAGTGGGGGCAGAGGTAGATCTTTTCCCCCGGTTCGATAGACGATACGTTCCACCGCAGGCCGCAGCGGCGGCAAATCCGGTACCTCATACCACCCGGAGCACCTGGCCGGTCTTGGTCAGGTAGGCCCCCTCCGCCCAGGCCCGGGCCTCCCGCCGCCGCCGGGCTTGGACGTTCTCCTCCATCCGAGGCCGGAGGGCTGAGAGCAGGGCATCCATCTCTTTGGCTTCTTTGCGGGCGTACTTGGCTTTGATTTTTTGGACTTCGTTCATTGTGATTCCTCCTTATACTGCCAGCCATCGGGCAAAATTGATCAGGGTCACTTTGTTGTACCGCCCCACCTTCTTGGCTGGGAAGGTCTTGTCCTGCCGCAGGGTGTTGGGGTGGCATCCGTAAAACTTCGCCGCCTGGGGGATCGAAATACACTCCCGATCCGGGAACACCTCCCGCAGCCGGGTCAGATGGTCGTGAAACGTGGCTTTCTCCATGGTGTGTCATCTCCTCTCTATCTGGAGTTTTTCTTCCCTTGGAGGCATCTCCTTCTGCTCTTTTGTTGCTCTCTCCTCTTTTTTGTGGTAGAATACCGCAGAAAGGAGATATCTTATGTTGAAACGTGTTTTGCCGATTTTCTTCCTCCTATCCCTTCTCCTCCTGCCCGGTTGTTCTTCCTATACCCAGGAAGATATCGACCAAGCATGGCAGGCAGGTTATGACGAAGGGGTCCAAGATGGAAAAAACGCTGTGCCCGAAGACGCCGACGCCTGTTATGACCGCGGGTATGAAGAGGGCTACCAGCAAGGTTGTAGCGATACCTATGACACCGCCTATCAGGATTTTTTAGACGAATATGGTAGTTACGACGAGGGCTACGCAGATGGCAAGGCTGCTTCCATATCCTCTGGCTCTGCATCCAATGCCACCGCCCCCAGCTCTGCCACGTCCTCATCTTCCTCCGACAGCGGGGTAACGGTTTACGTCACAGCAACAGGCGCCAAATACCACCGGGACGGCTGCAACAGCCTTTGGAACAGCCAAATACCCAAAAGCTTGTCCGAGGCCAAAAACCAGGGCTATACTCCCTGCTCCCGCTGTAATCCGCCGGAGTAAACCCCTAAGAAAACGTTCTTCGGAGCGTTTTCTTTTTTGCCGCATTTCAAGCCCCGCCCTTTGGGGCGGGTTCTTTCGTCTCATTTCTGGGACGATTGAGATAAAAAAATTTCTGTCTTCTCGGATGAATTTGTGATCCCAAGCACTTCACAGAGCAGGATTACCTCATCTGTGTTAAAGGGTCGCTTCCCATTCAGCTTCTCATTCAGGGTATTAACACTCATGCTAATTTTTTTCGCGAGTGCACGTTGAGAATATCCCTTTTCCACGATTCGCCCTTTCAGCATGTTCGCATTCATTTTTCATCACCTCCAACGTCTCATTTTTGGGACAATTATAGATTACTCCTTTTCTCCTGCCTTGTCAACCCTAAATTGGGACAATTTTCTCTTTTTTTGATTTTTTGTATTGCAATTTTGGGACGTTTCGTTTATAATAAGATCGAACAGGGGGTGCAGACCTTTGAATCATATCTCTAAAAAAATTCTATCCCTAATCGAAGAAAAGAATATATCTTATGGGGATCTATCCACTATAACCAAAATTCCAAAGTCCGCCTTACAACGCTACGCAACCGGTCAAACAGAGAAAATACCTATTAACCGTCTTGAAGCAATTGCGGCGGCATTGGACACTACTGCCGCATTTCTGTTAGGCTGGGAAGAAGAAACCCCCGCCCCCTCTCCCCTCCCCCCCGACGCCACCCCCATCGACTTCTCCCACCTCAAGCGCATCCCCATCCTGGGCCGCATCGCCGCCGGCACGCCCATCTACGCCGAGGAGAACATCGAAGGCTACACCTACACAGACCTCAACGGCGGCGCGGAGTATTTCGGCCTGCGGGTGAGAGGCGACAGCATGGACGCCGCCCGGATCCAGGACGGTGACATTGTGATCGTCCGCCGCCAGCCAGAGGTGGAGAACGGCCAGATCGCTGTCTGCCTCATCGACGGCCAGGACGCCACCCTAAAGCGTTTTTCCCAGCACGGCAGCACTGTCACCCTCATGCCCCAATCTACCAATCCCGCCCACCAGCCCTTTATCTATGACCTCCGAGAAACCCACGTCGATATTTTGGGGTTAGTGGTAAAGGTAGAGTTTTCCCCCCACTGAGCACATGCTGTCTCCTCACCGCCGAGGGCGGTAAAAATAAAAAATTGGAGGAACAAAACATGAAGAAACGCCTATTCGCTTTGACCCTTGGCATCTTACTGGCACTCTCCCTGTCCGCCTGCGGCAGCGAATCCAACGAAAATGGCAGCACCGATCAACAAACGGCAGAAGAACCCCCTGCTTCCACCGGCAATGTGGTTTTTGACTTTACAACCTTTACCGACGCCGATTGGGGCGAGGTCAATATCGAAGGTCTGGAACCTAAGTTCGGGGAGCTTTTAAGCGTTACTTATTCCGAAGGGAACGTTGTTGTCGTAAAAACAAAAATCGAATCCAGCTATAGCAGCAAAGCTACCATTGACCAGAATTATTATATCGTCTGCAATCTGATCCGGGATCATGGTTTTAACACAGCCGATGAATTGCAATACTGGGCCGTAGCGGATTCCACCACGGGCGACGAGATCAAAGTTGTCTCGTTCACCGTTGAAAAAGACACCCTCGACCTAATTGCTTCCCAGGAGTTTGCCGACAATACCCTCGGCGATTACGTGGCAGACCTTTGGATTCTGCCGAGTTTACAGAACTAAAATATAAAAAACCGCCCCCGGTGTTGGCGCACCGAGGACGGCTATCAGGGCAGTAGCTTTTGCACAGTCCACTGCCCTTCTATTTTACAACAGAATAGGAGGATTTTGCAAGATGGTAAAACGAAAAGATGGCCTCTGGCAAGAACAAATGACCATCCTGGACGCCGGACGCAAGCGCCAGAAGTATTTCTACGGCCATACCAAACGGGAGGTCCTGCAAAAAATCAGGGACTACCAGGCGGACCAGGAACGCGGCCCCCTCTTCGAGACTGTGGCTGACGAGTGGTGGGACGTCCACGAGCCCACCATCGCCTACAACACCGCCAAGCCCTATAAGCCCGCCATCCGCCGGGCCAAGGCCCACTTTGGCAAGGTCTACATCCGCCAGATCAAACCCACCGATATCAACCGCTTCCTCCAGGACTTCGTCCGGGAGCACCACGCCGCCCAGAAGACCGCCAAGACCCAGCTCATGGTCATCAACCTGATTTGCAAGTATGCCACGGCCAACGGCTACATTCCCGCCAACCCCGCTCGGGATATTTCCATCCCACGCGGCCTGGCCCACACCCCGCGGGACATTGCCTCCGACGAGGATATCCAGCGGATCAAAACCAGCACCGGCTGCACCTTTGGCATGTTCGCCTATTGGATTCTCTACACCGGCTGCCGCCGAGGGGAGCTCCTGGCTCTTACCTGGGAGGACGTCGATCTGAAGACCCGAACCATCCACATTACCAAATCTGTCTACCACGACAGCAATCTTCCCATGGTCAAGTCCCCCAAGTCCGCCGCCGGCCACCGCACCGTCCCCCTTATGGACAAGCTGCTGGAAAAGCTCCAGCCCGGCCACGGCCAAATCTTCGCCAATCAATCCGGCGGCATCCTCACTGAAATGCAGTTCCAAAAGCTCTGGTCCACTTACACCAAAGAATCCGGTGTCACCTGCACCCCGCACCAGATTCGTCACGCTTACGCCACCATGCTCTACGAAAACGACATATCCGTCAAAGACGCCCAGGACCTTCTGGGTCACGCCTATGCCACCACCACCCAGGACATCTACACCCACATCCGCCAGACCCGAAAAGCCGAATTGCAAAGCAAGCTCCTCGCCGTAGATTTTGGCGATTCCTGTAAGAATCCTGTATAAACCTTTCTCTGTTCAGCATTTCAAGGAGTTATAGGGCGTTCAAATCCCTCCTTCTCCGCCAAACAAAAAAGCCTTGATCCTCAACGGATCAGGGCTTTTTTGTATAAAGAAAACCACTGGCCCTGCCAGTGGTTTTCTTTATACAAAAATCAAAAAACCCCATTGTCATTTTGCCTCTTTTATTGTGCACTGAAAACGCGGGCCCCGTCAGCAACCGTGGGCCCGCGTTTTTTGTACGGTTTATTTGTCGAAGGCAGGGTTGGTGTAATAGACATTTTTCGTGTCCAGCTGGTCCCGCACCATTTGCACAGCGCTGCCAAAGCGCTGGAAGTGAACAATCTCCCGCTCCCGCAGGAACCGGATGACGTCGGTGACGTCGGGGTCGTCTTTGGCCAAACGCAGGATGTTGTCATAGGTGACCCGGGCCTTCTGTTCCGCAGCCATGTTTTCCGAGAGATCACAGATGGGGTCACCCTTTACGCCAATCGAGGCCGCCGTCCAGGGGAAGCCGGAGGCGGCAGTGGGATAGACGCCGGTGGTATGGTCCACAAAATAAGAGGCGAAGACAGGGTTGTTTTGAATCTGCTCGTCGGTCAGGTTTCTGGTAAGCTGGTGGACGATGGAAGCGACCATCTCCAGGTGTCCCAGCTCTTCGGTGCCTATATTGTTGCCAAAATAGCACATCTCAAAAATGCCGTAAATACAGTCTTTTTACATTATACGCCTCATATTCGATATACGCAAGTGACTGATTGGGACAAGCTCTTAATCGGTTGCTTGCGTATGTTTATTATGAGGCTATTTTTTACGGATTTTAGCAAAGTTTGCTCATTAGCAAGCCAAAGTCACCACTTGTTAACAGGTTTTTGCTATAATTTTATTGTGCATACGGAGGTGATGCACAGATGGTAGCAAAGTTATCTGAGCGGTTGAAGCAACTGCGTTTGGAAAAGGACTTACGGCAAGATCAGCTTGCCAAATTAGTTCATGTCGAAAAATCAAGCATTTCGATGTATGAGAACGATGTACGCCAACCTTCCTATGAAGTATTACTCCGCTACGCTGATATTTTTGGTGTCAGCGTAGATTATCTTTTAGGGAGGACAACAGATAGGTCATTGGATTTGTCGGGACTTACCGCCGCCGACATTGCACTCATAACTAAACTGGTAGACAGCATGGCGGCAAAGAACAGGAAATTGGAGGATATGCGAAAATGAAGAAGATGCTTAGTCTTTTGCTGGTTTTTGCGCTTTTGTTGTCTACGAGTACAAGCGCATTTGCCGCAGACGGTACAGAGGGCGGCGAACAGCCGCAAGAGTCAGAACAGCAAACAACTGTCACGGTTGCAACACTGGATGAACTACAAACAGCCGTTGCCGCCGCAGAGAATGGGGACACTATTGCACTGTCTGCTGAAATCAAGCTGGACGGCGTTCCGCTGGAAACTGAAAAGGATATAACCCTTGTCAGAGCAGATACATATGAGTCTGGATCATTTTTACGGCTAAAGAATGGCGCAGTATTAAGCGGCTTTACAATGGAGAATTATAAATCCAGTACAACAGTCGTGTGTGAATCTTCAGCCAAAATTGAGGATTGCTGTTTTGTTGGGGATTCGGATAGTTCGGAAACCTTTATCAAGTTATATGCACTCTCAACGAGCAATGTTGTATCTATATCAGATTGTAGTTTTAGCGGTGCAGCTTATAGCGCAATTTCTTCAAAGAACAATGTGCAGCTCACAATAACTGACTGTACTTTCCGTGATAACCGTTCTTATACGCAAGGTGGAGCAATAAGAAGTGAAGGTACGCTGATTCTCGAAGGTTGTACGATTGAAAACAACTATGCAATTTCGGGCGGTGGCGTGTATTGTAGCGGTAATCTAACAATTACCGATTGCCAGTTTAGCGGAAACCAGATTGAAAGTGAAAAGTTTGGCACTGATATACTGTCGCAAGGTACACTTAGCCTTACCGATGATCCGCAGGACGGCGCAGGATATTTTGAAGAATCCACTGGCACAAAAATTGAATTGCCAATGTCTGAATACACTGGTACTGCAAAGCTGATTTGGTTGACAGACGAACAGGCAGCAGAATATTTTGCGCCCGTTGAGCCTGAAGAACCAGAAGAAGAACCCTCTCCCGATGATACAGAGAATGACGAACAGGACAACGGCGAAACTCCAACAGAACCGCCTACAACGCCGTCTGAGCCGCCGAATGATGATAATGGGGATGATACCCCTGATGATCAGCAACCGCCGTCCGAGCCGCAGGAAACGCCAAATGACGATGATAATGCGGATATTCCCGATGATGGCAAACAGGACGAAACAGATGAAGATGACAATGAACCTGTAATCATTTATGAACCTGTTTATATTCGTGTTCCAGTCTATGTCGAACCAGAACCAGTTGAACCCTCTTTTGTGTGCGGTGATGCTGTCATTGATGTGTCCCGCTCCGTTGTGCTGGAAGGATATGACGATGGATTATTACATTTGGAAGATGGCTTGACAAGGGCGCAGTTTATGACCATTCTGTACCGTCTGTTAGACGAAGAAACCATTGAACGCTACGAAACCACTGATACTGTCTTTGCCGATGTTGCGCCCGATGCGTGGTACTGCCCATATGTCAACACGATTGCCAATGCTGGCATTGTGTGCGGCACTGGTAACGGCAACTTTGATCCTGATGCTCTATTGACATGGGGACATATTATTACCATACTGAGCCGTTTTGTTGAGGCGCAGGAATACCAGTTACAGAACATTCAGTATGACGGCTGGGCGGCTGATGCCATAGAAACCGCCGTTGCGATGGGCTGGATTACGGATCATGCAGCCTTTAATCCTGATGCGGCTATCAGCCGTGGTGAACTTGCGTACTTTGTAAATTATGTGCTGGGGCTTTACCGTTAAATGAAAAAGAGACAGCCGCCGTAATTGGTGACTGTCCCTAAAAGTAAGTTCTTATGGCTGGCTAATAACAAGAACGCTCTTACCATTCAAATCTTGCCGCAGCATTTCGGAAGAAACGCTAACGCCTTCATATCCCAAATAAGCAAGAACATCATTGAGATTATAAAGCACGATACCATTATCGTTGAAACAGCGAATACCATTCTGAACAGAATAGTTGCTTCCGATCAACTCAGCGGATTCAAGCACTGCGCCGTTTCTTTCGTAGGTGCATTTGTCAACCGCTACGGCAGCGGAAACATAATGCGTATCGACAGTCAATTTCAGGCTGGTATCAGCACCATCAATGAAAATCAGACCGTCAGTAAAAGGATTATCGCTATTTTCGACATCGTAATTGCCTTCCAACAACGCCGCAAGCATGGTTAAACCGCTATAAGGCGTACTGGTATTATTGTTGTCAATGTCAATATATGTTTCGCCTGTCACCTTATCGGCATAGAAACCACGCCATTTATCACACAGGAAATCAGCTTCATACATTTTTCCGTTAATCTCTACGAAATTACGGTAATCGTTGCTGATAATACCATCTGCGGACAGATTATATGTATCCAGAACGGTATAGTACATATAAGTCACAATATCAGCACGAGGACAATTATTATCAGGGACAAACTGATTTGCAGAACCAGAAAGAACCCCATTGGAGTCTGCCCATGCAACAGCGTCTTTATAATATGCAGTACCATATGTGTTGCTGATAGCTTCGTTTTCAACAATCGGCTTATCTTCCGATCTCCACAGGAAAGTAATCACTTGTGCATAGGTGCAGTTATTAGAGGGAGAGAAGGTCGTTGCCGATGTACCAGCGGTAATTCCATATTCAACTGCCCACAAAACGGCTTTATAGAAGTAGTCACTTTCTTTTACATCAACAAACGGATTGTAAGTTGTTGTAGGTTCGGGCTTGCCGTTCAATCTCCACAGGAAAGTTACAACTTGACCACGAGTACAAGTAGAATAGGGAGAAAAAGTTGTTTCAGATGTTCCACTTGTTACCCCATTATCTAATGCCCACATGACAGACTTATAGAAATAATCCTGTTTGCTAACATCGGTAAACTGATTTGCGGCAAATGCGGTTGTTGCCATTGACAACATCAAAATCAGGCAAAGAAGCAGTGATACGATTTTCCTTTTCATTTTCAATTCCTCCTTAAAGTACCATAATTAAGCTAAAATTGCGCCATATACAATCACTGTTAGTATGATTCCAATCACAAAGCCTAATAAACCGCCGATACCAGCGGACTTTGCCCTTTGCGGAAGTGTTTCTCTCCATACACAGTACAGAATCAAACCAACAATCGGGAAACAGAAGCACAGTATGGCAAATCCAGTGGAAGGAGCGTCCTGAACATACATATAGTTCCCATTTGCGGTATTTACGGCTTTTGCTTTAGGCTGGCGGTATTTCATGCTGTCGCAGATGATAATGCAACCGCTGGAATAGAATGCTATATCACAGATAACGGATACCAGTCTGATCCCCAACATATATCTGCCATATGTACTTGCAATAAGTACCATGATTAAGCCAAATACAGCATAACCAACCGTTACAATGATAGGCACAACTCTATTATTGATTACAGGAACAGCAGAAAGCCAGTAAATAACAATCAGCGAGAAGAATACTGCATAGTTCAGCAAGCCAACGATTGTCAACGGCTCACGGTAAAGGAACTGAGGCACGACAAAATTAATGACTGCGCTGAATGTTAAAGCAATGACGCAAAGCAATTCTTTCTTTTTGGGCTGGAATACCGCAAGAAGTGCAACTGCCACACAGGGGATTAGAGATAAGACAAACGACATGAGCCTGAAATTATATAATCCGCTTCGGCTCAATACCAGCGGCAGAAATACAGAAATAGCAACCAACACAATAACCGCTATCGTCTGTTTCTGACTCATGCGGACTGTTTTGCTCCGAACTGTTTCTTCGGGCATAGGCGGTACTTCCGCTCTATATGCCGTTTGTTGTGGTTGTATCGGACAACCGCAGTGGATACAGGAAGCCGCTCTATCGCTTATTTCCTTGCCACACTCAGGACATTTGATTAATGCCATATGATATACCTCCGTTTGGAAGAAAATTTTTCACCCTATATTATACCACATCTGAATACGGAAGTAAACCTTTGTAGTCTACTAAAACTACAAGACGTGTCCGCTAATATTAAATGCACAGAGACTCCAACCGAGTCCGCTGTGCATTTTTTCTTTTTTATCGACCAAATGAGACGGAGGTGAGACCGACGGGAAAGTACCGCTACCTGACCTTCGAGGACAGGAAGAAGATCGAG
>JALERU010000069.1 GCA_022764045.1 Clostridiales bacterium | reverse complement strand
GGTTCCGAAGAGTAAAGTCTCTAAGCAGAGACGGGATAAGCGGCGTGCCAACTGGAAGCTGGCAGCTCCCGCAGTCACGACCTGCCCCAAGTGCGGCGCGTATCGGCTGCCCCACCGGCTGTGCAAGGCCTGCATGACCTATGACGGCAAGGTGTTCGGCCAGGTGCAGCAGGAGAACTGATGCAGCCGGAAGAACGAATACGGAAAAAGAAAGAGGGGTCAGCCCCTCTTCTTTTTTTCGCGTTTTCCCCCGGGTGGGCCCTGTCCCGCCCCAGATTCCCGGAAAAAAGGAGGGAAACCCAATGTCCCGGACCAAGATCCAGACCGTCGCCCCCGGCACACCCGCCCACCAGGCAGGGGTCCGGGCGGGGGAGACCCTGACGGCCATCAACGGCCACCGGATTGTGGATGTGCTGGACTATAAATACTATTCCTACGACCCCGACCTGACCCTGACGCTCCAGACCGGGGAAGGGGAGCGGGAGGTCTCCCTGTCCAAGGATGTGGGGGAGGATTTGGGCCTGGAGTTTGAGACCTATCTCATGGACCGGGCCCGGTCCTGCGCCAACCAATGCGTCTTCTGCTTTGTGGACCAGATGCCAAAGGGCATGCGGGAGACCTTGTATTTCAAGGACGACGACGCCCGGCTGTCCTTCCTCATGGGCAACTACATCACCTTAACCAACTTGAGCAAGCGGGAGCTCCAGCGGATCTGCGACCTGCATATCTCCCCCATCAACATCTCCGTCCACGCCACCGACCCGGCCGTCCGCCGGGTCCTCCTAGGCAACCAGAGAAGGGGCGGGGCGTGTTTGGAGATCATGCAGGGCTTTGCCCAGGCGGGCATTGTGATGAACTGCCAGATCGTGGCCTGCCCTGGCCTCAACGACGGGGAGGTCCTCCAACAGAGCATGGAGGACCTGGCTGCCCTGTATCCCCAGGTGAAGAGCGTCTCTGTGGTCCCCGTGGGCCTGACCCGCTACCGCCAGGGGCTCTACCCCCTGCGGCCCTACACCGCGGAGGAGGCCCGGGCCGTGGTGGCCCGGGTGGAGGCCTTCGCGGAAACCTGCCTGGGGGAGAAAGGGAGCCGGATCTTCTGGTGCTCCGATGAGTTTTATATCCAGGGGAATCTGCCCCTGCCCCAGGACGAATACTACGAGGCGTACACCCAACTGGAAAACGGCGTGGGGATGCTCCGGCTGCTGGAGGTAGAGCTGCACGGAGCGACCTTAGGCGCGCCGAAAAATATCCCGGTGAAGCCTTTTTCCATCGCCACCGGGGTGGCCGCCGCCCCTTTCCTGCGAGAAATGATTGACAGGGCGGCTTCAAAATGTCATACTAGATTAGATTATCACATTTATCCCATTGTGAACCATTTCTTTGGGGAGACCATCACCGTGGCGGGCCTGCTGACGGGCCGGGATCTGCTGGCCCAGCTCAAGGGCAAGGACCTGGGAAGCCGGGTCCTCTTGCCCCAGAACACCCTGCGCCATGGGGAGACGGTCTTTCTGGATGATATGACCCTGGAGGAGCTCTCCCAGGGGCTGGGGGTGCCGGTTGTGCCGGTGAATCAGGATGGGTTTGATTTGTTTGAGGCGATTTTTGGGGTGTGAGGGCCTTCGGGAGGGGGGGAGTGCGTCTATTACCGACGCTGAGGAATCCTCCAGGCTCGCCCTCATCCGACCCGGCCCCTACGGGTCCGGCCCACCTTCCCCCCCAGGGGAAGGCGTTGGCAAGCCCTGTATGGCTTATGTAGAAAAATACCGTAGCAATCACCCCAACGTAGCATAGCACGTAGGCTTCCCCTCGGGGGGAAGCTGTCAGCGGAGCTGACTGATGAGGGGGCGATGTGGAATATCGGCGGGTAGAGGGATACCGCTGCCACCTTTCACCGTGGCAGGATTCCACCCCACCTTCCCCCCGCGCTGCCACAAGTTTCCTCAATCCCCCAAATGAGCGAGCGGCCGCCCCACCCTCATCATAGAAAATCCATAAAACACATTATTATATAAAGGAGGTAACCCTTATGGCAAAACCTCTTGTCGCCATCGTGGGCCGCCCCAACGTGGGCAAGTCCATGCTTTTCAACAAGTTAGTCGGCCGCCGCCTGTCCATTGTGGAGGACACCCCCGGCGTCACCCGGGACCGCCTCTACGCCGAGTGCGAGTGGCGGGGCCGGACCTTTGACATCGTGGACACCGGCGGCAACGAGCCGGGCACCACCACGGAAATCCTCTCCTTCATGCGCAAGCAGGCGGAGATCGCCATCCAGAACGCCACGGTGATCGTCTTCCTGTGCGACATCAAAACCGGCCTCACTGCATCGGACCAGGACGTGGCCAACATGCTCCTGCGGGCCCGGAAGCCCGTCATCCTGGCGGTGAACAAAATGGACCAGGTGGGCATCACCAACCCGGACATCTATGAGTTTTACAACTTAGGCCTGGGGGACCCCATCGCCGTCTCCGCCGTCCACGGCCACGGCACCGGCGACCTGCTGGACGCCTGCTTTGCGCACTTCCCCCCGGACGACGGGGAGGAAGAGGATGACGAGACCATCAAGGTGGCCGTCATCGGCAAGCCCAATGTGGGTAAATCCTCCCTCATCAACCGCATCCTGGGGGAGGAGCGGGTGATCGTCTCCAATGTGGCCGGCACCACCCGAGACGCGGTGGACAGTTATTTTGAAAATGAAGTGGGCAAGTTCCTCTTCATCGACACCGCCGGCATGCGGAAAAAGTCCAAGGTCAATGACCAGATTGAAAAGTTCTCCGTCCTCCGGGCGGCCATGGCCATCGAGCGCTCCGATGTGTGCCTCATTATGATCGACGCCAACGAGGGGGTCACCGAGCAGGACACCAAGGTGGCCGGCATGGCCCATGAGTCGGGCAAGGCCTGCCTCATCGTGGTGAACAAGTGGGACGCCATCGAGAAGGACGACAAGACCATGGACCGCATGCGGGAGGATATCCGCCGGGACCTGTCCTATATGACCTACGCCCCCATCGTCTTCATCTCCGCCCTCACCGGCCAGCGGGTGAACCGGCTCTTCCAGCTCATCAAATACGTGGACGACCAGGCCGCCATGCGCATCACCACCGGCATGCTCAACAGCCTCCTGGCCGACGCCACCGCCCGGGTCCAGCCCCCCACCGACAAGGGGCGGCGGCTGAAGATCTACTACATGACCCAGGCGGGCATCCGCCCCCCTCACTTCGTCTGCTTCTGCAACGACGCCAAACTCTTCCACTTCTCCTATCAGCGGTACCTGGAAAACCAGATCCGGAATACCTTCGGCCTGGAGGGCACCCCCATCCGGCTGACCATCCGGCAAAAGGGCGACAAGGAGGACTGACCCCAATGGACACGTTCTGGATTCGCGCGGTGGCTGTGGCTGCCATCGCTTACTTCTGCGGCTGCTTTAACGGGGCGGTGATCGTCTCCAAGTACATCCTACGGGACGATGTGCGCACCCACGGCAGCGGCAACGCCGGCCTGACCAACTTTTACCGCACCTTCGGGGGGCCTCTGACCCTGGTGGTCATCCTCACGGACGTGCTCAAGGCGGTGGTGGCGGTGTATGTGGGCATCTGGCTGATGAAAGCCAGTGTGCCTTCTCCCTGGGGCATCGACCCCCGGGCCCTGTCGGCCTACTGGTCGGGCCTGTTCTGCCTGGTGGGCCATATGTTCCCCTGTATGTTCCAGTTTAAGGGGGGCAAGGGCATCCTCTCCGGGGGCACCATCGCCATCATCATCGACTGGCGGGTGGCCCTGGTGGTCTGGGGGGGCTTTTTGATCCTGACCATTCTCACCCGGTATGTCTCCCTGGGCTCCAGCTCCACCGGCGTGACCCTGCCTATCATCACCTGGATGGTGTATCACAACTGGGTGATCCTGATCCTGTCCATCGTCATCGGCGGGCTGATCCTCTGGAAGCACCGCAGCAACATCGGGCGTTTGCTGGCGGGGAATGAGTCGAAATTCAGCCTGCATAAGAAAGTAAAATGAGGTGTCTGCCATGAAAATTGCGGTGTTAGGCAGCGGCGGCTGGGGCACGGCCCTGGCCATGCTGCTGGCGGAAAACGGCCACAGGGTGACCTTGTGGTCCTTTTTGGAGGAGGAGTCCCGGCAGTTGCAGCAGACGGGGGAGAACCCCCTGCTGCCCGGGGTGAAGCTCCCGGCGGAGCTCACCTACACCTGGGACCTGTCCTGCGTGCAGGGCTGCGACGTGGTGGTGATGGCCACCCCCTCCTTCGGGGTGCGGGCTACGGCGGAGCAGATCAAAAGATATCTCACCCCGGCCACCATCCTGGTCTCGGTGTCCAAGGGCATCGAGAAGGGGACCTCCCTGCGCATGACCGAGATCATCCGCCAGGCCACCGGGGACCTCTGCCCCGTGGTGGCCCTTTCCGGTCCCTCCCACGCCGAGGAGGTGGCCCGGCGGGTGCCCACCGCCGTGGTCTCCGCCTGCCCCGACCAGGCGGCGGCGGAGAAGATCCAGGACGTCTTCCTGAACGACCGCTTCCGGGTCTACGCCACCAGCGACGTGGTGGGAGTGGAGCTGGGGGCCGCCCTGAAAAACGTGATGGCCCTGTGCACCGGCTGGTGCGCGGGCATGGGCTTTGGGGACAACACCAAGGCCATGCTCATGACCCGTGGCCTGGCGGAAACCGCCCGGCTGGGGGTGGCCCTGGGGGGCCGCCGGGAGACCTTTGCGGGCCTGGCCGGCATGGGGGATCTCATCGTCACCTGCACCTCCCTGAACTCCCGGAACTACCGGGCGGGCATCCTCATCGGCCAGGGCACCCCCGTAGCCCAGGCCATCGAAAAGATCGGCGCCGTGGTGGAGGGCTATTACGCCGTGGACTCCGCCCGGGAGCTGGCGGGGCGCGTGGGGGTGGAGATGCCCATCACCCAGGCCGCCTACGAGGTCCTCTATGAGGGCCGGGACCCCAAGCAGGCCCTCCAGACCCTCATGCGCCGGGAAAAACGCCACGAGATCGAAGAAGGCTGGCTTTGAGCCCCCTTCCAGGAAAAGACGGTTTTTTCAGAAATCTGTAAAATAGGCCTTGCTTTTTTGACGGGTTTCTGGTATTATACTAACCGATGCTTTTTCAATAATAACACACTGGTCGGGTTTCACGCCCAGCCGGTGGAGTCATAAACCAGCGAGGAGGTTCAAGCGAATGGCTAAATGTGAATTTTGTGACAAGGGCGTCGTGTTCGGCATTCAGGTTTCCCACTCCCACCGCCGCTCCAATCGTCCCTGGAAGCCCAACGTGAAGCGCGTGAAGGCGATCGTCAACGGCACCCCGAAGCACGTCTATGTGTGCACTCATTGCCTCCGTTCGGGCAAAGTTACCCGCGCTGTCTGATCC
>JALERU010000059.1 GCA_022764045.1 Clostridiales bacterium | reverse complement strand
GCCGAGGGTACTATGTGGACACGGCAGGGAAGAATGCAAAGAAAATAGAGGAGTATATCCGGCATCAGTTAGACGAGGACAAGGCAGGAGAACAACTGACGATGGGAAATTTCTAAACCCGTTTACGGGTAGCAAGTAGCAGAACTTTCGCGGCTGGCAGACCGTATTTGCGCGACGGGACGCGCGGGCTAATAACATAGGGCTTTGCCCGCATATGAAATACCCCCGGCTTGGCCGGGGGATATTTATTGGCGGAAAAGGAGGGGGGCCGGGGAAATTTTGAAATGGACTACTATTTCCCGCGGGAATCTGCTATAATACCAACAAAGAACGGAAACAGGAGGATGCGCATGGAGCCACTGAAATCACTCCAAACAAAACTGAAGGAGCAGCTTCCCCAACTGGAGCTCCGGGAGGGGGAACCCATGGCCCGGCACACCACCTTTCGGGTGGGCGGCCCGGCGGCGCTGATGGCCCTGCCCCGGAAGGAAGACCAGTTGGGGCAGATCCTCCGCCTGGCCCATCAGGAGGGGGTCACCCCCTTTTTCCTGGGGAAGGGCTCAAACCTTCTGGTGGCCGACGAGGGGGTGGACAGATTCCTCATCAAACTGGCCGGGGGCCTGGACCGGCTGGAACGGGACGGGGAAACCGGCCTCTATGTGGGCAGCGGGGTCACCCTGACCCAGGCGGCGGTTTTCGCCGCGGGGCACGGTCTCACCGGCCTGGAATTCGCCCACGGTATCCCCGGCACCCTGGGGGGCGGCGTTTTTATGAACGCCGGAGCCTATGACGGGGAGATGGCCCAGGTCATCGACTGGGCAGACTGCCTGGATCAAGAGGGCCAGCCCCACCGGCTGGGCAAGGAGGAGCTGGCCCTGGGCTACCGCCGCAGCATTTTCTCCCAGCGCCCCTGGCTGATCACCGGGGCCCACCTGACCCTGGCAAAGGGGGAGGAGGAGGCTATCCGGGCCAAAATGGCCGACCTGTCCCAGCGCCGACGGTCCAAGCAGCCCCTGGAATTTCCCAGCGCGGGCAGCACCTTCAAGCGGCCTGCGGGCCACTTCGCCGGCGGGCTCATTGAGCAGTGCGGCCTGAAGGGGAAGACGGTGGGAGGCGCCCAGGTATCGGAAAAGCACGCGGGCTTTGTCATCAACACCGGCAGCGCCACCTGCCGGGACATTTTAGCTCTCATCCGGCTGGTGCGGGAGACTGTCCTTCGAGAGACCGGGGTCACCCTGGAGCCGGAGGTCCGCCTGTTGGGCTGTACCTTGGAAGCAACACCTGAACACAAAGGAGAACTAAAACCATGAATGATCGCTTTTATGTGGTGATGCAGGCCATGAGCGGCAACGACCGCCACGAGACCCGCTTTGAGCACTTTGAAAACCTGCAGGACGCCGAGCAGATGGTGCAGGACTGGATGAGCCGGTACATGGCCATCGACTGTATCCCCTATGACCAGGTGGAGGCCGTTAAGGCCCAAAACGGCGGCCAGTTACCCGACGCCGTTTTTCCCTGCCCGGAGGTGAAGGAGCCCAAGGACTTGGAGAAGTACAACGGCTACCACGACCTGGGGGGTCTGGGCTATCTCTTCAGCCTGTTCCTCTATGTCATCTATGACGAAGCCTCCGCCCTGCGCTTTAAAGGGGAGCTGAACCGGGAGTATCGCATCGACACGGAGTACAGCACCCGGGCTGACCGGATGCTGGCAAACCTCCAGTCCTTTGTGGATTACTTTAAGGACCGCAGCCTGGATATCTCTCAGGCGGAGGCCGAGATCCGGGAGTTTATGAAGCGGGACGGCTTCAACCCCTTTGAAGCGGTGGAGGAGTACGACGAGATCGTGGATATGAGCGACCGCTGGGGCATCTGAACAGGCAAAAAAATGAGCGTACCGATTGGGGGACACTTCGTAAAGAAGTGCCCCCCAATCACATGTTCAATATTGTATTACGCGATGAATCGCTCCACGGCATTCTGCTTGAAGCAGTCGGAAACAGTGAAAACGGTGTTGCCCATGTGGAGCTCCACCATGTGGCTTCCTCGGTGGAAGCATAAGCATAGGTCGTACTTTGCACGATTGGCACGATCTTCATTTTGACGGGTTATGATGTTAAAATGCTATACACACATTCCAGCAAGGTCAGGGCCAGGATGATATTGATTGGCTTGTAATACCGAAGATAGGTTTTCTGAATCACCATGCCTGTGCCAATCCAGGTCAAAGTGGCAATCGTTCCGATGGTCGCAATCACAAGTTCAAAAAAGACCAATCCCCACAGGGCGGTGCTGTAATTCGTTACATAGCTTGTCAGCGCTGTGATGCCAAAGAGGTATATCTTTATATTGACAAATTGCAGGATGAACCCCTTCCAAAAGGATGCCGATTTCTCTCCACTGTCCCTATCCGGGCGGCTGAATGCGATATGGACGGCCAGCCAGAGAATATACGCAGCGCCGACATATTTCATCACGCCCAGTACCCCAGGAAGCAAGGTACTGATGCCGTATACAAACACAGCACAAATCAGTTGTACCACGTAATAACCAGCGAAGATGCCCAGGAACAGAGGCCGCCCCTTTTTCCACCCATAGTTCGTCACTGTGTTCAGCGCCAGAATATTTCCAGGCCCAGGTGTAAATGCGTTGATGAGCGAATATACAAAAAAATTACCTATCACATAGCCAGGCATGAGAACGCCTCCTTTCGCCTCTAATTATACAGCGGAAGGCTATACGATAGGTAATATTGATTGTTTATGTTAAAGCATAGGATGAGCCTATGTTTCAATCGTGTTGGTATTGCATCAGGGCGTCGATATAAATTTTGCCCAGGTTTGACAACGCCCGGTCTTTATTCAGAAGATACCCGATACGCATGATTTCCTCTTCTGCAAGAGGGATAGAAACGATGGAATCGCCGTGCAAATATCTGGGAAAGATGCCGCTTGAAATGGTGTAGCCATCCAGTCCGATCATAAAATTCACGATGGCGGCGCGGTCACTGATTTTGATACTTTTGTCCGTAATCTCGTTGCTGAATAATTCCTCTGCAAAATTAGAGGATTCATAGGCCCCCTGCACAAAGTTCAACCTGGGATACGGCTGCAAATCCTTCAACGCAATTTTCTCCCGGTCTGCCAGGGGGTGCTCACGCCGCAAAAAGACGTGGGGAACTGCTGTGAACAGTTCGTGAAAATCCAGACCGTATTCCTCGAAGTTCTTCCGCAATACACTTTCGTTGCTCTGACTAAGATAGAGGACACCTAAATCGCTGAATCGGTTTCTGACATCTTCGATGATCTGGTGTGTCTGTGTTTCGTTCAAGATAAATTCATAACGCTCTTGTCCAAACCGCTGCACCAGCTCCACAAAGGCATTGGCCGCAAAGGTATAGTGCTGTGTAGATACGCAAAACCGCACTTTTTCCGGCCGATTTTCGATATATCTGGATTCCAGAAGCTCCATCTGCTGCACAACCTGCCGGGCATACCCCAGGAACTCCATGCCCTCCGTTGTCAAAGCGACCCCGGCGCGACAACGGTTGAAAATTTTGAGCTTAGCCTCTTTTTCAACTTCCTTAATGGCGCCGGAGAGGCTGGGCTGAGAAAGATATAAATCCTTTGCCGCCTCTGTGATAGAGCCTTTTTCAGCTACAACTATTATGTATTTTAGTTGTTGTATCGTCATAGTCTTACTCCCGCACGCGATTTTGTTTTTATCATAGCAAAATGCTTCCTACGATGCAAGAGGCGTATGGAACTGGTTTCCTTTTTGCTCTGACAACGGAAGGTCCATCTTCCGCTATGAATGAGCGGGACAACACTGCAGGAGGGGGGCAGGAACCGTGTTCAGGGAGCATGGCAGCTCTCCCCGATGATCCGCTGAGATAGGAAAAGGGCGACACTTCTTTACGGAGTGTCGCCCTTTCGGTACGCTTGTTTTAACGGTGCCCTTTGGAAATCCGTGCATGGATCAGACCAATGACCAGGCCCAGAATGGCCGGGCAGACCCAGCCAAAGCCCAGGGAGAAGAAGGGAAGGATCTGTTTTGTAGCGGATAGCAGGGGCTCTACGTGGAGCAAGGCCTGGGCCGAGGTGGGCAGGGCGTTGAGAAAGTCAAAAACCGCCGCCACCAGGGTGCAGCCGGTGACCCAGAGGTAGACCCGCCGGTCATTGTGGAACAGGCCCCCGAAGAGGGCCAGCAGGATCAGGGTGATGGCCAGGGGATAGAGGAACATCAGCACCGGCACGGCATAGTCGATGATGGCGCTCAGGCCCAGGTTGGCGATGAGGAAGGAGACCACGCTGAAAATCACCGCCCACACCCCGTAAGAGGGGCCCTTGGGGAACATCTGCACAAAGGTCTCCGAGCAGCTGGTAACCAGGCCAATGGCAGTTTTCAGGCAGGCCAGGGTGACGGTGGCCGCCAGGATCAGGGCGCCGGCGGTGCCGAAATAGTGCTCGGCAATGAGGGCCAGGGCCTCGCCGCCGTTGGCACCCACGGGGAAGAGCCCCCGGCTCTGGGTGCCCATAATGGTGACCATCAGGTAGATGAGGGCCATGAGCAGGCAGCTGAACAGGCCGGCAAAAATGGTGTTCTTGGCCACCGCGTCGGATTTTTTCACCCCCAGGTCCCGGATGGCGTTGACCACCACGATGCCGAAGGCCAGGCTGGCCAGGGCGTCCATGGTCTGGTAGCCCTCCCGGAAGCCGCTGAAAAAGGCGCCGGTGGCGTAGGCGTCCATGGGCTCCACCCCCTGGATGGGCCCCATGGGAGAGACCAGGGCCCGGATCACCAGAATCCCCAGGAAGCAGAGGAAGAGGGGATTGAGAACTTTTCCCACCCAGGTGAGAATCTTGCTGGGCCGGAAGGAAAAGGCCAGCACGGCGGCGAAAAAGACCAGAGAGAAGATCCCCAGAGCCATGGCGCTGTCCGTCCCCTGGAGAATGGGAACCGCTCCCACCGTGAAGGAGACCGTGGCGCAGCGGGGGATGGCGAAGCAGGGGCCGATGGTCAGGTACAGGGCGCAGGTGAAAAAGACGCCGTAGCCCTTCCCCACCCGGGAGCTCAGGGGGAGCAGCCCTTCCTGCCGGCTGACGCCCAGGGCGGTGACCCCCAGCAGAGGCAGGCCCACACCGGTGATGATGAAGCCGATGACCGCCGGCCAGACATGGCTGCCGGACAACTGGCCCAGGTAGACGGGGAAGATCAGGTTACCCGCCCCAAAGAACATGCCGAAGAGCATGCTGGCCACAAAAACCAGCTCTTTTTTCGTTAATTTTTCTCTCATGGACATTTGGTCCTTTCCCAATTTTCCTTTCATTGTAGCGGATGAAACACAGAAAGTCAATGAAACTGACAGAATGTCACAAGAATCTGGGGGAACCCAATTCCTTTCTGGGGAATAGACTGAAGCGGAGGGAATGCCTTTTGAATTTCCCGGGCTCTCTGGGAGGCCGAGGGAAAGGGTTTCCTCCGCCGGGGGTGGCTTCGGTTTGACTTGTGCCGCGGGAAGCGGCGGAATGAGGGATGTTATGGATTGGATGGATCGAGAACGGAATGTTTGGGTGGTGGGCGGCGACCTGCGTCAGCGGGCGTTGGCGAGATTGCTCCGGGAGGATGGACATACGGTTCATATTGCCGCGCTGGAGGGCGAGGGCTTGGCGCCGGAGCCGCTGAGCTCTGGGCTGGCGCTGGCCCACTGTGTGATTCTCCCTCTGCCGGTGACTGGCCAGGCGGGGCTGCTGCATACGCCGCTGAGCCGGGAGAGGATTTCCCTGCTGCAGGTGCTGGACCACATGGAACCCGGCCAAATTCTTTGCGGAGGGATGGTTTCCTCCCAGGTCCGCCAGGAGGGCGAGGCCCGGGGCCTGCGGGTGTTTGATTACTACGCCCGGGAGGAGTGCATGGTCGCCAACGCGGTTCCCACCGCCGAGGGGGCGGTGCAGGTGGCCATGGAGGAGCTTCCCTTCACCCTGCATAGCGCCCGGGTGCTCATCCTGGGCTTTGGCCGGGTGGGGAAGCTCACTGCCCACCGCATGGGGGCACTGGGGGCGAAGGTGACGGTGGGGGCCCAGCGGTATGAGGACCTGGCCTGGGCAGCGGCCTATGGCTATGAGCCGGAAAAGCTGGAAAATCTCTCCTGTGAGCTGGGAGGCTTTGACCTCATCGTCAATACCATCCCCGCGATGGTGTTGGACTGGCGGCGGCTGGGGTGGGTGAACCCCGGGGCCTTTCTGCTGGACCTGGCCTCGGCCCCTGGGGGTGTGGACCGAGTGGCTGCCAAAGAGCTGGGCCTCCGGGTGCTCCAGGCCCCGGGGCTGCCGGGCCGCACCGCCCCGGTCACTGCAGCCGCGGCCATTCGGGACGCGGTGTATCACATTCTATGGGAATTGGAGGCGTGAAGACCATGGGTGACGCACGGGTGGGGTTTGCCCTCACCGGATCATTTTGTACCTTGGAGAAGGCCTTTCAGGCCATGGAGGAGACCGCGGGGGAGTACCCCAACATGGTCCCCATTCTCTCTGAAATCACGGGAACCACCGACACCCGCTTTGGCCGGGCCGAGACCTTCCGCCAGCGGGCGGTGGAGATCTGTGGCCACGGGGTGGTAGACTCCATACGGGAGGCCGAACCCATCGGCCCCAAGGGGCTGCTGGATGTGCTGGTCATCGCCCCCTGCACGGGGAACACCCTGGCCAAACTGGCCAACGGCATTGCTGACACTGCGGTGACCATGGCGGCCAAGGCCCACCTGCGCAACGGCCGGCCGGTGGTGCTGGCCATTTCCACCAACGACGGCCTGGGGGGCGCGGCCCGGAACCTGGGGGAGCTTCTGTGCCGGAAGCACTATTACTTTGTCCCCTTCCGTCAGGACGACCCGGTGGAAAAGCCCACCTCCCTGGTGGCGGACATGACCAAGGTGACGGAAACCGTCACCGCCGCCCTTCGGGGCCAGCAGCTTCAGCCGGTGCTGTTAGGGCCGGAGAAGACGTGAGGAAAAGGGCCCCGGCGTGCTGCCGGGGCCCTTAGATGATCGGGGATGAAATTGTTGCAAGTGCGAATGTCGCTGATCGGATACGGGATCTATATCATAGAAGCAGATCCCGTATCCGATCAGCGACCATGTGATAATAGATGTACTCGTCCTGCAAGCCCTGGGCGGCGGCTATGGTGGGGTCCATGCGCTCGACGCTGCCCCTTTGAAGCCCCTTTGAGTCCGGGGGGTAGGGATGCGGGCTGTTCCCGGAGCGATAGAACCCAATGGTGGTCAGGCCTTCCGCAAAGTGGGCGGTAAAGACGAAGTGAAAATAGTCCTCTGGGTGAGCGGCGTGTTTCAGCACAAGGCAGTCGCTGGGGTGTTTGCTGGCCAGACGAAGGAAGAGGATCTGATCCCGTGTAAACGCCACAGGAACGCCCATGGCGGCCAGACCCCGTTCCGGGTCAGAGAGAATGGACTGAATCTCGTCCAGGGTGCAATGCCCTTTTCTGCGTGCGCCTGGGGGAAGGATGCCATCCCAGGAAAAAATATTCTGTATGTGGGTGAAGGTGGTGTGAGAAAATAGCATCGTGACGTCCTCTCCTCCTTGGAGCGCTGTTCTGCCGGCCATTGTGGTCGTTCTGGTTTTGTCATATAACAGTCAATTTATAAAATACTAAAGTATTTCTGTAAAGTCAAGAAAAATTTTATAATAGTATCGTAATATTTGACAGGAGCGGGCAACATGAAGCTTGATGAACGGATTCGAGAGCTGCGCCAGGCCAGGGGACTGTCCCAGGTGGACGTGGCCAAGGCCATGGGGGTGACAAAACAAAGCGCCTCCAACTGGGAGAACAACAATATCCAGCCTTCCATCGAGGTGCTCATCCGTCTGGCCCGGTATTTTTCTGTGAGCACAGACTATATGCTGGGTCTGGACGACCGGAAGTATCTGGAGGTGACGGATCTGAGCGACCGGGAAGTGACCCATATTCAACAGATCATAGAGGATATCAAAGGCAAATAAAACAGGGTCCCGACAAAGTTCGTCGGGACCCTGTTTTTATGCGGACCCGGCGTATTGACTCAGGTCAAAGACCTTGCGCCGGATGATGAGGTAGCAGATCAAATGGACGCTGACGGTGAGCACCCAGGAGATGGGCCAGGAGAGGTAGAGGACCAGCAGGGTGTGAAACTGCCGGAAGACGGTGAAAATCCAGAGGATTCGGAAGAGGCAGGCCCCCGCCAGGGAGACCAGGGTGGGCAGGATGGAATAGCCCAGCCCACGCACGCTGCCTGAGACCACCTCCATCATGCCGCACAGGCAGTAGGGCACGGCCACCACGGAAAGGCGGATCATGCCGTAGAAGATCACCTGGTCGTCATTAGAATAGAGGGCGAGCAGATAGGGGCCCAGCAGGTGGGCGCCATTTCCCAGCACCAGGCCGATGACAGAGACAATGAGGGCACACCGCACCAAAACCTGGTCAATGCGGCGGAACTTTTGGGCCCCCAAGTTCTGGCTGGTGAAGCTGAGGCAGGTCTGGTACAGGGCGTTCATGGAGATGTAGACAAAGCCCTCCAGGTTGGCAGCCGCCGCGTTGCCCGCCACCACGGTGGCGCCGAAGGAGTTCACCGAGGACTGGATGAGCACGTTGGCAATGCTGAAAATGGACGACTGCACACCGGCGGGCAGGCCGGTCTGGAGCATCCGCTTGAGCTTCTCCCTGTAAAACCCCAGGTGGCGGAGATCCACATGGCAGACCCCCTCGGTCCGGGACAGGCAGAGCAGGATCAGTCCTCCAGAGAGGTATTGGGCAATTACCGTGGCTGTGGCCACCCCCGCGACTCCCATGTGCAGGACGATGACGAAAAAGAGGTTAAAGCACACATTGACCACACCCGAGATGGTCAGGAAGTACAGCGGTCGCCGGGTGTCCCCCACGGCCCGCAGGGCCGCCGCGCCGAAGTTGAAGAGCAGCGTGGCGGGCATCCCCAAAAAGTACAGCCGCATGTAGAGCACTGCCTGGCCCAACACGTCCTCCGGGGTGCCCATGAGCGTCAGCATGGGGCCGGACACGGCAAGGCCCAAGACCATCAGCAGCCCGCCCCCTGCCACAGCGGTGATCAAGGCGGTCTGCACGGTCTCTTGGGCGTCCTTCCAGTCATTGCCCCCGTAAAACCGGGCCACCAGCACGTTGACCCCCACGGAAATGCCGATGAAAAAGTTCACCAGCAGGGCGATCAGGGAGCCGGTGGAGCCCACAGCAGCCAGGGCGTCGCTGCCGGCAAATCGCCCCACGATGACGATATCCGCGGCATTGAAAAGGAGCTGCAGCACCCCCGAGCAGATCAGAGGAAAGGCAAAGGTCAGAATCTGACGGAACAGGGGACCGCTGCACAGGTCCATCTCATAGTTTTTTCTCAAATGATATCGCACCTCCTTTGACTGGAAACCGGTTGCACACGGATATCTTACTCCTATTTGCAGCGGAAAACAATCCCATTTCAGGGGGACGTCGGGTGGCGTCTCTACGCTCCGTAGGTTGCCATCCCCCGGTAGCCAGGGTACAATGGAGAAAAACGACAGGAGGAACGGAAGATGGAACATTATGTGACCGGAGCGGCCATCAAGGCCCTGCGAGAGAGGAAGGGATTGACCCAGAAACAACTGGCAGAGAGGGTTCTGGTCAGTGATAAGGCGGTCTCAAAATGGGAGACGGGCAAGGGATTGCCGGACATCTCCCTGCTGGAGCCCCTGGCCCGGGCCCTGGGAGTGTCGGTGGCGGAGCTGCTGTCGGGGGAGTATCAGCGCAACCGAAATCCCGGCGGGAACATGCTTCGCAGCGGGTTCTATGTCTGCCCTGTCTGCGGCAACGTGATCCACGCCATGGGACAGGGGAGCTTTCATTGCTGCGGGGTGACTCTGCCGCGCCTGGAGGCGGAAGAACCGGACCAGGAGCACGCCATCACCCTGGAGAAGGTTGAGGAGGACTACTATATCACGTTGGACCACCCCATGTCCAAGGACCACTACATTGCCTTCGTGGCCTACCTGACCACCGACCGGGCGCTGCTCCAGCGGACCTACCCCGAGCAGGAAGGGGCGGTCCGGTTTCCGCGGCTGGGCCCTGGACAGATTCTGGCTTATTGCAACCGTCATGGGCTGTTTACTTGTCAGATTTGAGGAATAAGGGAGCGGCGTGGGCCTGAGAAAGGATGTCCCAGGGGAAAAGAAGGGCAGATTACACAAAAAAGTGTGGTACAATTTGTCCTGACTGGAGAAATTGACCGTGTGGTGGAATTCTAAGTTGACTAATTTTGTCTACTTTGGTATGATAGACATAAGAAAAACATAGCAATAGAGTAGGAGGAGGATGGGATGCTGATCACCAGAGAGACGGACTATGCCCTGCGGATTCTCCGGGCGCTGTCCAGGGGAGATCAAATGACGGTGGCCGCCATTTCTCAGGACCAGCAGGTCCCCAAGCAGTTTGCCTATAAGATCATCAAAAAACTCAGCAAGGGCGGGCTGGTTTCCATCGCCCGAGGGGCGGAGGGCGGCTGCTCTCTGGCCGCCGATCTTCGGCAGGTTTCCCTCTATAGGCTGCTCCGGATGATGGAGGAAGCTGTCCACCTCACCGCCTGCATGGACCCTGACTATGCCTGCCCCTGGCGAGAGGCCAACGGACACTGCGTCGCCCACTGCCAGTTGGCCGCCCTGCAGCAGACTCTGGACCGGGAGCTTCAGGCCCATTCCCTGCACCAAATTCTGTTTGGTGCGGAGAATGTGTCCGCGTGAAAAAAGCACCTGTATTATTTGACCCAAAAGTAGACGAATTTTATCAAGTATAACCGCCGCCAGATAAGGAGGTAACGGCATGAATTTTAAGACGACCCAAGCACACGAGGAATTCCGGGCAAAGGTGAGAGCCTTTGCGGAGACAGAGGTAAAACCCATTGCATTTCTGATGGACAAGGACAACCTGTTCCCCGAGGACGTCGTCAAGAAGATGGCGGAGATGGGGCTGATGGGTCTGCCCTACCCCAAGGAATACGGTGGCGCAGGACTGGACGTGATGAGCTACGCCATCGCCGTGGAGGAGCTCTCCCGGGTGGACGGCGGCACAGGGGTTATCCTGTCGGCCCATACGTCCCTGGGCACCTGGCCCATTTTCGCTTTCGGCACCGAGGAGCAGAAGCAGAAGTATTTGGTCCCTCTGGCCAAAGGGGAGAAGATCGGCGCTTTCGGCCTCACCGAGCCCAACGCCGGCTCCGACTCCGGCGGCACCGAGACCACCGCCGTGCTCAAGGGGGACCACTATGTCCTCAACGGCGGCAAGATCTTTATCACCAACGCCCCCAAGGCGGATACTTATGTGGTCTTTGCCGTGACCACCCCCGACATCGGCACCCGGGGGATTTCCGCCTTCATTGTGGAAAAGGGCTGGAAGGGCTTCGACTTCGGCGACCACTATGACAAGATGGGCATTCGCTCCTCCACCACGGCAGAGCTCATGTTCAACGATGTGATGGTCCCCAAGGAAAACCTGCTGGGCAAGGAAGGGGACGGCTTCAAGATCGCCATGGCCACCCTGGACGGGGGACGGATCGGCATCGCCGCCCAGGCCCTGGGCATCGCCCAGGGAGCCAACGACGCTGCGGTGGAATACGCCAAGGAGCGAGTCCAGTTCGGCAAGCCCATCGCCTTCCAGCAGGCCATCTCCTTTAAGCTGGCCGACATGGCCACCAAGCTGCGCTGCGCCAGAATGCTGGTGTACTCCGCCGCCGAGCTGAAGGAGCACCACGAGCCCTACGCTATGGAGGCGGCCATGGCCAAGATGTATGCCTCGGACATCGCCCTGGAGGTCACCAACGACGCTCTCCAGATCCACGGCGGCGCCGGCTTCATGAAGGGTATGGAGGTGGAGCGTGCCTTCCGGGACGCCAAGATCACCACCATTTATGAGGGGACCAACGAGATCCAGCGGGTGGTCATCGCCTCCCACATTCTGGGTAAGCCCCCCAAGAGCGAGGGTGGCTCCTCCAGCCGGCCCAAGAAGCCCGCCCCCATCACCGGGGTGCGCAAGCGCCACATCTTCCGGGACGGCACCCCCGAGGAACAGGTGGCCGAGCTGGTGGCCCACCTGAAAAAAGACGGCCACGACTTTACCGTGGGGATTCCCATGGATACCCCCATTGCCCAGGCCGAGCGGGTGGTTTCTGCCGGACAGGGCATTGGCACCAAGGAAAACATGAAGCTGATCGAAGCCCTGGCCCAGGCGGCGGGGGCCGCCGTAGGCTCCTCCCGTCCGGTGGCCGAGACCCTGAAGTATGTGCCCCTGGACCGCTATGTGGGCATGTCCGGACAGAAGTTTACCGGAAACCTCTACATCGCCTGCGGCATCTCCGGTGCGGTGCAGCACCTGAAGGGAATCAAGGATGCCTCCACTATTGTGGCCATCAACAAGAACGCCGGCGCCCCCATTTTCAAAAACTGTGACTATGGCATTGTGGGGGATGTGAATGTGATTCTGCCCCTGCTGGCGGCGGCCCTGGACACCGGGGAGAAGGAGCCCGCGCCTCCCATGGTGAAGATGAAGCGGCCCATTCCCCCCAAGCCCGAACCCATCGGCAAGCGGTATGTGTGCGGCGGCTGCGGCTATGAGTATGTCCCCGAGCTGGGGGATGAGAACGGCGAGATCGCCCCGGGAACCCTCTTTGAAAAACTCCCCGAGGACTGGGTTTGCCCGGAATGTGCCGAAAGTAAGGACATGTTTATTGAAGCGTAAAGGAGGATTTGACGATGTATTGTGTGCGTAAAGTAACCGACGATCTGTACTGGGTTGGCGCCAACGACCATCGGCTCCATCTCTTTGAAAACATCCACCCCATTCCCCGGGGGGTGTCCTACAACGCCTACCTCCTGCTGGATGAGCAGACGGCACTGTTTGACACCGTGGACTGGTCGGCCTGCCGGCAACTGCTGGAAAACCTGGAACATCTGCTGGCCGGGCGTCCCCTGGATTATCTGGTCATCAACCACATGGAGCCCGACCACGGGGCCTCCATTGAGGAGATCCTGCTGCGCTGGCCCCAGGTGAAGATCGTCTCCACGGAGAAGTCCTTCATGCTCATGCGCCAGTTCGGCTTCCACGTGGACAGCCATGAGCTCATCACCGTGAAGGAGGGGGATAGCCAGAGCTTCGGCAAGCACCAGGTGACCTTTGTGGCCGCCCCCATGGTCCACTGGCCCGAGGCCATGGTCTCCTTCGACACCACCGCAGGGGTCCTCTTCTCGGCCGACGCCTTTGGCTCCTTTGGCGCCCTGGACGGCAAGCTCTTTGCCGACGAGGTGAACTTTGACCGGGACTGGCTGGACGACGCCCGGCGGTACCTGACCAACATCGTGGGCAAGTATGGCCCCCACGTCCAACTGCTGCTGAAAAAGGCCGGGGGCATTCTGGACCAGATCAAGTTTATCTGCCCCCTCCACGGCCCGGTATGGCGGAAAGACCTGATGTACTTTGTCGATAAATACGACAAGTGGAGCCGCTATGAGCCCGAGGAACAGGGGGTGCTCATCGCCTACGCCTCCATGTATGGCAACACCGAGGCCGCCGCCCAGGCCCTGGCCGCCAAGCTGTGCGAGAAGGGGATGTCCAACGTCTGGGTCTATGACGTGTCCAACACCCACGTCTCCCAGCTGGTTTCTGAGTCCTTCCGGCTGAGCCACATTGTGCTGGCTTCGGTGACCTATAACCTGGGGATCTACCCGGTGATGCACGACTATCTGCTCCACCTGAAGGCCCTGAACCTGCAGAACCGGACCTTCGCCATCATTGAAAACGGCTCCTGGGCGGTGAAGTCCGGGGACCTGATGCAGAACTTCGTGAACAACGAGATGAAGAACATGACCGTCATCAACGAGCGCCTCAGCCTGGCCTCCGCCCTGAACGAGAGCAAGGCCACCGAGCTGGAGCTTTTGGCCGACGGAATTCTGGATTCCATGGCCCAGAAAGAAACCTGAGTTTGACCTCCGGCCCGCCGGCAAGCCTTTGGCTGCCGGCGGGCCTTTTCTTTGTTAGCAGAGCTCCTGGCACACCAACTGGTGGAGGGGGATCCGCTCCCGCTGGAACCGGTCCGGGTCCCCGGGACCGTCGGCGGAGTAGCCCAGGGCCAGGAGATTAATGGGCTCCAGGTTGGGGGGAAGCCGGAATTCCGCCCGGAGGCGGTCGGGATGGAAATAGCACACCCACACCGAGCCCAGGCCCAGCTCAGTGGCCTGGAGCATCATGTGGTCGGTGAGGATGGCCGCGTCGATGTCTCCCGTCTGCTTGCCGTCATAGGGCCGAGTCCAGGCCAGGTTGTGGTCGGCGCAGACCAGAATGGCCAGGGGCGCGCCGTAGAGATCGGCGGCCTGGGCGGCCTTCTCCAGGCTCTCCGGGGTCTGGAGGACCAGCAGGCGAACGGGCTGGCAGTTGCCGGCGGTGGGGGCCACGTGGGCGGCCTCTAAGATCTGGGCCACCTTTTCCGGTTCCACCGGCCGGGGGAGGTAGCTGCGCACGGCGTGGCGGGTTTTGGCGATGTCAATGAATTTCATGGTTGCACGATCCTTTCTGTTGGGGTATCATCAAGATACTGCAATGGCGGGGTTTGGACGATCATGGTGCACCGGAGATCGTGGTTATGTTAGCACAGGCCAACCAAACCCGCAAGAATGCACTTTTGGGGAAGATACTTCCCAAAACCATAGCGCCGCCCCAAAGGAGGAACCCAGTATGGAACCCATTCCCAGCCAATTCAACTGCCCCGTGGAGGCCACCCTCTCTCTCATTGGGGGCAAGTATAAGCCCCTGATTCTCTGGCACCTGGTGGAGGGGCCCCTGCACTATATGGAGCTTCAGCGCCGCATCCCCCGGGCCACCCCCAAAATGCTCTCCCAGCAGCTCAGGGACCTGGCCCAATGCGGCATGGTCCGGCGGGAGGTCCTGCCGGAAAAGCCCCCCAAAACCCTCTACTCCCTGACCCCCTTCGGCCAGTCGGTGATCCCCGTGCTGGACGCCATGTGCACCTGGGGAGAGGACTATCTGGACAGCCTGTCGGTGACTCCTTGCTGCGCCTCGGACAAGGGCTGAGTGGAACTGCCCCCTGTGGAACGACGGTTCCCCAGGGGGCTTTACACGGCGGAAAGAAATGGGTATCATAAGAGGGAATTTACCGGAAAGGAGGGACTTTACCATGGATTACGTCGCCTGGAAAGCCGCCTGGGGGATCACCCTGAATCCCCAGCAGGAGGCCGCCGTCCAGGCCGCCGAGGGGCCTGTTCTACTGCTGGCGGTGCCGGGGAGCGGGAAGACCACGGTGCTGATCCACCGGCTGGGCTACCTCCTGTTCTGCCGGGGGGTGCCCCCGGAGCACATCCTCACCGTGACCTATACGGTGGCGGCCACCCGGGACATGCGGGCCCGCTTTGCCCGGACCTTTGGGGAGGAATGGGCCGGCCGGCTGGAGTTTCGCACCATCAACGGCCTCTCGGCCCGGATCATCCGCCGGTATGAGCAGGCAAAGGGCCGCCGGGCCTTCCAGCTCATCACCGACGAGGGGCAGCTTTCTACCCTGGTGGGGGAGCTCTGCCGCCAGGCCACCGGGGAGTTTGCCACAGAGAGCACTGTCAAGTCCCTCCGCACCGCCATCACGTACATCAAAAACCGCCAGCTCTCCCGGCAGGAGGTGGAGGAGCTGCAGGTGGACGATTTCCCCGTGGCCCAGATCTATGGGAATTACTGCGCCGCCCTCCGCCAGCGGGGGTGGATGGACTACGACGACCAGATGGTCTACGCCGCCCGGATTCTCCGCCGCCATGGGGATATCCTGGGGTATTTTCAGGAGAAATACCGCTACCTCTGCGTGGACGAGGCCCAAGACACCTCAAAGATCCAGCACACCATCCTCCGGCTGCTGGCGGGGAAGGATCGAAACCTCTTTCTGGTAGGGGACGAGGACCAGAGCATCTATGGCTTCCGGGCGGCGGAGCCAGAGGCCTTGCTGCGATTTGAGAAAGATTATCCCGGCGGCCGGGTGCTGCTGCTGGAGACGAACTACCGCTCCACCCAGACCATTGTCCGGGCGGCGGACCGGTTCATCCGCCAGAATCACCACCGCCGGGACAAGCACATGACCGCCGCCCGGGGAGAGGGTCCCGCCGTGGGGGAGATCTGGGCCTATGACCGGGCTGACCAGTACGCCTTTCTGGCCCGGCTGGCCAGGGACTGCGACCGGGAGACGGCGGTGCTCTACCGCAATAACGACAGCGCCCTGCCGGTGCTGGACCTGCTGGACCGCCAGGGCACCGGCTGCCACTGCCGCCAGGTGGAGGGGACCTTCTTCACCCACCGAGTGGTGCGGGATGTGACCGACCTCATCCTCTTTGCCGCCGACCCCACCGACGGGGAGATCTTCCTGCGGATCTATTATAAGCTCCGGGCGGGGATCACCAAGGCCGCCGCCCAGTGGGCGGTCCGCCAGCGGGGGGAAAACCTGTTTCAGGTCCTGGCCCAGTGCCCCGGCCTGTCCCAGTGGAGCCGAACCCAGTGCAAAGCCCTGGCCACCCACTTCGACCACCTGCTGGGAGAGAAGGGGGACCGGGCCATCTACCGCATCCGCCACTACATGGGTTATGGGGATTACCTGAAGGAGCGAGGGGGAGACACCGGCAAGCTGGATATTTTGGAGGCCCTGGGCAGCCATACCCCCAGCCCCGGCGCCCTGCTGGACCGCCTGGAGGAGCTGCGGGGACTGGTGCAGGCGGGGGTCAGCGACCCGGACAGCCCCTTTCTCCTCTCCACCATCCACTCTAGCAAGGGCCTGGAATACCAGCGGGTGATCCTTATGGACGTGGCCGACGGCCTGCTCCCCCTGGTGGAGGCCCCGGTGGGGGACCATCCCGACCCGGATGAGGTGGAGGCCTATGAAGAGGAGCGCCGCCTGTTCTATGTGGGCATGACCCGGGCCAAGGAGGAGCTGCTGGTCTTCCGGTTCAAAAAGCCCGGCTTGTCCAGTTCCTTTTCCGAGGCCCTTTTTCCGCCCAAACCCAGGCAAACCCACGCACCCTTTCACCCCCAGCCCAAGCCCGGCCGGAGTTCCCGGAAACCGGCGCCCGATGTGGCAGCCTATCCCCCCGGCGCCCGGGTGACTCACCGGACCTTCGGCGGGGGCAGAATCGTTAGCCGCCAGGGGGACGTGGCCACCATCCTCTTTGATGAGGGAATCGAAAAACGCTTCTCCCTCTCTGTGGCCCTCCGCCAGCGGCAGTTGCGGCGGGAAGGATAGCAAAAAAACCGCGCTTCAGCGCGGTTTTTCTCTGGCGGGAATGGGATTACAAGGCTTCTCGGTGGAACTCCTCCCCCTGGATGGTCAGCCACCGGAAGATTCCGTCCTCATAGAGCAGGCAACTGTTTTGCGACCCGCCCCGGGGCAGGGAGACCGAGCCGGGGTTGGCGCAAAAGAGGTCTCCCACCCACCCCCAGGCGGGGACATGGGTGTGGCCGGAGAGAAGAATTTGGGCGGTGCCCATGGGGGGCGGAAAATCGGGGGCGTAACGATGGCCGTGGGTCAGGAAGATCTGGCGGCCCTCCCACTCTACCGTGGCGTAGCCGGGGACCATAGGGAATTGGGGGCCAAGTTTCCGCACACCATAGTCACAGTTGCCCTCCACCCAGAGAATCTCCTGAGCCAGGGGGTTGAGAAGCTGGATCACCCCGAAGGGATCGTATTCATACCGGGGATCGTAGGAGCCGGAATAGGCGATGTCGCCCAGCAGGACCAACTGTTGGGCGCCCGCCTGGCGGTAGAGCTCCAGCAGTTTTCGGCAGAAGAACAGGGAGCCGTGGAGATCGGATGCGATCAGTCGTTTCATGGGGTCTCACCTCGGGTTTCAGTATAGCGGATTTTGTCCCAAAGGGCAAGGCGGGGAAAAAGGATGAAATCCAAGATTTTTCTCTGTTCCGGGGGGAGCGGGCATGCTATAATAAATAGAAACCAACAAATCCCACGGAGGTGGCACGTATGATAGAAGATGCAAAACGATCCATAGCCTTTATTTGCCCCGTTTGCCGGCAGCCGGTGATTTTGGAGCGGACGGTGTTCCAGTTGGCGGCCTCGGGCAGCCGTCTGGCCTGCCCCTGCGGGAAGTCCTCCATTGACGTGGCCCTGATGGGGGACCAGGTCCGCCTGACGGTGCCCTGCCTGTTCTGCGAGCAGGAGCACACGGTGTCCTGCTCCACGGCGGCCTTTTTGCAGGAGAAGACCCTGGCTTTTTCCTGCGCCAACTCCGGCCTGGACTGCTGCTATGTGGGGGAGGAGGAGCCCGTCTTTGCCGCCATGCGCCGCCTGGAGGAGACCCTGGACGTGCTGGAGTCGGAGGCCGGGTCCCAGGGGACCTTCCTCAACGACCTGGTGATGGAGGAAATTTTAGGGGAGCTCCGGGACATCGGCCAGCGGGGCGGCATCTCCTGCACCTGCGGCTGTAAGGACTGGAAGCTGAAGATCAACTACAGCTCTGTGGAGCTCTTCTGCGCCCGGTGCGGCGGCGCCCTGAAGCTCCCGGCAGCCACCATGTCAGACATCGAAGACCTGTGCTGTAAGCCCACCCTGACCATCCGGGGGGAAAAGCTCTCCAAGGACCCAGAGTAAGGGCAAAAAAATTATCTCCTTCCCAGGAAGCACATCCGGGCACCTGGGGCATAAGATGGACTGAGATCGCCAGACGGTCTCCATCTCTGACAGGAGGTAATTGTGTATGTGTTGTAACAACGGTTGGGGTGGTAACAGCTGCCTGTGGATCATTCTGATCCTGATCATCATCTTCTGTGGCTGCGGTTCCAGCGGCGGCTGTGGCTGCGGGAACAACTGCGGCTGTGGCAACAACTGTGGTTGCGGGAATAACTGCGGCTGTGACAACTGCGGCTGCGGCTGCTGAGTCCCCGTACCATAGCCCAGCGCGCCTTGGCGCAGCCGGCAACCAGCGGCCCCGGAGCTCTCCGGGGCCGCTTTCGCCGCGTTTACCGCCGACGGGTTTTTCCCGGCAAGCCTCTCGGTCTACCTGCGAAAAAATTTCAAAAAACTGAAAATAATGCTTGCATTTTCCGACGGAGTGTGCTATTATTTAAAAGCTGTCAGTTGAGACAACACTGACATGCGGCAGTAGCTCAGTTGGATAGAGTAACTGGCTACGAACCAGTAGGTCGGGGGTTCGAGTCCCTCCTGCCGTACCAAAACACCGGAACGTATTCACGTTCCGGTGTTTTGTTTTTTTGCCCGGAAAGGGAACGAAAAAGCCGCCCCCGAGGGCGGCTTTTTGCTCGGGTCAAGCCCGTCAAGTTCTGTAGGGGACGGGGCGATGCCCCCCACGCGAGTTTCTTGATGAGATCTTTTCCTCAAGAAACAGGATCAGGCGATGGATACGTTCACCGCGTGGGTGCGGTTCCCCTTCTTGGGGTCGCATTCCACATCGTAGCAGACCTGCTGGCCTTCCCGCAGGGACTTGAAGCCGGTCCCCTGAATGGCGGAGAAATGGACAAACACATCGCCGCTGCCGTTGTTGTTGGAGATAAATCCAAATCCTTTTTCCTCATTGAACCAGAGCACAGTACCGTTATTCATCAACGTGTACCTCCTAAAAAAATGTTATTCGAAAAGTCGTGAAAGAAAAACAGCGGTCGGTCATTCTTTATTGCGAAACAATAAAAAAACACCGGTGGCAAGTCAAAATGGAAATTGACTTACATCCGGTGAGAATCAATCATACATTTAGAATACGTTCCTTAGTATACACGATGGTTTCCAAAATAGCAAGCCTTTTTCAGAAAAAGATAAAAAAACATGAAACACGTTCTTCCGGGCGGCTTCCCATCCGGAAGAACGTGTTGGCCTGTCCCGTTACTTTGCGGCCATGGAACGGCGGCTCTGGGGGGCGGCGGGGGAGAGGGAGCCTTGGAGCAGGCGGGAAAATTCAGCCTCGTTGAGGATGCGCAGGTTGGTTTTGCCCTCGGCCAGGATGGCACGGGCCTTTTCCTCCTTGTTGCTGTGGGTCTCCGTCCCGCCCGGGCCGGCAAACTGGCGGCCTACCACCAGAAAGTCGGTTTTGCGGGAGACGGCGGTTTTGATCACCGCCCCCACGTTCACCGCCCGCTGCATGGCCTCCTGCCGGTCGATGGAGAGCTCCCCGGTAAAGACCAGGGATTTTTGATAGAAGGGATGGTTTTTGTCAAAGAAGCTCACCTGGGGCTGGATCTCCTTGGTGTGGATGGCCGTCCGGTACCAGGGGGCCCGGCGGGCCTTTGCCGGTTGGGCGGTCCGAGGCCGCCGGGCGGGGAGGGCCAGGTCGCTGAGTTCCTGGATGCGGATATGGGGCTGGGAGAAGCAGAACTCCCCCAGGTTCAGGCAGTGGGTGGCTTTGATACAGGCAATGGCGATCTGGGCGCAGGCCACGGCGTCGCACTCGGCGTTGTGGTGGTGGCGCAGGTCGATCCCCAGGGCTGCGGCGCAGGCGGCCAGGTTTTTCCGGCCGGGGACCAGGTCCCGGGCCATGGCGATGCTGTCGATGTATTTGAAGTCGGCGTATTGATGGACATAGGGGTCCCCGTAGGCGGCCAGGGAGGCCTTGATCACCGACATGTCGAACCGGGCGTTATGGGCAATGAGGGCCTTTCCGGCCAGCATGGGGTGGAGCTCCCGCCAGACCGTGAGGAAGTCCGGGGACTGCTCGGTGTCTTCGGGATAGATCCCGTGGACATTGATGTTGCCCTGGTCGTATCGGTTGCCTGGGGGCTGGATAAGCCGGTGGGTGGTGGCGGTTACCTCCAGCCCCACCACGAAAGCCAGGCCCACAGCGCAGGCACTGTTGGGGTCGCTGGTGGCGGTTTCAAAGTCAATGGCGATAAAATCCACATGCTGATCGTTGGAAAGAGGGGGATTGCCGCAAAGCTCCATGGGAAATCACTCCGTTCGGTTTTCTAAAATGGATCATGCAAAGGGGAAGAAACAGAAAGAGATCCTTTTTATTATAGTATCTTACCTCCGAATGTCAAGCTGGCAGAGGGAGGATTTTTTCAGGGGAGCGCCGGATGGGAGGAAGAGAGGATCGGGGTTGCATCAATCGCTCAAAAACGTATAGACGGTGTCTCATAAATTTGATATAATGACAAAAAATCCAATATTTCCCGGTGACAGAGAGACGGCGAGGAGGAAATGAGAATGGTGAACAGGATGCGGCGGCTTTTCAGTTTGTGTATGGCGGTGGTTTTGCTTCTGATGGTGGTTGTCCTCCTGCCCCCTCAGGCCCGGGCGGCGGAGCCGATTTCCCTGTCGGCGGCGGAGATCCGGTTGGATGGGGGAGACCACTATGAATACTGGGGTAGTGAGCGCGAACCTGGTGTGAAGGTTTTCCTGGATGGAGCCGAGGTGGATGAAAGCCAATACACGGTGGAATACGCCAACAACCGGAATGTGGGCGAGGCCACGGTGACGGTGCGGGGGACCGGGGCCTATACCGGTTCCGCAGCCACCCATTTTACCATTGACCCCCGCCGGATCTCCCTGTCCGACCTTCGGATGGAGGGAGTGACGCCCAAGGAGTATGACGGCACGAGGGCGGCCGCGCCCAAGGTGTCCGCCCAGGTCCTGCCGGGGGACTCTGTTACGGTGTCCTACGCCCGGGCGGAGTATGAGGACGCCTATGTGGGGAAACAAAAGACCGTGACGGTGTCCGGCCTCCGTTTCGAGGGGACGGACGGGAAAAATTACGTGTTACAGGATGCGGGCGCGGTGCTGGTCGGCGACATGGGAGAGATCACCCCCAAGCTCTTCCGGGCGAAAAAGAGCGCCGAGCTGGCTTTGGGCCACACGCTGGACTTAGATGGCCTGGTCTCCGGGGCGGGAAGGGGAGAGGTCACCTTCCAGTTCATTGGAGAGACCTTGGGCGCTACCCTCAGCGGCGCCACCTTGACGGCGGGCCAGACCGGCGGCCAAGTGAGCCTCCTTGCCACCGCCCCCAGCCGTGACCTCAACGGCGACGGGAAACCGGAGTACGACGGCGGCCAGGAGGAAATCACCCTTCGCCTGGTGGAGAAGCAGGCCCAGCCCCCGGTGGACATCGGCGTGGGGACGGAAAAGCAGGAGCAGCCTGCCTTCTCCCTGTCGGGGGCTGCTTCGGTGACCTATGGACGGACCCTGACCTTCCGCACCGCTGGCGGCGCCGGCAGCGGCAAGGTGTCCTTCCGGGTGGAGACCCGGGGAGCCAGCGGCGGGGCGACCATCGATGAAAACGGGGTGTTGACGGCCACCCAGGCGGGCAAGGTGCTGGTCTACGCCACCAAGGCGGGGGACGACCGCTATCAGGAAGCCAAGGCCAACCCGGTGGAGGTGACCATCCACCAGGCCCAGCTCACCATCCGGGCCCACAACAAGACGGCTTCGGTGGGAGACCGAATCCCCGCCCTGTCCTCCTATGACTATACGATCTCAGGCCTGGTGGGGCGGGACACCTTGGCCAAGGAGCCCTCCCTCCTCTATGGCGTCATCCCCGATATGTCCCGGTCAGGGACCTACCCCATTCAGATTTCCGGGGCGGTGGCGCCGACGGGGGGAAACTATCGGTCCGACATTGCCTATGTGTCGGGGACACTGACCGTCAGTGAACTCCCCCTGTATCCCATCACCCTTCGCGCCCCCCTCAACGGGACGCTGACGGCGGATCTCCAGGTGGCCGCGCCGGGGACTGTGGTGACCCTTACCGTCCGCCCGGCGGAGGGCTTCCAGTTGAAAGAGCTCACGGCCTCCGCAAACGACGGGAAACTCTCCCTGCGGGAGCGCGGCCAGGGGAGCTATACCTTCTCCATGCCCGACGGCGGGGTCACGGTTTCGGCCGTCTTTGAAGCCCTGGCCCCAGAGCTGCCGCCCATCCCCTTTACCGACGTGGGGGAGAAGGACTGGTTTTACGGCGATGTGGCTTACGTCTATGGCAAGGGCCTTATGAACGGCACCGGGGCCAAGACCTTCCAGCCCAATGCCCCCACCACCCGGGGGATGATTGTCACCATCCTTTACCGGCTGGAGGGGAGCCCCGCCGGCGGGAACTGGTCCCCCTTCACCGACGTGCCCCGGAACGCCTATTATTCCGCCCCCATCGCTTGGGCGGCCTGGAACGGCGTGGTCAACGGATACAGCCCCACATCCTTTGGGCCGGAGGACCCCATCACCCGGGAACAGATGGCCGCTATTTTGTACCGCTATGTGAACTACAAAAAAGGGGACGTGTCCCAGCGGGGAGACCTGACAAAATTTGTAGACGCCGGAGCGATCTCCGGCTACGCCAGAGAACCCTTATCCTGGGCCAACAGCCAGGGACTGCTCCAGGGCAAGGGCGGCGGCCGCTTGGACCCCGGTGGCCTGGCCACCCGGGCGGAGGTGGCAGCCATTCTCCACCGGTTCTGCGAAACTGTCCTGCCCTGACGCCCTCGTTTCCGCCGGGTGAGTCCTTCTCACCCGGCGGAAACAGAGGACCTTGGGGAAAAGAAAAATTTTTTCAAGAAATTGAAAAAATTCCTTGACAAATTAGAAAAGCCTGCTATAATAAATTTTGCTCTCAGCGAGTGAGCAAGAAATGAAAAACCAAATAGCGGGATTGTGTAAGGGTAGCACGACAGACTCTGACTCTGTTTGTGAGGGTTCGAA
>JALERU010000050.1 GCA_022764045.1 Clostridiales bacterium | reverse complement strand
TGGAAGAGGATCTGACCCGACGTGGGCCGGATCAAGCCGTTGAGATGCTGGATGAGGGTAGACTTGCCTGATCCGGTGCGGCCGATGATCCCCAGGGATTCTCCCCGGTAGATGGTCAGGTTCACGTTGTCCAGGGCCCGCTGCTCGAAGGGGGTGTTGGGGCTGTAGATATGGGTTAAGTCTTTAATTTCAATGATCGGTTCCAAACCTGTTTACTCCTCACGTTCCCCTTGTCAGAAAGGGGTCACTTCAAAAGCCCTGCCAGCACCGCCGCGCAGGCCTCGTCGCTGATGGCGTCCAGGGGGACGGAGAGGCCTTCCTTTTGCAGCTCATAGAGCAGGGCCACCGTCTCCGGCACCGCAAGGCCCGCCGCCCGCAGCTTCTCCACATGCTGAAAGACCTCCCTGGGAGGTCCGTCGTCGATGATATGGCCCCGGGACATGACAATGAGCCGCTGGGCCTGGGCGGCCTCGTCCATGTGGTGGGTGATGAGGACCACGGTGATGCCATATTTCTCGTTGAGGGTGCGGATGGTGTCCACGGTTTCCCGGCGGCCCACCGGGTCCAGCATGGCGGTGGCCTCGTCCAGGACGATGCACCGGGGCATCATGGCGATGATGCCGGCGATGGCTACCCGCTGCTTTTGTCCGCCGGAGAGAAGGTGAGGGGAGTGCTCCCGCAGCTCATACATGCCCACCATCTTCAGGGCGGTGTCCACCCGCCGGCGGATCTCCGCCGGGGGGACCCCCATGTTTTCCGGGCCGAAGGCCACGTCCTCCTCCACCACGCTGGCCACGATCTGGTTGTCGGGGTTTTGGAAGACCATGCCCACCTTGCCCCGGATGGCCAGGAGGTTGTCCGGGTCGGCGGTGTCCAGCCCCTCCACCCAGAGCTTGCCTTGGGTGGGGGTGAGCAGGGCGTTCATATGCTTGGCCAGGGTGGATTTCCCCGAGCCATTGTGGCCCAGAATGGCCACGAAGGACCCTGACTCGATCTCCAGGCTCACGTCGTCCAGCACCGGCGGGTGGCCGGCGGGCTCGTCGGGGTAGGAGAAGGTCAGGTGTTCGGCTTTGATGATTGTGCTCATTGGCTGCTCCTTCCATTGCCCCCCGCCGTCCAGCGCCCGGAGGCGCCGCAGGGGAGGATGAGGCCGCTGTCGGTGGCGGGCAGGCCCAGCTCGTCGCTGACGGTGTACCCGCCGTACCGCTTGGACAGGAGGGTTTCTAACAGATAGGTCAGCACCGACGGGGCCAGGCCCGTGGTGTAGGAGTTGATGAGGAAGAACAGAGGCTTGTCCGACAGCACCCCGGCCACCAGCTCCACAAAGGGGTAGAGGTTTTCCTCTAGCTTCCAGATTTCCCCCGAGGGCCCCCGGCCGTAGGAGGGGGGGTCCATAATCACCGCGTCATACTGGCGGCCCCGGCGGATCTCCCGCTCCACAAACTTGGCGCAGTCGTCCACGATCCAGCGGATGGGGGCGCCCTCCAGGCCGGAGCTTTTGGCATTCTCCCGGGCCCAGCTCACCATGCCCTTGGCCGCGTCCACGTGGCACACGGAAGCCCCGGCGGCGGCGCAGGCGATGGTAGCCGCCCCGGTGTAGGCGAAGAGATTCAGCACGGAAATGGGCCGGCCGGCGCTACGGATCTGCTCCATGGCGAAATCCCAGTTGGCCGCCTGCTCGGGGAAGAGGCCGGTGTGCTTAAAGTTCATGGGTTTAATATTAAAGGTAAGCCCCCGGTATTTCACCTGCCACCGCTGGGGCAGGTTCTTCTTCACCCATTGCCCCCCACCGGTGCGGGAGCGGGCGTAGCGGGCGTCGTAGTTCTTCCAGCCGGGATGGCGGCGGGGGGTGTTCCAAATGGCCTGGGGATCGGGCCGCACCAGGGTGTAATCCCCCCAGCGCTCCAGCTTTTCCCCCTTGCCGCAGTCCAGCAGTTCATAGTCTTTCCAACCAGTCGAGGCCCACATGTCCATTTCTCCCTTATCTGTGACAAAACCGCAGTTGTCACATGGTAATCGCGTTTTCCTTTGATCTGCTTGCAGATCATCAAATTATATCATTCCTGACCCATTCCGTCAATCGCCAATCCAGCCATTGCCAGGGACGTCAATTTGAAGAACCCCGCAGCCACCTCGGTCCGGTGGGTCTATTCCCCACGCAGAGGAATCCCCAACGCCCGCCCTCATCCGACCCGGCCTGCGGCCGGCCCACCTTCCCCCCCAGGGGAAGGCGATTGGCAAGCCCTGGAAGGCTTACTGTAGAAGCCTACCGTAGCAAAAACCATAACGTAGCCTAATAGCGTAGGCTTCCCCTCGGGGGGAAGCTGTCACCGAAGGTGACTGATGAGGGGGCGATCTGGAGTATCGGCGGATAGAAGATAATCGTTGCCACCTCCCTTAACGGCAAGGTTGCTCTCACCCTACGATAGAGAAACCCTGCCCCCCACCCTCCCCGGCACGGTAATTAAACGTCGGACTTCTTGCTTATTTTGATACAAAGCAAGGCGAAAAATCGAGTGATAAGGAACGCCAAGATCACCTCTATAACGGCTTTGTTCACGATTTGTTGACGCATTCAATTACCCTGCAGCCATTGCCAGCTGCACCATTTCATTTCGTCAATCCTCTACGGTTGCCTGTCTCCGCAAAAGAAAACCACGCCGCCCCACCCGGGGAAGCATGGCTTTACAAACTGGTGTTCTTTATGATTGATCACGTGGTCATAAGACGGGCCCCTCACTCTGTGAGCCCCCGCGCTTTGATCAGTTCTGTTACGATTGCCGCAAGGTGAGACAGTGTTTTGGAATCCAGCTTTTTTAAGTCCTTTATGAGGGCGGCAAATTGGACAGGGTCCGTGTTTTCCCCGTCGAAAAATTCCTGGGGAGTGATACCGAAGTATTCACAGATGTAAAAGAAGCTCTGCATCGAGGGCAAGGATTTTTTGTTTTCGATTTGGTTGATATAGCTATCGTTTTGCCCGATGGACAGAGACATATCGCGGGCGGAGACATTTTTTTGTATCCGCAGCTGCGCGATACGGTTTTGTGTGAACTCCTCATACATTTGTTATGGCATATGTGGATATGAAAAAATAAAACCATACTTTTCCAATCGGGAAGCATGGTTTCATTCGCGATACCCACAGGCGGCTGCGTATAGCTGCAATATTTTCGCTGCGTCTGCCCGCTCTTGCGGCGACAGCTTTGCCAAAATGTTAGTAAGGGGATTCTCCAAGGAATCTGCCAGATTCCCAAACAGCAAATAATCAATACTTACGGTTAGAGTGCGACTGATCTGCATGAGAGTGTCCAGAGAGACACTTTTTTCACCGCGCTCAATCATTTGATAAAAGCGCAGACTGATATTTACCTGTTCTGCTACAGATTCCTGGGTCATGCCAATGGAATTTCGCCTGTCACGAATCCGTTCTCCAAACAAAAGCAATTCCTCGTGGGTCAATGGAAACCCTCCCAACAATTTATACCGACCATATAAGCCGTCAACAAATCTCCTGCTCCAAGACGGCAAACACTGACGGCCAGAAAAACGCTCCAAAGGATTTCACAATGTTTCTTCCCTGGAAGCCTCATCGTCCTCCCGGTATTCCGCAATCTCCTCCAGACCACACCGCAAAGCAACGCATAACTTGTTCAAGGTTTTGGTTTCTATATTCTCATTGGCCCGCAGCCGGCGAATGGTTTTGCTGTCAATGCCGCACTTTTCCCTCAGCTGATAGGTGGACATCCCTTTGGCTTCCATCGTTTTCCACAATCGATTAAATATAATCATCCAGAACCCCCCAATACTTGTGCAATTAGTATGGGGGTTATAATCTATCTTATTAAGGGGATATAATCCTCATATTTGTATGAGGAGAAATTTGCTATGCCAAACAAAGAAGACACTGTTTTCCTCTTCAACTACGTTGCTCAGTTTGGCCCCCCTCCGTTTTAAGGGCAGGATGTATCTGGTCCGTGTCTTAAAGGAATATATTACCCACGACCGTTCTTCTGAGCACGCGAGCTATAAAATAAAGGCGCGCGCCAGAGGAACCCCCACAACCCATCGCCGGTCTTTTCCCGAAAAACAATTGTATTAAACGCCGTAATGTGATAAAATACGAAATAAAGTTGTAAAAAATCCTGCGATCCCCTCAGGAGGAAACACCATGAACGAAACCACCGGTCAGTTCCGTAGCGCCGCTTTCGGCGGCTTCCACCGGCAAGACGTGCTGGACTATATCGAAACCATCACCCGGGAAAACCAGGCCAGCCGGGAAGCGTTGGAGCAGGCCCTGGCCCGGGAACGGGAAGCCCGGGACCAGGCCGAAGCCCGTCTGGAGACGGCGGAGGACCAGGCCGCCCAGGCCACCGCAGAACGGGACCGGCTGGCGGAAGAGCTGGCCCGGACCAAAGAGGCCCTGGACCAAACCGCCGCCGCCCTGACCCAGGCCCAGGCCCAGGCGGAGGACCTGGAAAGCAAGGTCAGCCACCTGGCCCCCGAGGCGGCCTCCTGGCAGCGCCTGAAAGACACCGCCGGCAGCATCGAGGTCAGCGCCCACGAGCGGGCCCAGATCACCCTCCAATGCGCCCGGGCCCAGGCCGCGGAGATCCGGGCCGACGGGGTCCGCTGGATTTTAGACATCCAAAACCGCTGCGACCGCCTCAAGCGGGACCTGGCCAATTCCATCCTCTCTGCCGAGACCGAGCTGGACGCCGTCCGCGCTGCCTTCTCCCGGGCCCAGGAGGACATGGAGGGCATCCAGGACGCCCTGTCGGACCTGGTGGCCTGCGCCGGTGAGGAAGAAAACTGAACAAGCCTTTTCCCATGGCCGGGACGGAATTTGCCGTCCCGGCCATTTCCTGTGTGAAAAAATGTTCAAAAAATACCCCCAGCCCTGCAACCAATGGCCCAATCAGGGCGAATATACAGACAGAAAGGCGGTGAGCCAGTGGAACAAGAACAGAGGTGGATCAAAGCCATCCAAAAGCGCGGCGACCCCCAGGCGGCGGACCAGCTCATCCGGGCCCACTACGACGAAATCTACCGCTTTGCCTACCGCCAGACCGGCCACAAGGAGGACGCCATGGACCTGACCCAGGAGATCTTCCTGGCCGTCCTCCGGGCCCTGCCCACCTACGACCGGAAAAAGTCCGCCTTCCGCACCTGGCTCTTCCGCGTTGCCGCCAACAAATCCATCGACGCCCGCCGCCGGGCCAAGCCCCCCGCCCTGGATCTGGACGACCTTACCCTTCCCCTGGAGACCGACTTCGCCGCCCAGGTGGAGGACCGCCTCCTGCTGGAAAAGATCGAGGCCTATGTCTCCGCCCTGGACCCCCAGACCCAGGCGGTCTACCGCCTGCGCCTGTACGGGGAGAAGACCTTTCCCGAGATCGCTGCCATCCTGGGCCAGTCCCAGCCGGCGGTAAAGGCCCAATACTACCGCCTTATGGGGCGGCTGAGAAAGGAGTTTGCATCCGATGACTGACCGAGAATCCATCCCCATGCCCACCCCGGCGGAAAAGGACCGGGCGGTGGCCGCCATCCTCTCCGTCGGCCTGCGCCCCCGCCCCACCCTGTGGGGGGAGTTGCGGCGGACCCTGGCCGGCTTCCCCCCGAGGATGGCCTTTTTCGGGGTGGGGGACTGCCTCTTCCTGGCCTGCCTGGTCACGGGGCTGTGCCTGGTCCCCACGGCCCTGGCCGCCGGAAACCACAGCCCCCTGGCCCCTCTGCTCTTCCTCTTCTCCCCGGTGCTGTACGCCTCCCTCCATCTGCTCACCCAGTGGAAGGAGGCCATGAGCGGAACGCTGGCGTGGAAACAGACCTGCCGCCTCTCCTTCCGCGTCCTCACTGCCTGGCGGATGCTCCTCTTTGGCGGGGCGGCGGTGGCCCTGACGGTGCCGGCGGACCTGCTGTTCTGGCAGCTCAGCGGCCGGCAGCTCTCTCTGCTTTGGATGCTGGCCCTCTCCGCCTCCAGCCTGTTCCTCTACGCGGCTTTGACCTTGGGCTGTCAGGGGGCCTCCCTGGTGTGGTCCGTCCTGCTGCCCCCTCTGGTGTGGCTGGGGCTGGGCCTGATCCCTCTGGTCTGGCCCCCGGCGGCGGTGTGGCTGGAGGGGGTGCCCGCCCTGGTTTTCCTCCTGCTGGCCACCGTCGGATTGGGGGCCTTCCTGTGGCAGCTGGACCGGTCCATCTCACATCCCAGGAAAGGAGGCAGCCCCTATGCTGTCCGTTGAACACGTCACCAAACGCTATGGAACCTTCACCGCCCTGGAGGACATCTCCCTGACCTTCACCCCCGGGGTCTACGGCCTGCTGGCCCCCAACGGGGCGGGGAAGACCACCCTCATCAAGATGCTCACCACCCTGCTCTTTCCCACCCAGGGGCAGATCCTCTGGAAGGGCGAGGACATCCACGCCCTGGGGGAGACCTACCGGGGCCTGCTGGGCTATCTGCCCCAGCAGTTCGGCTACTACCCCGGCTACACCCCCCGGCAGTTCCTCCGCTATGCCGCCGCCCTCCAGGGCATCCCTCAAAAGGAGGCGGCCGGGCGCATTGACCGCCTGCTGGAGCTGGTGGGTCTGGCTCAGGTGGCCGATAAAAAGCTCCGCCAGTTCTCCGGCGGCATGCGCCAGCGCACGGGCATCGCCCTGGCTATGCTCAACGACCCAAAGCTCCTGATCTTAGACGAGCCCACCGCCGGCCTGGACCCCAGGGAGCGGGTGCGCTTTCGCAACCTGATCCACAGCTTGGCCGCCCAGCGGATCGTCATCCTCTCCACCCACATCGTCTCCGACGTGGAGACCATCGCCGGCCAGATCATCCTCCTGCGGGACCACCGCTTGTATTGCTGCGACAGCCCCTCGAGCCTCTGCGCCCGCCTGGCGGGGAAGGTCTTCGCCCTGCCGGCGGGAGTCCCTCTGGCTCCCGACCAATATCTCCTCAGCGAGGGACAGGGGGAGGCAGGCGCGGTGCTGCGGGTCCTCTGCGCCCGGCCCCCCGCCCAGGGGGTGCCGGTCACCCCCACCCTGGAGGACGCCTTCCTGGCCATCTACCGGGAGGACCTGCCATGAGGCTGGCGGCTTATGAGGGCAGAAAGCTCCTGACCCTGCCGGTGCTGTGGGTTTTCCTGGCCCTGTGCCTGGCCTTCAACGGCCTGCTCATTGGCACAAATCTGGACGGAAGAGATTTTTTGAACGAGACCAGTTCCGCCGCCCGGGTCCTGGGACAGCGGGTGGACGAAGGGTTCTCCGCCGGCCTGGCCCAGCGCCCCGCCACAGAGAACCGGGCCGTTCTACAGGAGGCCGTCCAAGGAATGACCAACCTCTACCAGGACTACGACCTGACGCCCCTGTCCGATTTTTACCAGGACTATGTGAAAAACTCCCCCTTGGCCGCCCGAGCCATGGCCCAAAAGTATGACCGCCTGGCTCAGCGGGTGGACCACCTGGCCCAAACCGGGGCGGATATGGACCTCTACGCTGGCCCCGTCACGTATAAGAGCCACCAGTTCCTCTTCCGCACTCTCCTGCGGGCGGTGATGGGGGAGGGGGCCATCCTGGGGATGCTTGCCACCCTCTACCTGCTGGGCTATGAAAACCTCCACCGCACCGAGTCCATGGCCTACACCACCCGGACGGGCCGGCGGCTCCTGGGGCGGAAGCTGGGGGTGGCGGTGGTCCTCTCCCTGGCCCTGTATCTGCTGCTGGCCCTGGTCACCCTGGGGGTGTATTTCGCCCTCTGGGATTACAGCGGCCTTTGGAGGGCCAGCGTCTCCAGCCAGTTCAACTACCTGGTGGACCTGCTGATCCAGCGCCCCTTCCTCACCTGGACGGACTTCACCCTGGCAGGCTACCTGGCCGCCGTCCTGGCCCTGGGGGGCGGGGTCACCGGGGCCTGCTGCCTGCTGGCCGCCCTGTGCGGCAGCCTGATCCGCAACACCTATCTGGCCGCCTTGGCGCTGATGCTCCTGTGCCTGCTCCCCCTGGCGGGGGCGGCGGCCTGCGCCCAAGGGGGGCTGTGGATGGCCTTTTATCTCATCTCCATCCACCCGGCCTGTCTGTGGCTGAGCTGCAACGCCTGGTTCACTGAACTGGGTCTGAATGCCCTGGTGCCCTGGCAGGAGACCCTGGGCCTGACTCTGGCCCTCCTTCTGCTGGCCGCCGCCCTTTGGCTGGCCCTCCGTCATTTTCAAAGAAAGGACATGGTGTAGATGGCACTTTTCACCCAAGAGCTCCGCAAAATCTGGCGCCCCGCCGTCCTGGGGGCCGTCCTCCTGCTGGGCCTGCTGTATTATTACCTCTTCCCCAGCTTTTACATCGACTATTTCTGCAACGGCCCCACCGCCCAGGCCTCTTTCGACCTGGCCGCCGGCTGGGTGGAGCAATACGGCCCCACCATGGAACCGGAGGAGCGCCAGGAGTTGGACGGACAACTGGTCGGGGAGATTGCCGCTTTTTCCCAACAGATCCAAGCCATCCCTGAGGCGGCCGACCGGGGCCTGGAGAGCTTCGAGGCCTTCCAAACCTACCACGACGCCTATTACGCCCAGGCCAGGGCCAACGGCGGCCAGGCGGACATGGAGGAGGAGGAATTCCTCTGGAAGGTGATGAACAACACCAACTACTTCCTCATCAGAGAGCTGGATAACTACATGGTCAACTACGACTGGAAGGGGGAAACCCCCTGGAACCAGCAGGAAGCCTTCGCCGCCGCCACCCCCGCCCAGCAGGGGCGCATCCTCACCCTGGAGACAGCCCCCCGTGGCTTCCTCCCCGAATGTGTCACCGATTCCACCGTGGAGTACGCCAAGGACCTGGCCGTCTGGATCGTGTTAAGCACCGTCCTCCTCCTCTCACCCACCCTGGTGCGGGACCGCCTCCACCGCACCCGGGCTCTCCAGTGGAGCTCCCGCCGGGGGAGAAAGGTCCTGCACACCCAGCTGGCCGCCGGCCTGGTTTCGGCCCTGGTCTTCTCCCTGGCGAGCCTGGCCCTGTACGCCATTCCCTTTCTGGGCAAGGGCCCCCTCCGGTTCCGGGCCTGCCCCCTGTTCAACTGGTGCCGGGGGGACTTCACCTGGTTTTCTCTGTCCTACGGCCAGTATTTGCTCCTTCTGGTGGGCATGCTCCTGGCCCTGGGCCTGGCCGCCGGAGGCCTCACCCTCTTCCTCTCCCAGTACAGCGACAACTATGTGGCCATGCTCCTCAAGGCCATCCCCCTCTTCCTGGTGGTGGGAGCCTTCGCCGGCACCTGGCTGCTGGACCGCCCCGGCTATTTCCGCCCCTGGACCGAGAACGGCACCACCCCTGTCCCCCCGGACGGCCCCTTTCTGATCCTGGCCACCCTCCTGGCCCTGACCCTCCTCCTGTGCGCCTGGACCTGCCGGCGCCAGCGGCGGCGGGAGCTGTGATCCAAAAACCGCGTGCCCTGGCCCCAACTCTCGGGGTTGGGGAAACCTTCGGGAGGGGGTGGGTGCAACTATTACCTACGCTGGGGAAACCTCAACGCACGCCCTCATCCGACCCGGCCCCTACGGGGCCGGCCCACCTTCCCCCCCAGGGGAAGGCGTTGGCAAAACCTGTACGGCTTATTGTAGAAAAATACCGTATCAATTACCCCAACGTCCCGAAGGAGCGTAGGCTTCCCCTCGGGGGGGGAAGCTGTCAGCGCAGCTGACTGATGAGGGGGCGATACGGAATGATCGGCGGGTAGAAGAATCCCGTCCTTCCAAAACCGTAAAAAGGCGAAGGAGCTGTTACGCTGCTTCGCCTTTTTCACAGTTGCTCACTCATTTAATTTCTCGTTCCACTGCTTCACTTCCCGTTTGCCCATGGAATAATCCAGACCCCAACAGATGAAATAAAGCCCCAGAAAAATCCCGAAATAGGACAAAATCCCCCCCCAATATAGTATAGAGAACAACCGGGGGGATTTCCACCGTTTTTCTACAGTCGGTCGTCTGGAATTCATAAGTGGCGGGACCATGCAAAAACCCGGCGGCGGAGTGCAGGCTCCGCCGCCGGGTTCCCATTGGGAATTGATTTGGGAAAGAGAACTCTCATCACGCCTTCTCAGGGGCTTGCTTCACATAGGCCTCCAGGGTCTTCCGGTTCACCTCGTCCATCCGCCGCAGCTTTTCTACGCTTTCCGACAGGAACTCCGGGTCCTTCCCCCGGCTGACGGCCTGGTCAATGAGGGCCTTCAGACCCTCCGCCGTCAGGTTGTGAAGGTCCTCATACAGGTCCTGGCCGATGTAGGACAGGAAGGAGATTACCTTCTGGTCATAGACGATCCCCACCAGGGGCACCCCCTGGCCGGCGGAAAAGATGAGTCCGTGCAGCCGCATGGAGACCACCACCTTCATCCGGGCCAGGATGCCGATGGTCTGGGCGGCGGTGTAGGGTTCGGTGAACATGTAATAGGGAGCTTTCATCCGGGAGACCACCCGCTGGGCTGCCGTCACGTCCAGCCGGGGCTCGATGGGGAAGAACACCGGGGTCAGGCCATAGGTCTCATAGACATAGTCCGCCGCCGCGGCGATGTCCTTGGCCTTGACCTCAAAGCCCGGCCAGGGGCGCAGGACAAAGCCCACGTAGTTCCCCCCAACGGGAATGCCCAGGCTGTCCAGAATCCCGTCGATCACGTCCCCAGGGGCGGCGGGGAGGCTCACGGTGGTGTCCGCCGACAGGGCGATCTTGGGCTGGGTGACCCCCAGCACCTCCAGCTCCTTCAGGGAGTCGGGGTCCCGCAGGGTGATGGCGTCCACATACCGGTTCATCACCTTGGCGGCCCGGACCCGGTTGCCGCTGTTGCGGATGGGGCCGATGCCGCAGCCATACATAATCACCGGGCACCCGTGGCGCTTGGCGGCGGCCAGGGTCCACAGATAGAACCACAGGGAGCGGAAGGAGGTCACGTCCTGCATCAGGGACCCGCCGCCGTTGATGAAGAACTTGGCCCGCTTAAAATGATACAGGGCCTTCCAGACGTGGAAGATGTAAAAGGCGTTCACCCGATAGGTTTTCCGGGTCTCAAGGGGGTTCCGGGAGAAGACCTGGAAGGACAGGTCCGGGTTGATGGCCCGCAGCTCGGTGAGGATGGCCAGCAGAATGGCGTCGTCCCCGGCGTTGCCCCGGCCGTAGGCCCCGCAGATGATTACCCGGTCCCGGCCCGTTTTTTCATAGCGCAGAATGGCCTCGTAGATCTCCAGCTGCCGCTGGATGGTGGCCTCGATGGAAAACTCCCGGTTGGCCTTTTCATACAGCCGCCTCCCCATGGACTTCCGCAGGGCGGGGTCCCTGGCCAGGGTGAGCAGATGGCCGGCCAGGGCCTTGTGGTCTCCGGGGGGGAAGAGGTAGCCGTTGGAGCCGTGGTCGATGAGATAGGAGACCCCGCCCACCTTGCTGCTGATGGTGGGCAGCCCCGCCCGGGCCCCCTCTGTGAGGGAGTAGGGGAAAGTCTCGGAAATGGAGGTCAGGGTGTTGATGTCCAGAGCGTTGTAAAAGGAGTCCGTGTCGGAGACCCACCCGGCGAAGCAGACCTCCTTGGCCACCCCCAACTCCTGAGCCAGGGCTTTCAAATTGTCCATCTCCTCCCCGTCGCCGGCGATGAGCAGGCGCAGGTTGGGAAACTCTGCATGGGCCAGGGCAAAACCCCGGATGAGGGTGGCGATGTCCTTGACGGGGTTGAGCCGGGCGGCGATGCCCGCCACCACGGAGCCCTCGTCGGCCTCCAGCCCCACCGAGCGGAGGTATTCTTCCCGGCCCAGGGCGGGGGTGCGGGGGGTGAAGTCTAGGCCGTTGTAAATGGCGAAGAGCTTTTCCGGGTCAAATCTCCGGCTGATGAGCAGGTCCACCATGGCGTCGGATACGCCGATGCGATAGTCCAGCTTCCGCAGGGCGATGGTGTTGATGGTGCCGTAGGTCAGCCGGGACAAGGGCCGGCCCAGATAGTCCAGCCGGTAGTCGCTGTGGACGGTGGACACCGTGGGCAGCCCCGTCCGTTTGGAGAGAAAGGCCGCCATCATATTGCCCCGGGCTCCGTGGCTGTGAATGAGATCGAAGCCCTCCTCCCGCACCATCTGGGAGAGCTTTTTCAGATTGGCGAAGAAGTTCCGGCCGGGGAAGACCTGGGTGTCGATCCCCAGCTCCCGGGCCTCCTGGGCAAAGGGGCCCTCGGTGAAGCAGACCATCTTCACCTGGATGCGCGGGGTGAGGCCGGCCAGGAGGGAGTGGACATGGGTTTTCGCGCCGCCGGTGTCGCCGCCGCTGATTAAATGGAGTACTTTCATGGGGAATCCTCCGAAAAAAGACTTGAGAAAGGTAGCATAATATGGTATTATACAGGGGTTTCCAAGAATGGTCAAGCAACGGAGGTTACTTATGAGTATCATTGATAAAAAAGGAAAAATCTTTGGAAAGCTCAACATCATCGACCTGATCGCCATCATCCTCATCGTGGCGGTGTTGGCGCTGATCGGCTATAAGCTCCTGGACAACCAGTCCGGCGCCTTAGGCGGCGAAGGGGAACCCGTGGTCTACACCGTAAAGGTAAAGGGCGTGGAACCCGAGGTCTACGAGTTTATCCAGGGGGAGCTTCCCTGCCAACTGATGGCCGCCAACGAAATGCTGAACGCCACCATCACCGACGTGCAGGCCACGCCCTCGGAAAACGCCACCTATCAGATGGTCTGGAACACCAACCAAAACCGGGAGATCCTCACCAAGGTGGACGCCGGCACCTACGACCTGGTCTTCACCATCGAGGGCACCGTCAAGAACGACCTGGCCAGCGAACTGGGCACCCAGGAGATCCGGGTGGGCAAGACCCACATTGTGAAAACCACCACCTTCGAGCTGGACGGCGGCGTCATCCTCAGTTGCGAACGCCCCGACCGCCAGGCGGCCCAGGAGTAAGTCCCCGACGGCACTAAAACGCAGAACAAAGAGGCACGGACAGATTGCGCCCTGTCCGTGCCTCTCTGTTTGACTCTTTGACACAAGCGCAGAGGAGTGCTGGCGGCGATTTTGATGGTTTTTTGCCGAACCGTTCAGAAAAAACAGGAAATACCGTTGACATTTTCTCAAGAAATGATACGATAGGAGAACAAGCATGATAGAGGTGCGGGTACGAAGAGTACCCTCCCCCAAGCCCAGGCCGGCGGGGGAGGGGAAAGGCGTGCTTGCCGAGGCTGCGGGGCGGGGCCTGACCGCTGCGGAGCCGGGCTGTGGGAGAACATCCCTCAGACTGTCGTCCCCCCAGAGGGGACGGAGCGCTGTCGTGGGTTCCTTTTCTGTGAAGTCATGACAACGTCATGACTTTTTCTATTTTTGAAAAGGAGAGAGAACCCATGAGAAAAAACTTGCGACGGCTGCTGCCCCTGCTGGCGGTGCTGGTGGTGCTGATGGTCTCCATGAGTGCCTCGGCCTTTGCCGCGGGAGACCCCACCGAGGAGCCCGGCAGCAAAATGATCGAGTGCGCCGACTGCGGCGCCACCGGCCTGTGCATGACCTGCTATGGCCATGACGAGGCCTGTGCCGACTGCGGCGGCACCTTCCTGTGTCCCACCTGCGAGGGGACCGGCTATGTGGAGTCCCCCAGCCATTTCTACAACAGCGCCTGGGCTCTGCTGCCCCCAATCATTGCCATCGCCTTGGCCCTTATCACTAAGGAGGTCTACTCCTCCCTGTTCATCGGCATCCTGGTGGGCGGCCTGCTCTATTCCAATTTCGGCTTTGAGGGCACCGTCCGCCATGTCTTCCTGGACGGCATCGTGGCCTCGTTGTCCGACAGCTACAACATGGGCATCCTAATCTTCCTGGTCATCCTGGGGGCCATGGTCTGCCTGATGAACCGGGCCGGCGGCTCGGCGGCCTTTGGCCGGTGGGCCCAGACCCACATCAAATCCCGGGTGGGGGCCCAGCTGGCAACCATCATCCTGGGCTGCCTGATCTTCATCGACGACTATTTCAACTGCCTGACCGTGGGCAGCGTCATGCGGCCCATCACCGACAAGCACAACATCTCCCGCGCCAAGCTGGCCTACATCATCGATGCCACCGCCGCCCCCATCTGCATCATTGCCCCCATCAGTTCCTGGGCGGCTGCAGTTGCCGGCTTTGCCGAGGACGGTCAGGGCTTCAACCTGTTCCTGCGGGCCATCCCCTATAACTACTACGCCCTGCTGACCATCGTGATGATGGTGGGCCTGGTGGTGATGAAGGTGGACTTTGGCCTGATGAGCACCTTTGAGCGCAACGCCATCGAGACCGGCGACCTGTTCTCCGGCCCCAACCCCTACGCCTCCGCTGATGAGAACGTCGAGGAGGGCAAGGGCCGGGTGCTGGACCTGGTGCTGCCCGTAGTGATGCTGATCATCTGCTGCGTGATTGGCATGATCTACTCCGGCGGCTTCTTCGAGGGTGAGGGCTTTATCACCGCCTTCTCCAATTCCGACGCCTCCGTGGGCCTGATGTTGGGCTCCGCTTTTGCGCTGGTGTTCAGCTTCATCTATTTCCTGATCCGCCGTTCTATGAGCTTCAAGGACATGATGGGCTGCATCCCGGAGGGCTTCAAGGCCATGGTGCCTGCCATCATGATCCTGACCTTTGCCTGGAGTCTGAAGGCCATGACCGACTCCCTGGGCGCCAAGTATTTCGTCCGTGACTTCGTCCGTACTTCTGCCACCGGTATCCAGTTGCTGCTGCCCGTGATCGTGTTTGTCATTGGCTGCCTGCTGGCCTTCGCTACCGGCACCTCCTGGGGCACCTTCGGTATTCTGATCCCCATTGTGCAGAACGTGTTCTCCATGGATAACCCCATGGCCATCATCTGCATCTCCGCCTGCATGGCCGGCGCTGTCTGCGGCGACCATTGCTCTCCCATCTCCGATACCACCATTATGGCCTCTGCCGGCGCTCAGTGCGACCACGTGAACCATGTGTCCACCCAGCTGCCCTATGCCATTACCT
>JALERU010000014.1 GCA_022764045.1 Clostridiales bacterium | reverse complement strand
TCACTGGGATCGACCCGGAGCTCAAGCACAACATTACCGTCCGTTTCCGTCTCCTGTACGTCCACGGCCTGGGGGTGTTCCACCAGATTTTGGGCGATATAAGTGAGCAAGTCCTTCATGTGCCCTCCAAATCAGATGGCGTTGGCCTTTTTCAGCAGAGCCTTCACGGTCTCAGTGGGCTGAGCGCCGGTCTTAATCCAAGCCTGAGCGCGCTCGGCGTCCACGTTGATGGCAGCGGGCTCCTGCAGGGGATCGTAAGTGCCGATCTCCTCAATGAAGCGACCGTTGCGGGGATAACGAGAGTCTGCAACCACGATGCGATAGAAGGGGTTCTTCTTGGAGCCCATTCTGCGAAGTCTGATCTTAACCATGTCCTTTCACCTCCAAATGAATTACATATCTATGGAACCGCCGAAACGGATACCAATCCAATGATTTAAAAGGGGAGACCGGGCATTCCGCCGGGGAATTTGCCGAATTTCCCTTTCCGGCGCTTGCCGGAGAGCTTGGTCATCTGCTTGGTCATTTGCTGCATCATGTTAAATTCCTTCAGCAGACGGTTAACATCCACCACCTGCAGCCCACAGCCGGCGGCGATACGCTTTTTCCGGCTGCTGTTGAGGATGGAGGGATTTTCCCGCTCCTGGGGCGTCATAGAGAGGATGATGGCCTCGGTGCGGGTGAGGGCCTTCTCATTGATGCTGGCCCCCTCCAGTGCTTTGGCGTTCAGGCCGGGCATCATACCCAGCAGTTCCTCCATGGAGCCCATTCCCTTTACCTGGACCAACTGGTCGTAATAGTCCTGCAAGGTGAAGCGGTTCTTTTTCAACTTTTCTGCCAGCTCCTGGGCCTTTTGCATATCGAATTGCTGCTCAGCCTTTTCAATGAGGCTGAGCACATCGCCCATCCCCAGGATGCGGGAAGCCATCCGATCGGGGTGGAACACCTCGATGTTGTCCAGCTTTTCGCCCATGCCGACAAATTTGATGGGCTTGCCGGTGACTGCCTTGATGGACAGAGCCGCACCGCCCCGGGCGTCGCCGTCCAGCTTGGTGAGGACCACACCGTCGATGTCCAGGGCCTCGTCGAAGGCCTTGGCGGCGTTCACAGCGTCCTGGCCGATCATGGCGTCTACCACCAGCAGGATTTCGCTGGGGCTTACCGCTTCCTTGATGGAACAGAGTTCTTCCATCAGAGCCTCGTCCACATGGAGACGGCCGGCGGTATCCAGGAAGACCATGTCGTTGCCGTGCTTTTTGGCGTGCTCAATGGCAGCCTGGGCGATGGTGACGGGGTTTTCCTGGCCCATCTGAAAGACGGGAATGTCCAGCTGCTTGCCCACCACTTCCAACTGCTGAATGGCAGCGGGGCGATAGATATCGCAGGCAGCCAGCAGGGGGCGCTTGCCGTTTTGCTTGCGCATAAGGCCGGCCAGCTTGGCGGCGTTGGTGGTTTTACCGGCGCCCTGGAGACCCACCATCATCACCACGGTGGGGGGCTGGGAGGCAATGGTAATTTTGGTGCTGTCGCCGCCCATCAGGGTGACCAGCTCCTGGTTTACGATTTTAACGATGGCCTGGGCAGGGGTGAGGCTTTCCAGTACCTCGGCGCCTACGGCCTTTTCGGTGACGCTTTTGATAAAGTCCTTGACCACCTTGTAGCTGACGTCAGCCTCTAACAGGGCCAGACGGATCTCCCGCATGGCTTCCTTGACATCGGCCTCAGTGAGGCGGCCCTTGTTCCGCAGTTTTTTGAACGCGGAGGAGAGTTTTTCTGTTAATCCTTCAAATGCCATGCACTCACTCCCTCTCCAAATCGTCGATGGCGTCGCTGAGCTGCCGGCACAGGTCGTCCAAATCCCGGTCGCCAAACTTGGTTTGGTTCAGCGCCAGAAACTGGTCGTGCAAGCCGCGAAGGACCGCGGTAGTTGCCCGTGTGCGGTGGTAGCGCTGGATGAGACCTGTTTTTTCCTCAATATCCTCCAAGGTCTTTTCCGCCCGGACAATGATGTCCCGAACGCCCTGGCGAGTGATGTCGTAATTCTCGGCGATCTCCGCCAGGGACAGGTCGTCGTTATAATACAGGTCGTAAAACTCCTTCTGACGGGGGGTGAGCAGATCGCCATAAAAATCGTAGAGCATTGCCATTCGGTAAGCCTGATTTTTCATGGAGTGCCCTCCCTTCCCCAAAGTGTAAAGCTGATTTCCTTTACAACAGTGACTATCCTACCCCAGATGACGGATTTTGTCAAGAGGCATTTGGATAAAATCCTGTTCTTTGGGAAAGGATTTTCTTATGACTTTTGGCAGTCCTTTACATTCTCATAAATTATGGTAAAATACTATTTAAGATGATAGGAAAATACCAAGCAAAAGGAGGGCAAGCCTATGCTCCCAATGACGGAACTTCTTCTGGCCCCCGGGGTGACGCTCCGGGCGGTTCAGACCAATAAATTCAAAACCTCCATGCTGTCGGTGACCTTTCTGGAACCCCTGACGGCGGAACATGCCTCCCTCAATGCCTTGCTGCCCAAGGTCCTGCGCCGGGGCACCCAGCGTTATCCGGATCTGGAGGCTTTGTCGGCAGCGTTGGATGACTTATATGGCGGCGGCATTGAGCCCATTCTGCGCAAGAAAGGAGAGGTCCAGTGCCTGGGCTTCTGGGGCAGCTTTTTGGACGATGCCTTTGTGCCCGAGGGCGCCAACATTCTGGAAAACGCTGCTTCGCTGCTGGGAGAGCTCGTCTTAGCCCCTGCCGGGGAAGGCAAGACCTTCCTGCCGGCTTATGTGGAGAGTGAAAAAGAAAACCTGGTGAACAAGATCCGGGGCCAGGTCAATGATAAGCTCCAGTATTCCCTGTCCCGCCTGCGCACCCTGATGTGCGAAGGGGAGGCCTACGGCCTGGACAAGCTGGGCACAGAGGAACAGGTCCGGGCGATCACCGGCGAGCGCTTATACGCCCGGTACCGGGAGGTTTTGGAAACCGCCCCGGTCTATCTCTATTACTGCGGCTCCGCCGATCCCGCCCGGGTGGAACAGGCTTTCCGCCAGGCATTTTCCACCTTACCGAAAACCCAGCGCCGCGAAGTCCCCCAAACACAGGTCGTGCAAGCCCCCAAAGGGGAGGTCCGCCGCTTCCAGGACGCCATGGATGTGGGCCAAGGCAAGCTGATTCTGGGCTTCCGCACCGGCGGCGGGTTCCAGAGCCGGGAAGCCGTGGCCCAGGGCCTGCTGTTCAACGCCGTCTACGGCGGCACCACCAACTCGAAACTTTTCCTCAACGTGCGGGAAAAGCTCTCCCTGTGCTACTTCGCCAGCTCTTCTCTGGCCCAGAACAAGGGGCTGCTTCAGGTTTATTCGGGCGTGGAGTTTGCCAACTTCCAACAAGCAGAGGATGAGATCCTGGCCCAACTAAAGGCCTGCCAAAAGGGGGAAATCACCCAAGAGGAATTTGAGGCCGCCCGACGCTCTGTAGTGGGCAGCCTGCGCACCACCTTGGATGCCCAAGGACGGCTGGAGGAATACTGGCTCAACCGCTTCGTCTCCGGCACGGAATTTGCCCCGGAGGAACTGGCGGAGGAAGTGGGCAATGTTTCCCTGGAGCAAGTGATTCGAGTTGCCCAGGCGGTTCGGTTAGACAGCATTTACACCCTGCGGGGAAAGGAGGAGAACCATGGTCAAGCACAGGTATGAACGGATCGGGGAGACTCTGTATGAGGAAACCTTGGAAAACGGTCTGCGGGTCTTTGTCTTCCCCAAGCCCGATTTTGGCAAGTGCTACGCCTTTTTCGCCACCCGCTACGGCGGGATGGACACCCGGTTTCAGTTAAACGGCCAGTGGTTGGACACCCCCATGGGGATTGCCCACTACCTGGAGCACAAGATGTTCGACACCCCCGACGGGGGCAACGCCTTGCAGACCCTCTCTGCCACCGGGGCATCCCCCAACGCCTTTACCAGCACGGCCATCACCGGCTATCATTTTGAGTGTACCGACCAGTTCTGGGAGAACCTCAAGACCCTGCTGGAATTTGTCTCCGTGCCGTACTTCACCAAGGAAAGCGTGGAAAAGGAGCAGGGCATCATTGGCCAGGAGATCCGCATGATCGAGGACCGGCCCGGCTGGCAGTCCTACCACATGCTGCTAGAAGCCCTCTATCAAAACCACCCCGTCCGCAACTCTGTGGCCGGTTCCGTGGAGTCCATCGCCCAGATTACGGCAGAGACGCTATATCAGTGCCACGAGGCTTTCTACACACCCTCCAACATGGTCCTGTGTGTGGCGGGAAATGTGGACCCGGAGCGAGTGTGCCAGATGGCCCGGGAAATTCTCCCCAAAGAGGCCAAGCCTCCCATCCCCAGAGACTGCGGCGAGAACGAGCCCAAAGAGGTCTTTGCTCGGGAAAACAGCCGCGTGATGGCGGTGTCCGCTCCGCTGCTCCAGCTGGGGATCAAGTGCCAGCCCGCCGGAGATGGCCCGGCTCAGCTCCGCCAGCGTCTGCTGGGCGATTTGGCCTGTGAGGCCATGGCGGGCAGCTCCAGCCCCCTGTACAACCGGCTGTATGAGCAGGGGATGATCGACAGCAGCTTTTACTGCGGCTATATTGATTATCCCGGCTGCGCCTTTCTGATGGCCGGAGGCGAGACCAAGGACCCCGAGGGCGTGCGGGACGCCATCCTGGCAGAAGGAGCGCGGATCGCCAAAGAGGGGATTGACGAAGCCCTCTTCCAGCGGCTGAAAAAAGCCGCCTACGGCGCCTATGTCCGGGGACTAAACTCCTTTGAAAACCTCTGCGTGGAGCAAGCCCAGGGCTATTTTTCCAATCAAGACCCCTGGACCTTCCCGGAGATTTACGACAGCCTGACCCGTCAGGATGCGGAGGACTTCATCCGCGCCTGGGTAAAACCTGAGCAGACCTCCCTTATCGTCATCCGGCCCGGGGAGGCAGACCAATGAATACGATTTCCTTTCCGGGGCTTGGGCTGACCTTTTCCATCAACCGGGTGGCCTTTTCCATCGGAACCTTTGATATCTATTGGTATGGTGTCATCATCGCCCTGGGCTTTGTTCTCGGGGTACTGTTCTGCCGGTCTCAGGCCCCCAAGTTTGGTCTAAAAGGGGATGATATCATTGATATGATCCTCTTTGCCGCTCCCGGTGGCATCATCGGGGCGCGGCTCTATTACATCATTTTCAATCCCGAGCTCTATGTGACGCCTGAGGGTGGGTTAGACCTCAAGGCCTGCCTCAACACCCATAACGGGGGCTTAGCCATTTACGGCGGGATCATCGCCGGCGTGCTCATTGCCTGGGGCGTGGCCCGGTACAAAAAAATCCCCTTTCCCGCCCTGGCCGACGTGTGTGCCTTCGGGCTGCTGATCGGTCAGATCGCCGGCCGGTGGGGGAACTTTGTTAACGCCGAGGCCCATGGCGGCCCCACGGATCTGCCCTGGCGCATGGGGATTGAAACAGCGGGGCAGTATATGGAGGTCCACCCCACTTTCCTCTATGAGTCCCTCTGGAATCTGATTGGCTTTTGCCTGCTGCTGTGGCTCCTGCACAAGGGCTTCCGCGCTTTTGACGGCATGTATTTCCTGCTCTATGTGGCCTGGTACGGCCTGGGGCGGGGATTCATTGAGGGGCTGCGCACCGACAGCCTGTATTTCTTTTCCACCGGCATCCGCACCTCCCAGATGGTGGCTTTCCTCAGCTGCGCCGTGGCTGTGATTTTGATCCTGCTGAAGCTGCGGACCCACCCAAAACCCGAAGCGCTTTATGTCAACCAACAAAAACAAAAAGAACAAACCGGAGAGGAGACCTGACACATGGCAATCATTTTAGACGGCAAAGCACTGGCCGCAAAGTGCAAGCAAGAGGTCAAGAAAGAGGCGGAGAGCCTGGCAAGAACCCCGGGGCTGGCGGTCATTATCGTGGGGAACAACCCTGCAAGCCGCGTTTACGTTAACAGCAAGCGGAAGGACTGCGAGGAGTGCGGCTTCCTCAGTGAAGAGTATGCCCTGCCTGAGGAGACCACCCAGGGGGAACTCATTTCTCTCATCCAGCAGCTCAACGTCCGGGAGGATATCGATGGCATCCTCTGTCAGCTCCCCTTGCCCGACGGCATTGACGAAGAGGCCGTTCTTATGGCCATTTCCCCCGAAAAGGACGTAGATGGGTTCCACCCCATGAACATGGGCGCCCTGCTGGTGGGGAAGGAGGGCTTCCTGCCCTGTACTCCCTATGGCATCATGGAAATATTGAAAGAATATGACATTGACCCCAAGGGAAAACGGTGCGTGGTGATTGGCCGCTCCAACATCGTGGGTAAGCCCATGGCCTTGCTGCTGCTGCAAAAACACGGCACCGTGACCATCTGCCACTCCCGCACCCAAAACCTGGCTGAAATCTGCCGCACCGCCGACATCCTGGTGGCTGCCGTGGGGAAGGTGAACATGGTCACCGCCGACATGGTAAAGCCCGGCGCCGTGGTCATCGATGTGGCCATGAACCGCAACGAGGCCGGCAAGCTCTGCGGCGACGTGGATTACCCCGCTGTGAAGGAGCTCGCCTGGGCCATCACCCCCGTCCCCGGTGGCGTGGGGCCCATGACCCGGGCGATGCTCATGAAAAACACCCTGCTCTCCGCCCAGAAGCGCCAGGGCTGATTCCGGACACAATTTTTGGCCGGTCAGGAAAGAGGGGGCTTGCCCCTTTTTCCTGGATATGGTATACTATCCCTAACGCGGATCTTATACCGTCATTCGTGGTGTCATAATACAGGCGCACCCGATCCAATCCTTTTCCGCAACGGAGGATAACAGCAATGAGCGAAAGCAGAGAATATTACTCCCGCAGTGAGCAATACGGAGACGTCTATATCTCCGAGGAAGTCCTGGAAATGATCGCCGGCAACGCCGCCCTGGAGGTGGAAGGGGTCACGGGCCTCACCGGCGGTACCATGAGCGAACAGCTCCTGGGCCGGAAAAAGCTGTCCAAGGGCATCACCATCCTTTGGGAGTCCGACAATATCACCATCAACGTGTCCATTCAGATCCGTTACGGCGGTATCATTCCCGAGGTAGCAAAGAAGGTCCAGGAGGCCATTGTCACCAGCGTGGAAGCCACCAGCGGCCTGAAGGTCTCCGCCGTCAACGTCCGTGTGGGCGGCGTAACCTTTGAGAAAGCGGAAGATTGACCAGCGTAAACCTTCAAGACCTGCGGTGCCTTTGCCGCAGGTCTTCTTTTTGCCAATTTTCAGAGAAAAAGTTTTCATAAAATTAGTTGGATGGGGCTTTCCTTTTTGCATATTCGTGTATATAATGAGTATGTATAACAATCAAATAAAATGGGTGGGAATGACCCACTCTTGGAGGAACGAAAATCATGACCAGATCAGCCGCACGTGAGATCGCCATCCATTGCTCCTACTCGCTGGGGTTCTCAACCCAGTCCGCCGAGGAGTTTTTAGCCGAGCGGATGGACCGGGAGCACTTCCAGCGTTGGAGTGAGGAAAGTGCTTTGTATCAGGACTATCCCAATGAAAAACAGATTCAATACATCCAGGAAGTGGTCCGCGGGGTCGCCGAGCACGGACCTGAGCTGGACCAATATATCGCGCAACATTCGAAAAACTGGAACTTTGCCCGGATTCCCTTAACCGCCGCCGCCATTATGCGGGTGGCCATGTATGAAATTCTCTATATGCCTGCCATCCCCACCGCCGCCGCCATCAACGACGCGGTGGAGATCGCCAAAAAGTATGAGGACGAAAAGGTGGTTTCCTTCATCAATGGGATTCTCGGGGCTTTTGTTCGGGCGGAATTTCCGGAGCAAAGCCAGCCCAAAACAGAGACCCCCGCTGAGGAGGCCTGACGATGGCAGGGGTACTGGGGCTGGATACCAGCAACTACACCACCTCCGCCGCCTGGTTCGACGGGACCCACGGGGACAACGTGGGAAAGCTCTTGGACGTCCCCCAGGGCTCCCTGGGTCTGCGCCAGAGTGATGCGCTGTTTCAGCATGTGAAGCGTTTGCCCACCATTGTGGCAGGGCTGAAAGAACGGGGCCTGCCCGATCACCTCACCGCCATCGGCGCCAGCACCCAACCCCGGGAGGTAGCGGGTTCTTATATGCCCTGCTTTCTGGCAGGGGAGTCTCAAGCCAGGGTCATGGCCTCGGCCATGGACCTGCCTTTCTATGCTTGCTCCCACCAGCAGGGGCATATTGCCGCCGCCGCCTGGTCCGCCGGACGGATGGACCTGCTGGACAAGCCCCATCTGGTTTGGCACCTGTCCGGCGGCACCACAGAGCTTCTTCATGTGGTCCCCGATGGCGTGATGGTCCGGGCTGCCTGCATCGGCGGGACTTCGGATATTTCCGCCGGTCAGCTCATTGATCGGACGGGAAAAAAGCTGGGTCTGGCTTTCCCCGCAGGGAAGGCCGTGGACGAACTCTCTCTCCAGGCCCAGCACAAGGAGTTTTTCCGGGTGAAGGTCAAAGACAGCGTCTTTTCCTTCTCCGGCATTGAGAACAAGATGAACGCCCTGGCTGAGAGCGGGGCCGCGCCAGCAGACATTTGCTGGTATGTGTTGGCCTCGATCCTCCACGGTGTGGAGAAGGCCACCCGGCAGGCTTTGGAAACCTATCCCGGCCTGCCCGTCCTCTGCGCCGGCGGCGTGGCCTCCAACCAGCTACTTCGGCAGAGGATGACAGCAAGCTGCGGCGCCGTCTTTGCCGAACCCCGCTTTTCCACCGATAACGCCATGGGAGTGGCCATCCTCACCTGGCGCCTGCACAATCAAAAACGATGATGAGAGAACCGATTTCCGTCACTGCCCTGAACCAATATGTCAAGGGACTGCTTGACCGGGACCGTCTGTTGTCCCAGGTTCTGGTGCGCAGTGAAATTTCCAATTACAAAGTTTACCCATCGGGCCATCACTACTTCTCCCTAAAGGACGCTGAAAGCAGCGTGCGCTGCGTCATGTTCCGCCGGGAGGCTGCCTCGCTGCGTTTTCGGCCGGAAAACGGCATGAAAGTGGTCGTGTCGGGGCGGGTGTCGGTCTTTCCCCGGGACGGCGCCTATCAGCTCTATTGCAGCCAGATGGTACCCGACGGGGTGGGGGAGTTGGCCTACGCCTTTGAGCAGCTAAAAAACCGGCTGCATCGGGAGGGGCTTTTTGACCTTGCTCATAAAAAGCCCATTCCGGCCTTTCCCCACACCATCGCCTTAGTCACATCCCCTGCGGGGGCTGCCGTGCGGGATATGATCCGCATCTTGGGTGCCCGCTGGCCCATGGCCAAGGTGCTGGTGGTGCCGGTGCGGGTGCAGGGGGCGGAAGCTCCTCCGGAGCTCTGCCAGGCCCTGGACCTGGTGAACGCTTGCCAACTGGCAGACCTCATCATTCTGGGCCGGGGCGGTGGTTCCATGGAGGACCTTTGGGCCTTTAACGACGAGGAGGTCGCCCGCGCCATCTACCGCTCTGAGATCCCCGTGATCTCCGCCGTGGGCCACGAGCCCGATGTGACCATCGCCGACTTCGTGGCTGACCTGCGGGCCGCCACGCCCTCCAACGGAGCGGAGTTGGCCGTCCCGGACCAACAGGAGCTGCGGGACACCTTGACCCATTTAGACGCCCGTCTGGGACGGGCCATGGACCGAACCCTCCAGCAACAGCGCCAGCGCGTGCAGCGGGTGCAGGGCAGTCCCTTTTTACAATCCCCCCTGCGTTCCATCCAGGAAAAGCGCCTGCTGCTGGATTACCAGCAGCAGCGCATGGCCCATGGGATGGAGCGCCAGGTACAAGCCCACCGGCAGGCCATGGGCCGGCTGGCCGCCTCCTTAGAGGCACTGAGCCCCTTCCGTGTGTTAGGCCGGGGCTATTCTATCACACAAGGGCAGGACGGCGCTGTCGTCTCTGCCATCGGCCAGGTGAAGGCGGGAGATTCCCTCTCCGTCCGGGTCTCTGACGGGACCATCACCTGCACCGCAACAGGAAAGGAGAAACACCGATGGCAGAAAAAAAGCTGACCTTTGAGCAGGCCATGGACCGGCTGGAGGCCATCGTCGGGCAGTTGGAAGCCGGCGACCACCCGTTGGATGAATCCCTGGCCCTTTATGAAGAGGGCGCTAAGCTGATGAAGCAATGTGTCACCATGCTGGACAAAGCCGAGCAAAAGGTGAAAAAGCTGCGCACCGACGAGAACGGCGAGCTGACCGAAGCCCCCTTTGTCCCCAAGGAGTAAACAATATGGAAATAAACGCCCAGCTGCGCGCCGATCAGATCCAGATTGAAGACGCGCTGACAGCATACACAAAACAGTGGCCAGCCTATGGCGCCTTGAACGAGGCCATGTCCTACAGCCTGCTCTCAGGGGGAAAACGAATCCGCCCGGTGCTGGTGCTGGAGGTTTGCAGGCTGTTTGGAGGAAACCCGGAAAGGGCGCTTCCCCTGGCCTGTGGCCTGGAGATGGTACATACCTATTCCCTCATCCACGACGATCTTCCCTGTATGGACGACGACGATTTCCGCCGTGGCAAGCCCACCAACCACAAGGTGTTCGGCGAAGCCAACGCAGTTCTGGCCGGAGACGCGCTGCTCACGGCGGCTTTCTCCACCCTGGCGGAGGCAGACCTGCCCCCAGACCGGATTCAGCGGGCGGTGGCCACCCTGGCCCGTGCCGCCGGTCCCGCCGGTATGGTCGGCGGCCAGGTTTTGGATCTTCTCGGAGAGGGGAAAGACCTGACCGAGGAGGAAATCCTTACCATCGAAACCCTGAAGACAGGCTGCATGATCGAAGCCGCCGCCCGTCTGGGCGCCATCGCCGCGGGCAGCTCCCAAGAAGGAGAGGAAGCGGCCGCCGCCTACGCCCGGAAGCTGGGGCTTGCGTTCCAGATCCGGGACGACCTGCTGGATGTTCTGGGGGACGAAGCCGAATTTGGAAAGCCCATCGGCTCGGATGAGGCCAATCAGAAGTCCACCTTTGTGGCGCGGAAGGGGATTGCCGCCTGTGAGGCGTGGGTTCAGTCCCTGACCCAAGAGGCCGTGGATCATCTGGCTCCTTTCTCCGGAAAGGAATTTCTCTGTGATCTCGCCCATGTTCTGGCGGGACGAAACAAATAACTTCTATTCCAAGCCTTCCCAAAGGAGGGATCGTTTTGAACCAATGGGAGGAATACGGTTCCCTGGCCGAGATCAGTGACCAGGAAGCCGAAGAGCTGTGCCGAACCCTGCGCCGCCGGATCATCCAGGTGGTGTCCCAAACCGGCGGCCACCTGGCCTCCAACCTAGGGGCGGTAGAGCTCACCGTAGCCCTCCACCGGGTCTATGATACCAGCAGAGACCGTTTGGTCTTTGATGTGGGACATCAGTGTTATGTCCATAAAATGCTCACCGGCCGAAACGGACGAATGGAAACCCTGCGGTCCTTTGGGGGCTTAGCGGGGTTCCCCAAGCCTGCAGAGTCCAAGCACGACGCCTGCATTGCTGGCCACGCCTCCACCGCCGTCTCCACGGCCCTGGGTATGGCAGTGGCCCGAACCCAGATGGGGGAGGACTACCGCGTGGTGGCCCTGCTGGGAGATGGCTCCCTCACCGGCGGTCTGGCCTATGAGGGCCTTTCCATGGCCGGGCAAAGTGGAGAACCCCTGGTGGTCATCCTCAACGACAACGGCATGTCCATCGACGCCAGCATGGGCGGCGTGGCCCAGCACCTGGCCCGCCAGCGCCTGCGTCCCCAGTACTTACGGGCCAAAGAGGCCTATCGAAAAGTGATGAAAGCCACCGCAGTGGGCCGTTGGCTTCACAAGGTGATTCACCGGATCAAGGAGGGTGTGAAGGCCAGCCTTCTGCCCTGCAGTATGTTTGAAAACATGGGCTTCCAGTATATGGGTCCCGTGGACGGCCATGATGTGAAGGGACTGACCCGTCTGCTTCGTTATGCCGCCCAGGTGGATGGCCCGGTGCTCTTGCACGTGAAGACCATCAAAGGAAACGGGTTCCGCCCAGCGGAGAAAAACCCCGACGAATTTCATGGCATCGGTCCCTTCCAGCCTGAAAACGGCGCCTGTGCCCGGCCGAAGGCAGGGGAGAGCTTCTCCGGCCGCTTTGGCTATGACATCCTCCAACTGGCCCAAAAGGACTGCCGAATCTGCGCCATCACCGCCGCTATGACCGCCGGAACAGGGCTGACTGACTTTGCTAAGGCCTTTCCCCAGCGGTTTTTCGATGTGGGGATTGCCGAGGAACACGCCGTCACCATGACTGCCGGCATGGCAAAGCAGGGATTAATCCCGATCTTTGCCGTCTACTCCACCTTTTTCCAGCGAAGCTACGACATGCTCATCCACGACATTGCCATCGACCACCTGCACGCGGTCTTCTGCGTGGACCGGGCCGGTCTGGTGGGAGACGACGGCGAGACCCACCACGGGCTGTTTGATCCCGGGTTCCTCCAGACGATTCCCGGCATCACCGTCCTCTCTCCTGCCAGCCTGGATGAGCTGACCGCCATGCTGAAGCAGGCAATTTACCAAATTTCCGGTCCTGTGGCGGTTCGTTACCCCCGTGGCGGGGAAAACCATTACCAGGAGGACAACAGCGGCCAGCCCGCCTGCTGCCTGCGCCAGGGCACGGATCTTACCATGGTGACCTTTGGCACCCTGACCGGGAATCTTCTGGCTGCAGCAGACCGCTTGGCCAAGGACGGAATCTCCGCAGAGATCATCAAGCTCAACCAAATTGTCCCCTTGCCCACAGACCTGCCTCTGGCCTCCCTCCAAAAAACAGGGCGGCTGTTGGTGGCCCAGGAGTGTGTCTCCATGGGCAGCCCCGGCGTGGGGCTTTTGGCCGAAGCAGCGGCCCAGGGAATCAATTTGAAAGGCTCGGCGATCTGTTCCTGCGGGGAGGGCTTTGTGCCCCACGGGACCATTCCTCAGCTCCGGGCCTTGTGCGGGCTGGATGTGGAATCCTTATACAAGAAAGCACGGGAGGTGATGAGACATGGCAGCTAAAAAACGCCTGGATGTTCTTCTGACGGAACGCGGGATGGCAGAAAGCCGCCAAAAGGCCCAAGCCATCATTATGGCCGGCCAGGTTTTCTGGGATGGAAAGCGCATGGATAAGGCCGGCGCCGCAGTCCCAGAGGAGGCCAATCTGGAGATTCGGGGGCAAACCCTGAAATATGTCAGCCGGGGCGGCCTGAAGCTGGAAAAAGCCATGACCACTTTTGATCTGCCCTCTCTGGAGGGCGTGGTCGCCATCGACGCCGGCGCTTCCACCGGAGGATTCACCGACTGTATGCTCCAGAACGGCGCAGCCAAGGTCTACGCCGTGGACGTGGGCTATGGACAACTGGCCTGGAGCCTGCGCAACGACCCACGGGTGGTCTGCATGGAGCGCACCAACGTCCGCTATCTCACAAAGGAGGCCATTTCCGAGCCCCTGGATTTTGGCAGCGTGGATGTGTCCTTTATCTCTCTGCGGCTGATTCTTCCCGCCCTGCGGCCGCTGATGAAGGAAAGCGGCCAGCTTGTTTGCCTCATTAAGCCCCAGTTTGAGGCGGGGAAAGAGAAGGTGGGGAAGAAGGGTGTGGTGCGAGATAAAAAGGTCCATCTTGAGGTCCTTGAGCAGTTCCTGCGCCATGCCGAAGCGTGTCACTTTTATGTGAAAGACCTGACCTTTTCTCCCATCCGTGGGCCGGAAGGAAACATTGAGTATTTAGGCCAGCTCACTGTGGCGGAGCAGCCCCCCTATTCCGGGGATCTGGCCGCCCTGGTGGAGGCATCTCACCAGCGATTGGAGGGAAATGAACCGTGAAGATCATCCTGTGTCCCAACCCATTTCGTGATAAGGGGCTCAAGGCCGCCAGAAGCACCGCGCGTCTGCTCAGTGCGGCAGGTGTCAAGACAGAATACTGTTTCCCTTTCCCGGTGGAAAAATCGAACCTGGGAGAGATTGACCCAAGCATTAAAATCAAAGAGATGAAGACCGAGCTGCCCGACGCGGACTTTTTGGTCTGCTTCGGCGGAGACGGCACCATCCTGCACGCGGCGAAGGACGCCAGCAGCTTTGGGGTCCCCATCGTGGGGGTAAACATGGGGAGCGTCGGTTTCATGGCGGAACTGGAGCAAAGCGAACTGCTTCAGCTGACCCGGCTCATCAGCGGAGAATATTCCCTGGAAAACCGGATGCTGTTGGATGTCCGGGTCATTCGGGATGGACGGGTGATCTTCCGCAGCACCGCTCTGAACGACGCAGTCATTACCAAGGGGGCAGTGGCCCGGGTAATTGACCTGCAGGTCTACGGGGATAAAATCCTCATCTCCAACGTCTTTGGCGACGGCGTCATCCTGGCCACCCCCACCGGGTCCACCGCGTATTCCTTGTCCGCAGGGGGACCCATTGTAGAGCCCACTGCCGAAAATATCATTATGACCCCCATCAGCGCCCACACCTTACAGGCCAAGGCCATGGTTCTGGATAAAAACCGGCTGATTGATATCATGGTTCCCAAACAAAGCCGCAAGACAGCCTACCTGTCTGTGGACGGCGGAAAGGCCTTTAAGCTCTTTTCCGGTGACACGGTGGAGGTGAGCCGCTCCCGCCGCTGCCTGTGCCTGGTGAAGCTGTCGGACAAGAGCTTTTATGAGATGATTAACCACAAACTGGAAAGGAGGAGCCGGGCATGAAAGCCAGACGACAGGCGGAGATCCTTGCCATCATTCAGGAGCATGACATAGAAACCCAGGACCAACTGCTGGAAAAGCTGCGGGAAAAGGGGATGAAATCCACCCAAGCCACCATTTCCAGGGATATCAAGGAGCTCCACCTGGTGAAGGAGCTCACCGGCCACAGCACCTATAAATACGCTGTGAGCGAACGAAAGACCTCCCTCAACGTGGCCGGCCGCCTGAACAATATTTTTCGGGAGAGCGTAACCTCCTTTGACAGTGCCCAAAACATTGTGGTGCTAAAGACCATGCCTGGCCTGGCCTCCGCCGCCTGCTCGGCTTTGGATGGGATGCACCTGCCCAATATGGTGGGCAGCCTGGCCGGGGACGACACCGCCATTCTCATCATGCGAACCACCCAAGACGCGGAGGAGCTCTGCCTGGAGATCGTAAAAATGCTGGAAAAGAATCCTTGATGACCATGAAAGGGGCGCAAAGCCATGCTGTCGCTGCTGCACATTGAAAACATCGCCCTGATCGACCGGGCAGACATCTCCTTTGGCCCCGGCTTCAACGTTCTCACCGGCGAGACCGGCGCGGGGAAGTCCATCATCATCGACGCCATCAGCGCCGTGATGGGGGAGCGCACCAGCCGGGACCTGATCCGAACAGGGGAGAAGTCCGCTCTGGTCACCGCCCTTTTCCGGGACCTCCCCCCACTGCCCTGGTTTGAGGAAACCGGCGTGGGCCCCGATGAAAATGGAGAGCTGCTCCTCTCCCGAAAAATCCAGGGGGACGGAAAAAATATTTGCCGGGTCGGAGGGGTCCCCTGCACGGTAGTTCAGCTAAAAGCCCTGGGGGGGCAGCTCATCGATATCCACGGCCAGCACGACGGCCAGCAGCTGTTGGATGAGACCTGCCACCTGGGATACCTGGACAGCTTCGGCGCCCTGAACGGGGAGTGGGAAGCCTACCACAAGGAGTACACCAAGCTGGATACCCTGCGCAAGCAGATCGCCTCCCTACAAATGGACGAGGCGGAAAAGGCCCGCCGGGTAGATATCCTCCAATTTCAGATCGCGGAACTGGAGCGGGCTGCCCTCCGCCCGGGAGAAGAGGAAGAACTGGAGGAACGCAAAACCATGCTCCGCAGCGCCGATCAGCTGGTGGCCGCAGTGGAAGGGGCCTACAACGCCATCTTCGGCGACGACAGCCGGGACGGCGCCGCCAGCCTTTTGGCGGAGGCCGGGAGCGAGTTGTCCCGCGTAGCGGATTTTTCCGGGGAGCTGGCTCAGCTGTCCGAAACCGTGTCCGAGCTCCGATACACCGCTGAAGACGCGGCGGAGCGGCTGCGGGACCTGCGGGAGACCTTTGACTTTTCCCCCAAGGAACTCGACGAGGTAGAGGGGCGCTTGGACCAACTTCACCGGCTGAAAAAGAAGTACGGTGCTTCCGTTCAGGAGATGCTGGACTACCTGGCCCGCAGCAAAGAGGAACTGGATCAGATCGAAATGGCCGACGACACCCTTTTGAAGCTGCGGAAGCAGCGCAAGGAACAGCTGGCCAAAACCCGGGAAAAAGGGGAGCTTCTCTCTCAAAAGCGCCGGGAAGCGGCCCAGCGTCTAAAAGCCCGCATTGAACAGGAGCTGCGCCAACTGGACATGCCAAAGGTCTGTTTCCAAGCAGAGTTTGCCCCCAAACCCGGCAAACTGGGGCTGGACGAGACAGGGATGGACGAGGTCCGCTTCCTCATGTCGGCCAACGTTGGGGAAAACCTGAAGCCCATTGCCAAGGTAGCCTCCGGCGGTGAGCTGAGCCGGATCATGCTGGCCCTGAAAAATGTTCTGGCGGAAAACGACAACATTATGACCCTGATCTTCGACGAGGTGGACACCGGCGTCAGCGGCCGGGCCGCCGGGAAGGTGGCGGAAAAAATGAGCCGTCTGTCTCAAAACTGTCAGGTTCTCTGCGTCACCCACTTGCCCCAGATTGCCGCCATGGCAGATAGCCACTACTCCGTCCATAAGGAAGAGAAGGAAGGCCGGACCTACACCAACGTAGAAGACCTGGACCGCCAGGGCCGCAAGGAAGAACTGGCCCGCCTCACCGGCGGCGCCCATCTGTCCGCCGCCATTTTGGAGGGGGCAGAGGAGCTTTTGCGGGAAGCCGATGCTTATAAAAAGACCCGTTGAAATACCCGGAATATACCTACCCCTTGTAATTTGAAAGGAATCATGTATGTGGATTCTATTCCCTGTGCTTATCGTATTTGCCCTGTTGGGTGGTGTGTTTCGTTACTGGGCGAAAGATGCTAAGTTTGGCTGGCTGGTGGGCGTTGTTCCCATTCTGTCCGGCGTTGCAATTTGGGAAAAGGCCAAGATTTTCGGCAGTGGTGGCAGCGAAGGCCCATTTTTCCTTGCTGTGTTTCTGTTTAGTATTGGGATCGGTGGAATCGTCTATGGCATCGTACAGAAGATAAAAGGATAGGTCAATCATTTATCCAGTTGACAAGCGAGGCAGAATTCGATACAATACACCTAATTGAATGTCGCCACTGTGATGAAGGGAAGAAGTAGCCTGCGTATCCGCTGTCCAGAGAGCCCCCGGACGGTGAAAGGGGGAGAGCGCCGCCGGTGAAGCTACCTCCCGGAGCAGCTGCCCGAACCCCCCTTGCCACTGGGGAACAGTAGGGTATGTCGGGTGCGCCCGTTATCGCGCGTTGGGTCTGGCTTTGGGCCGGACCCGCTGAGGCCCCTTTTGTGAGAAGGGGGTAAACTGAGGTGGTACCACGATCACTATCGTCCTCTGTCATAACCATGACAGGGGACGTTTTTGTTCCCCTGTTGCACTGAAGAAAGAAGGAGAATTACTATGCAGATCTATGAAGAACTGAAGGCCCGCGGCCTTATCGCCCAGGTCACCGACGAGGAGGAGATCCGGGAGCTGGTGAACACCGGCAAGGCAACCTTTTACATTGGCTTTGACCCTACAGCGGACAGCCTCCATGTGGGCCACTTTATGGCCCTGTGCTTGATGAAGCGCCTGCAGATGGCAGGCAACCGTCCCATTGTGCTGGTGGGTGTCGGCACCGGTATGGTGGGCGACCCCTCCGGCCGCACGGATATGCGCCAGATGATGACCCCCGAGACCATCCAGCACAACTGCGACTGCTTCAAAAAACAGATGGAGCGGTTCATCGACTTTGGCGAGGGCAAGGCCATTATGGTCAACAACGCCGACTGGCTGATGGACCTGAACTACGTGGAGCTTCTCCGGGACGTGGGCGCCTGCTTCTCCGTGAACAACATGCTCCGGGCTGAGTGCTACAAGCAGCGGATGGAAAAGGGGCTGTCCTTTCTGGAGTTTAACTACATGATCATGCAGTCCTATGACTTCTACCACCTCTTCCAGGAGTACGGCTGCAACATGCAGTTCGGCGGCAACGACCAGTGGTCCAACATGCTGGGCGGCACCGAGCTCATCCGCCGGAAGCTGGACAAGGACGCCTATGCCATGACCATCACCCTGCTGCTCAACTCCGAGGGCAAAAAGATGGGGAAGACTTCCTCCGGCGCTGTCTGGCTGGACCCCAACAAGACTTCCCCCTATGAGTTCTATCAGTACTGGCGCAACGTGGGGGACGACGACGTGCTCAAGTGCATCCGGATGCTCACCTTCCTGCCCCTGGAGGAGATCGACAAGATGGACAGCTGGGAAGGCGCTCAGCTGAACACCGCCAAGGAGATCCTGGCCTATGAGCTGACCAAGCTGGTCCACGGGGAAGAGGAGGCGGAGAAGGCACAGAAAACCGCCTGGGGCCTGTTCTCCTCCGGCGGCGATACCTCTAACATGCCGTCCACCGGCCTGACCGCCGGGGATCTGACCGACGGCTCCATCGCCATTCTGGACCTGATGCTGAAGTGTGGCCTCATCCCCTCCAAGGGCGAGGGCCGCCGCTTAGTGCAGCAGGGCGGCGTCAGCGTGGCAGGGGAGAAGGTGTCTGATATCGGCGCTTCCTTCACCGCCGAGCAACTTGCCGGTGAGGGCCTGGTGATTAAGAAGGGAAAAAAGGTCTTCCACAGAGCTTATCTGGAAGGTTAAATGAATGAGACGCCAAAACAGCGTGTCCCACAAAAAACGGGACACGCTGTTTTCTTGCTTTTTATCGAAGGAGCGGAAGGCTTCCCGTTAACCGGTTCACGGCCTTCCTTGGCCCGCAGATGGCCACGCCCAAATAGGTCAGCCTTTCTTCTGGGCTCTCCGCCATCTTTTCGGTGAAATCATCGTAGGAGCCGCAGCCCTGGGCCAGATCTGAAAAATCCACCACGGTAAGGCCCTGGAACTCCGGTTCAAACAGCTTCTCCCGAAGACCTTTGATGCCCTCTGCGGAGCTTTTCAGGATTGGGATCGGCAGGGTCGTGATCCCCATATGGGTGCTTCCCGTTTGATCCCGAACGGAGGCCCCCACCATCTGAGGATGTTCCTTTCCTATGGTGATCCCCAGAATCGCAGCGGTATTGACCACCAGGCCAAGGGGAAGGTGCTCGTCCAGCACCAGAACGCATTTTTCATTTTGTAACGCCATGGGAAACCTCCTTTTTCCCTCCTTTGGATTCTGACAAAATAAGCCCCAGCAGCGTGCAGCCGGTCCCCAACGCCGACAGGGGTGTGATGGTCTCGTGGAGAATCAGCACCGAGGTGACCACGGTAACCACCGGCACCATGTAAATGTAAACGCTGGTTTTCAGGGCCCCTAAAATCTTCACCGCATGGTTCCAGGTGACGAAACACAGCGCCGAAGCGCCCAGGCCCAGGAAGAGCAGGTTTGCCAAAGCCTTTGGCTCGGCAAGCCGCTCCAGCCCCAGCTGGAAGGGGAAGAGAGCCAGGGCAGGCAGCATAAAGAGGATTCCATAGCAAAAAATCCGCCGGGTAGTGAGGATGGTATGATAGCCCCACCCGCTGATTTTCTTCGTCAAAATTGAATAAACTGCCCACACCAGCGCAGCCAGAAGGGCCAGCAAGTCTCCCTTGGGGTTTAAGGATAGCCGCGCGCCGTTAAAACTGATGAGGCAAATGCCCGCCATGGCCACCCCAAAACCCAGAAAGAATCTCCCGTGAAGCCGCTCCTCCTCCCGCAAGAACCAGCGGGTGAGAAGGGCCGTAAAAAAGGGGGCCACAGAGATGATCACCCCCACGTTGGATGCCATGGTATACGTCAACGCGATGTTCTCCAGCAGGTAGTACAGGCAGATCCCGCATAGCCCCGCAGCGGCCAAGGTGAGCTCCTGTTTGCAGTTCGTCCCCTTCAGGCGCCGTGGATACACCAGGAAAAGCGCCAGCAAGCCCAGCAAAAACCGGAAAAATAGGATTTCCACCGGTTGAAAGGTCACCAGCAGGACCTTTGTCGAAATGAATGTGGTGCCCCAGATCAGGATGGTAAGCAGAGCCAGCAAGTGCCCTGCGGTGGTTTGGTCAGTCAAGGGATCTCTTCCTCCTTTGCGCGTTTGTCCCAAAAAATATCCCGGTAAACGCCGGGAGAGAGGCCAATAAAGCGGTTAAAGTAATTGGTGAAATGACTTTGATCTGAAAAGCCTGTCCGCAAAGCCGCTTCCACGGGGGCCACGCCCGCCTCCAAAAGCTGCTTTGCCCGGCCAATGCGAATGTTTTCCAAATAGCGGTAGGGTGTGACCCCCTTGGCCTTGGTAAAGGCCCGCAGAAGGGAGGACTTGCTCAGCCCCGCCACCCGGCAGATTTCTTCCAGAGAAAGCCGTTGGTCAAAGTTTTCCTCCATAAAGGCACAGGCCTGCTCCACCTCTTTTCGGCACACTGGAATCACCTGGGGAAACGGACGGCTGTACTGCTGAATCAAATGGGCCAGCAAGAGGAAAAGATACTCCTCTTTTTCAAACTCACAAGAACCCTCCATCACCATTTCATGGAGGGAACGCAGGCAGCAGGCCACTTCCTGGCTGCAGATCACATTGGGGGAAAAGAGGGGAAGCTCCCTCGTTCCGGTGATCTCCCCGGCCAGGTCCATCATCACCTCTGGCGCGATATTCAAGGCCCGGTAGTCCAAGGTGCCGCCGTCGTTCTGCGTACAGGCGTGGTTGTCCCCCGGGTTAAAGAGAACTATGTCCCCCGGCCGAAGGAGATACTCCTGATGCTTACAGGTCAGATACCGCTCCCCATACTCCATGAGGCCAATGACATAGTAGCTGTGAAAGTGGTTGGGAAAGGGCTGCCGGGTTCCCTCAAAGCGGTATGCCTCCAAGCGAAGGCTGTCATCATACACCGCCGTGCGGGTCTCTCCCTTCATCTGCTGTCCCTCCTTTCCATATGTTATTTTATCACACCGCTGGGCGCCGAGGCTTGTAAGATATCTTCTTTTTCTAAAGGAGGTGCCCCAAAGGCCAAAAAGCACCCGTCTGCCCTAAGACAAACGGGTGCTTTCCGTGATCACAAAATCTCAGTCGGTCAGGTACTGCCGGACCAACTCCTGAAGCAACTCATCCCGGTCCAGCTTTCGAATCAAGGTACGAGCGTTGTTATAATTCGTGATATAGGTGGGGTCTTCAGACAGGATATACCCCACAATCTGATTGATGGGATTGTATCCCTTTTCTTTCAGCGCCGCATAGACGGCCATAAGTGTGGCCTTCATTTCGTCGTTGCGGTCTTGGACCACCTGAAACTTTCGGGTGAATTCAGAATCCATTGGTACCCCCCCTATCACGAGAATGAGAATCACTTCCGGCTATTTTAGCACTGTGTGACCCGCCACTGGGCCACAGCCAGGCAAAAGTTTTTGATTGCATAGCAATAGAAAACGATTGAGTATATCATACTCCTGAAAGAGGAGAAAGTAAAGGGGAAAAAGGGAAAACGGATAAACTTTTTACCGTAAGGTAGCTCCAAAGTCCTTTTCCAGGCGTTCTAAAACCACTTTGACCTCGTCATCGGCCTCCTGGGCGGTGAGGCTGCGGTCATCAGCCCGCAGAACCAGATTGAAGGCCACAGACTTTTTCCCGGAAGGCAGATTGGCGCCCTGATAAATATCGAAGAGGGTTACATCCTTCAGCAGGCCCTTGGCTGCGGAGCGGATGCAGGCCTCCAGCGCGCCCACGGTAACCGGCACATCCACCAGCACTGCAATGTCACGGGTCACAGCGGGGAACTTGGGCAGGGGGGTGTACTCAGGGTCTGCACCCCGGCTGGCAAAGAGGGCGTCAAAACGGAGCTCCGCGTAATACAGCTCGGCGTCAACGCCGTAGTTGGCAGCCACCAGAGGATGAATCTGGCCCAAGATACCCACTTCCTGTCCCTTCACATAGACCTTAGCACAGCGGCCGGGATGGTAGGAGGGATTGGTCTTCTCGGCCTCATAGGTCACGTCCTCTGCACGGATACTCTCCAGCACGGTCTCCACAGCCCCCTTCAGGGTGAAGAAGCTCTCGTCAGGGCCATAGACTCCCAGAGAAAGCAGCTTGGGCTCGTCGGCCATGCCGTCCTCCCGCTCAAAATAGGTGCGTCCCAGCTCATAGAGGTGGGCGGACTTGTTGCGGTAGTTGTAGTTCCGGGTCAGGATCTCCAGCATAGAGGGCATCACCGTGGTGCGCATGATGGAAGTATCTTCCCCCAGGGGGTTCATAATCTTCATGGATTTGCGCAGGGGAGAGTCCTCCGGCAGGCGGATCTTATCATAATAGGTGGGGCTGATGAAGGAGTAGGTGATGATCTCATCATACCCCATTCCCCGGCAGACGTTCCCCAGGCTGCGCTCCAGCAGCTGCTCAGGGCTGTAGCCGCCCCGGGTGGTGACGCCCTTCATGGAGGTGGTGGGGATCTGGTTATAGCCATAGAAGCGGGCCACTTCCTCGGCCAGGTCAGAATAATGCTCCACATCGCCGCGCCAGGAGGGGACCGTGATGGTCTCGCCCTCTACGCCAAAGCCCAGCTCCGTGAGGATGCGGCACATCTCGGGAGTGTCGATGTCGGTGCCCAGAAGCTCGTTGATCTTTTCGGGGCGGAGGGCCAGCTGCTTGGGCTGGGGTACAAAGTTCAGAATGTCGATGACCCCGTCCAGCACTTCACCAGCGCCCAGCATCTCCACCAGCTCACAGGCCCGGTTGACGGCGGGCAGGGTGTTGAGGATATCCAGGCCCTTTTCAAACTTGGCGGAGGCCTCCGTCCGCATCCCCAAAGCCAGGGCGGTGCGGCGGATGCAGGTGCCGTTGAAGTTAGCGGACTCGAAAACCACGTCCACCGTGTCCTCTACGATCTCACTGTTCTCGCCGCCCATGATCCCGGCCAGGCCAACGGCCCGGGTCTCGTCGGCGATGACCAGCATGGAGGAGTTCAGATTGCGGACATTGCCGTCCAGGGTGGTCAGAGTCTCGCCGTCTTCCGCCCGGCGGACAACAATCTTGCCGCCCTTCACATAGCGGTAGTCAAAGGCGTGCATGGGCTGGCCATACTCCAGCATCACATAGTTGGTGATGTCCACGATGTTATTGATGGGACGGACGCCGGAGGCCCGCAGACGATCCCGCATCCACTTGGGGGAGGGGCCGATCTTCACATTGCGGACCATACGGGCGGTGTACCGGGGGCAGAGATCCGTAGCAGGCGTCTCCACGTCCAGCAGCTCAGACAGATTGCCGGGGCCGCCGCCCTTCACCACGGGCTCGTGGAGGGAGATCTTCTTGCCATAGGTCACAGCGGCCTCCCGGGCCAGACCGATCACAGACAGGCAGTCGGGGCGGTTGGGGGTGATCTCAAATTCCACCACATGGTCGTCCAGGCCGATGGCGGCGCGGATTTCGTCGCCGGGTTTCAGGCCCTTGGCCTTCAGGTCAGGGTCGGAGTCCAGCAGGAAAATGCCGTCCACAATGCTGTAAGGCCAGTCGTTGTCAGTCATTCCCAGCTCTTTATAGGAGCAGAGCATCCCATTAGAGACCTCTCCACGGAGCTTGCCCTTCTTAATGTGGATGCCGCCGGGCAGGGTGCTGTTGTGCTTGGCCACGGGAACCAGGTCGCCCTGGGACACGTTCTGGGCGCCAGTGACGATCTGGACCGGTGCTTCCTCGCCCACATCCACCTGGCAAATCCACATATGGTCGGAATTTTCATGGCGCTTGATCTCTACCACGCGGCCCACGACCACGTTGGAGATCTCCTCGCCTTCAATCTCAGTGACCTCCACCTTAGAGCCGGAGAGGGTCATATCCTCGGCGAAGTCTCGGTCATTGGCGTCCACGGGGACGAACTCATTGAGCCATTTTCTTGACAGTAACATGCTTCACTCTCTCCTTTCTCAGAACTGCTCCAGGAAGCGGACGTCATTCTCGAAGATCAGCCGCAGGTCGGCGATCTTGAACCGGCGCATGGCCATGCGCTCCAGGCCCATGCCAAAGGCCCAACCGGAATAGACTTCGGGGTCGATGCCGGACATCTCCAGCACTTTGGGGTGGATCATCCCGGCGCCCAGGACCTCAATCCATCCCTCGCCCTTGCAGGTGGGGCATCCTACGCCGCCGCACTTGTGGCACTGCACGTCCATCTCGCAGGAGGGCTCGGTGAAGGGGAAGTGGTGGGGACGGAAACGGGTCTTGGTGCCCTCGCCGTAAAGCTGCTCCATCACCGCGTTCAGGGTGCCCTTCAGGTCGGCCATGGTGATGTTCTTGTCGATGACCATGCCCTCCACCTGGTGGAACATGGGGGAGTGGGTGGCGTCCACCTCGTCCTTCCGATACACCCGGCCGGGGGCCAGGATGCGGATGGGCAGGGGCTTGGTCTCCATGGCGTGAACCTGCATGGGGGAGGTCTGGCTGCGGAGCATCACCCGGCTGTCCTTGTCGAAATAGAAGGTGTCGGACCAGTCCCGGGAGGGGTGGCCCTCTTCGGCGTTCAGGCGGTCAAAGTTATAGTTAGCCAGCTCCACCTCGGGGCCGTCCAGGATGGTAAAGCCCATCCCCACGAAGATGTCCTTGATCTCGTCCAGGGCAATGTACATGGGGTGCTGATGGCCCATCTTCTTGGCCTGGCCGGGAATGGTCACGTCAACAGCCTCGGCCTCCAGACGGGCTTCCAGCTTGATCTCCTCAATCTTTTTCTTCTGGGCCTCAATTTCAGCGGTGAGCTTTTCCCGCACCTCATTGGCCAGCTGGCCGATGACAGGGCGCTCCTCCGCGCTGAGCTTTCCCATCTGCTTAAGCACGGCGGTGAGCTCGCCCTTTTTCCCCAGATACTTGACCCGAAGGGATTCCAGGTCAACGGATTCCTTGGCTGCCGACAGAGCTTCCAAGGCCTCCTGTTTGATTTTTTCCAGTTGTTCCTTCATGCTGCTTCCTCGTTTCATAGAAAATAAAAAAGCCCCTCATCCCAAACGGGACGAAAGGCAAACTTCTTCCGCGGTACCACCCGAACATTCGCGCAGTGTCTGCGCGCACTCCATTGCCCGGTAACGGTGGACCAGCCGCCGGCGTATTTCCCCGCCGAAACTCCAGGGCGAACCAAGCAGAAACCTCCAGGACGGCTTTCAGCCGCTGACCGTCCCTCTCTGTGGGAAGCAAGAACTGCTATTTTCCCCTTCATCGTTTTTCACAGTGAAACAACTTTACCACAAAAAAGGTTGAAATGCAAGGTTGAAAATCCTATAATAGGAGCGGATTCACAAAAAATATCTGTACGCTATTTTTTGTGCCCTTTACCCCATCCTTGGGCCCACAGCGAAAATCATTTTTTTGTTTCAGGGAGGGACCGTCCTATGACCCAGGTAACCCAACAATTTGTCCACGCCTGCCTGCCCGTGCGGGACCGAAACGGCCACAAGGGGACCTTTGGAAAGGTCCACATCCTGGCCGGCTGCGTGGGGTTTACCGGCGCTCCCGCCCTGGCCTCCGCCGCTGCGGTGCGCACGGGCTCGGGTCTTGTCTTCCTCTCGGTTCCCAGGGAGATCTGGCCGGTGATGGCAGTCAAGTGCCAGGAGGCCATGCCCTCTCCCGTTCCCCCCTTTGACCGTCTGCTGGAAAAAATGAACCAGAGTGACGGAGTTCTCATCGGGCCCGGCCTGGGCCGGAGCCGCAAAACCGATGTGCGCACCCTCCGCCTGGTCCAGCGGGTCCAAGCCCCCCTGGTGCTGGACGCCGACGGCATAAACGCGGTGGCCGAGCATATAGATGTGTTAGACACCAGACGTGGCCGTCTGACGGTGCTGACCCCCCATGACGGAGAGTTTCTCCGGCTGACGGGAGAAACGGCCATCGGCCCTGACCGGGAAAGGGCAGCCTCGGCCTTTGCCCGGCAGCACGGCTGTGTGCTGGTTCTGAAGGGCCACCGAACCATCACCGCTTTCCCCGACGGCGACACCTTTGTGAACACCACTGGCAACCCCGGCATGGCCAAGGGCGGCAGCGGGGATGTGCTGGCGGGAATGATCCTCTCCCTGCTGGGCCAGGGGATTCCGCCCAAGAAAGGGGTTCCCGCAGCGGTTTGGCTTCACGGCGCCGCAGGAGACCTGGCGGCGGAGGAACTGGGGGAATACGGCATGACCCCCAGCGATCTGCTTTCCCGGATTCCCGCCGCCATTGGGCAGGCCATGACCTCGGTGGACTAACGGGCAAGGAGGAGCTTTTTTGCGCACGAGAATTCTTTGTGCACCAATGATACTTCTGCTCCTGGCCGCGGCCCTCTGCGGCTGCACCGGGGCAGACGATGAAAACCAGCTGGCTCTCCAGCTTCGGTCCGATTTTCTCGCCATGGATGGCTGTAACGGCGCCATGGAAGTCACGGCGGACTACGGCCAGCGGGTTTACACCTACACAGTGGAATTTTCCGGCACCAAAAAGGACGGCATCACCCTGGTGATCACCGAACCAGAAGAGGTCGCGGGCATCACCGCCAGGATCGCCAGCGGAAAGACCTATTTGGAATTTGACGGAGTCCAGTTAGAGACAGGCCCCCTAAACGAGGACGGGCTATCTCCCTTAGACGCCTTACCGGCCTTTTTAACCGCCATAAAAACCGGTTATATGGCCGAGACCGGGAGCGAACTTTTGGGAGAGGCCGAAACCCTTCGCATCTGCTGCCGGGACCCGAAACAAGGGGTTGGACAGGGATTGGAGACCGTCCTATGGTTTGACAAAGCACAGAAAACTCTCCTGCGGGGAGAGCTCCGCAGCGACGGAGCCACCTTGGTCCGCTGTGAGTTTTCCGCTTTTATACTTACAACATCCACAACCACAACAGAGAAAGGATAGTGTCATACAATGCAAGCACAAATGAAACGCACCTGGGCTGAGGTGTCTATGGAAAAGCTGGCCCACAACTATCACGCCCTGCGGAATTTGACCCCTTACGGCACCAAGTTCATGGGGCTTGTGAAAGCCGACGCTTACGGTCATGGTGCGCTGCCTGTGGCAAAAAAGCTGGAAGAACTGGGGGCCGACTATCTGGGCGTTGCCTGCCTGGACGAAGCCATTGAACTGCGGGAGGGCGGAATTCAGGCCCCCATCCTGATCCTGGGCTGCACTCCCTCCATCTATGCTGAGGAGCTGGTGAAGTATCACATCACCCAGGCTTGTTATGACCTGGACTATGCCAAGGCCCTTTCCCAGGGCGCGCAGAAAGCGGGCGGAACCATCACCGTCCACATCCAGTGCGACACGGGTATGACCCGCCTGGGCTTTTTATGCAACGAAGAGCACATCGCCCAGTCCGCTCAGGAGATCGCTCAGGCCGTGAAGCTGCCTGGGCTGAAGGCCGAAGGGATCTTCACCCATTTCTCTGACTCTGACGGCAGCGAGGAGTACACCATGCTCCAATTTGGCCGCTTCTTAGATATCATCGGCCGGGTGAAGGACCTGGGCTATGAGTTTGCCATCCGCCACTGCGCCAACAGCGCCGCGACGCTGCTCTATCCCGCCACCTACCTGGACATGATCCGCCCCGGCATCGTCCTCTACGGCCACTTCCCGGATATGAACATGGACCCCGGCCTGTGTGACCTGGTCCCCGTCCTGGAGCTCAAGAGCCGGGTGGCCACTGTCCGTGAGGTCCCCGCCGGGACCCCCGTCAGCTATGGCCGCACCAACACCCTGCAGCGGGATTCCCGTCTGGCCGTGATCCCCATCGGCTATGGCGACGGCTACTGCCGTGGCTTCTCCAACCAGATTACCGTCCTTCTGAACGGTCAGAAGGCTCCCGTCACCGGCCGGATCTGCATGGATATGTGCATGGTGGACGTCACCGATCTGCCCGAGGTGAAGGAAGGGGACGTGGCCATCGTCTATGGCAGCGACGAAAAAGACGACCAGCCTGTGGAAGCCGGCGCCAAAATTATGAACACCATTTCTTATGAGCTTCTCTGCGTGCTCACCAAGCGGATTCCCCGAATCTATCTCTGATACTATGATTCCATAAAAACAAGATTTTTATGGAATCAGCAGCGCTAACGCGCTGCACTTTTCGGCGGCTTTGCCGCTGAAAAGACGTCTCATGCATCATTCGACGCACCTGTGGTGCTATAAAAAGCAGCCTTTTGCAAAGTCTGCTTTTTATCGAATGATAGTATAAGCGACAAGGTTCCCGAAAAAGGCCGTGCCGCATAGAATAGGCCGAGGGAAAGAGATGGAGGTGCTTTCCCCTCCATCTGGCCAAAGGCGGCGCACTTTTTCCTCTACCGGGGTATAAAGGCCGCCTGTCCGTGGGAGAATCATAGTGACCGCGTTACATAGGATATTTCATTCTTGTAACGCAGGATCCTACTTCCAGCGGAGTGTGAGCTTTTGTGGATAATAGCGTAAAGCGTGGAGATATCTTTTATGCAGACCTGAGCCCCGTGGTAGGCAGTGAGCAAGGGGGCGTGCGCCCGGTGCTGATCGTGCAAAACGACACAGGCAACCGGCACAGCCCCACGGTGATTGCCGCCGCCATTACCTCCCAAACGGGAAAAGCCAAGCTGCCCACCCATATTGAGCTGGCCGCCAGACAGTTCGGCCTGCCCAAGGATTCTGTGATCCTCTTGGAGCAGATCCGCACCCTGGACAAAAAGCGCCTGCGGGAGCACATGGGCCGGGTAGACGGCCCCATGATGCACCGGGTGGACGCTGCCATTGCGGTCAGCTTTGGCCTGCATCCGGATACTCTCGTCTAATCAGTGGTTACGGGCCTCCCGGCACAAAGCTTGCCGGGAAAGCCCGTCACGCGGCAGAAGACCCTTCCGTACCCTTTGCCAGAGTACATACGGAAGGAACCTGCGTGGCATAAAAAACCAGGCCGGTATCTTTTTGGGATATCGGCCTGGTTTTCTGTCTATAGTCACAGAGAAAAATCTTCCTCACTGAGCTTGCTGAAATCCGGGGTGATAGGTCGGGGAGGAACCCGTTTCAAGGGGTCATATCGAAAGCCGGAGCAAGCGCTGTCGATGGAAACAACGCCCTTTTTCTTGCAGAGAACGGTCTCTGGCGTAACGGCCTTGCCGCGCTGGCAGTAGGAACAGCTCGGTTCCATTTTCTTGGTAAACAGCATAGGACTTCCTCCCGGTTTTTTACGGTATGTACCTATTATAATGCGTACGGAACAAAGTCATTTGGCCTTGTTCCAGTGCAAGGATTTTGCGCGGCATACGCCGCGCGAACAAACCGCATAGCGGTTGATCCACCAGATATTATTATAGCCGTTCTTTTTTGTCTTTTCCACTCTTTTTTGGGTGGAGCAGAAAAAAATACACACCGGCTGCTCCCCAAAGGGCCAAAAGTTCCCGCCCCAAAAGGCAGGGAGAAACCATCGTCAGCCTTGGCGCCATCACCGGCAGGGAGAGCGGGAACCACCGCAGGGCCAGCGCGGTGAGGGCGGCGGAGAGGATTCCCTGGGCAAACTTTGCCCGGAGATAGGGCCCTGCCCTTACCCCGGCCGCCCGCCAAAAAGGCAGAGACTGGCAGTGAACTGAAAGCCCGCCCCAGCCCAGGATAAACGCCGCCAGAGGCAGCGCCACAGGGGAGCCCGCCGCCTCGCCAAGGGAGGCAGCACCGGTGGAGAGCTCCATGAGCCCAATGAAAAAGCTCCGGCACAGGGCCTGTGCGTGTTCTCCTGGCAGCAGGCCGGAGAGGGTATCTGCGCAAAAGGGGAGGACGCCCGAGCAGTCCGCCAGGGCCGTGAGGACAGAGAAGAGGATCACATAGGCACAGACCCCCAGCGTGGAGGAAAACGCCCCCCGGACACAGTCCGGAAATTCCGCCGCCAGGGGAGAGAGCACGGGTTTACTCCCGCCGGCGCTCCCTTTGCGCCCGGAGGGCCCGCGCATCCACCGCATCCCAAGGCCGAGGAGGAGCGCCGCCGCAAAATTGGCGCCCAGCAGCAGAAACCCCGCTTCCTTCGCCCCGAACACTCCCACACCGGCCGCCCCCACAAAAAAGGCGGGGCCGCAGTTGTTGCAGAACAGAGCCAGCCGGTTGGCCTCCTCCCGGGTACACTCCCGGCGCTCCACCAGCTGCGCGATGGTCCGCGCACCCACAGGATAGCCGCCGATGAGGCCCAGGCTGAAGGCCGTAGCACCCGCGCCGCCGACCCCAAAGAGAGGCCGCATCAGCCCTTCCAGCGGCCAGGCGCAGAGCCCCGCCAGCCCGGTGGAAATCAGCAGGGAAGAGAGCACAAAAAAAGGGAACAGGGAGGGGATCAGCAGATCCAAGCACAACGTGACCCCCTCCCGAGCCCCTTGGGCGCTCTCATCGGGATAGAGAAACAGGAGCACCCCCAGCAGAAACAGCCCTACCCCCTCTGCCAGTGCTCGTCCGTGTCGTCCCATAGGTCACCTCCTGTCTGTGGTGATAAAAAAGTATGCGCGCCAAGGTGGAAACTTGCCTGTCCCCAAGTGCTTGCGCCTGGAGAGGAGATAGGGTATAATGAAGCCTCAAGAAAACACTTGAAATGGAGCTTGTCATGAGAAAATTCATCCCTTTGGCGCTCTCCCTCTTGCTCCTTCTGTCTGCCGCCGGGTGCGGCATAGAGCAAGGGGAAGAGCCGGAAAAAGTTTCTAAAACCACCATGATGTTGGATACCGTTATCACCATCACCCTGTATGACTGGACCGACGCCTCCACCATCGACCTTGCCTTCGAGGAGATCGGCCGGCTGGAGAAGATCCTCAGCGTGGAACAGGAAGACAGCGACCTGGACCGCCTGGCAAAGGCAGCCGGCAAGGAATGGGTGGAGATCGCCCCCGAAACCGAGGAACTCCTTCGGCAGGCCAAGGAGTATACCGCCCTCTCCGAGGGTCATTTCGACATAACCATTGGCCCCCTTGTGGCGCTGTGGGATATCCACGACGGGACAGGCCACCTGCCCTCCCAGGAAGAACTGGACGCTGTCCTCCCCCTGATCCACAGCGACGACCTACTGGTGGAAAAAGGACGGGCCTACCTGGCCCGAGAGGGCATGATCGCCAACTTGGGCGCCATTGCCAAGGGCTATATTGCCGACAAGGCGAAAGAGGTTCTGGTGGGCCAAGGGGTGGCCCACGCCGTGCTGGATCTGGGTCACAACATCCTTCTCATCGGAGATAAAACCCAGGGACAGGGCTTCACCGTCGCCATACGAGACCCCAACAGCCAGGAGAATCCCTATGTGGATATCGTTTCCGCCACGGACAAAAGTGTGGTCACCTCGGGCATTGACCAGCGGAATTTTACCGATGGGGGGAAAACCTATCACCACATTTTAGATCCCTTCACCGGGTTCCCCGCAGACAATGGCCTGGCCTCTGTGACCATTCTTTCCAACACCTCCACCCAGGGAGATGCTCTGTCCACCTCCTGTTTCCTCTTGGGCCCGGAAAAGGGGATGGCCCTGGTGGAAAGCCTGGAGGACGTGGAGGCCCTGTTTATCACCACCGACGGGCAGTTGATCCCATCCTCCGGCTACGAAGCCTACCGGGCAGAGCGGTAAACCACAACTCCAAAAGAGAAACGGCGCGGGAGCCTTTCCCGCGCCGTTTTTGAACTTCTTATAAAATCTTAAGATTTCTGAAGAAAGAATAAAATGCTGATTAAGGTTTCGGAAAATCCATTGACATTTAAAAAAGAGATAAATATCATAAAAAAAGCCTCCACTTTCCCGAAAAACGGAAAAAAACGCAACCTTTCAATCTTGTAAGATTTCCGCGTGAAATGTAAGATAAAACGATGGCTGTATCATTGTGTCGATGTCATAATACAATAGAAATCCAAACAATATGGAGGAATCGCGATGACATTGCTTGAAGTGAAAACCTTAAAAAAGACATACAGCACCCGCCTGGGCGGCCACCTGGTGCCGGCTCTGACCAACGTGAATTTTTCCGTGGAAAAGGGGGAGTATTTAGCCATCATGGGGGAGTCCGGCTCCGGCAAGACCACCCTTCTGAATATCATTGCCTCCCTGGATCAGCCCACCGGAGGACAGGTCCTGCTGGAGGGGAAGGACATCGGCAAAATCCGGGAGCGGGACTTGGCGGATTTCCGGCGGGAAAACCTGGGCTTCGTCTTTCAGGATTTTAACCTGTTGGATACCTTTTCCCTGCGGGATAACATCTACCTGCCTCTGGTTCTGTCCGGAATGAGCCATGGGGATATGCTCCGCCGCCTGGCTCCTCTGGCGAAAAAGCTGGCCATTGAGGACATTCTTGACAAGTATCCCTATGAGGTTTCCGGTGGGCAGAAGCAGCGGGCGGCCGTGGCCCGGGCCTGCATCACCAACCCCCGGCTCCTCCTGGCCGACGAGCCCACCGGCGCTCTGGATTCCCGGGCGGCTGACCAGCTGCTGGACCTTTTCGGCCAGCTCAACCAGGAAGGCCAAACCATCCTGATGGTCACCCACTCTGCCAAGGCCGCCAGCCGGGCTAACCGCGTTCTGTTTATCAAGGACGGAGAGGTTTATTACCAGCTGTATCGGGGCGACCGCTCCAACGAAGCCATGTTCAGCCAGATTGCGGACACCCTGACCGCCCTGGCCACAGGGGGTGCTGACCGTGGGTAAGCTCTTTTTCCCCAAAATGGCCGCCGGAAACCTGGCGCGCAACCGCCGGTTTGTCTTCCCGTACCTGCTCACTGGTCTGCTGACGGTGGCCATGTTTTACAACATCACCTTTCTCACCTGGAACGAGGACCTGAAAAACATGCCCGGTGGGAGTACCATCCCCACCATTATGTATCTGGGCACCATCGTCGTGGGTCTCTTTGCGGTGATCTTCCTGCTGTACACCAACAGCTTTCTCATCAAGCGCCGGCAGAAGGAGATCGGCCTGTACAACATCCTGGGCATGTCCAAGCGTCACATTGCTGTGGTCTTGCTGTGGGAGACCCTGTACATCTGCATCATCGCCATCCTGGGCGGCCTGTTGCTGGGAATCCTGATCTCGAAACTTCTGCTGCTTTTGCTGTATAAGTTGCTCTTCTTCCCGGTGCAGTTTGGGTTTACGGTGAGCTTCTTTTCCGTTGGCATTACCGCTGGCCTCTTTGCAGCCATCTATCTGATTGCCCTGGCCCGGAACCTGATCCATGTGAGCCTGTCCAAGCCTGTGGAACTCCTTCGGGGCGGAAATGTAGGGGAAAAGGAGCCCAAAACCAAGGTACTTATGACCCTCATTGGCCTGGGGACGTTGGGGGCCGGCTACTACATCGCCATTACCACCAAGTCTCCCTTAGACGCCCTGATGCTCTTCTTCCTGGCAGTGATCCTGGTCATCATCGGCACCTACTGCCTCAATGCCGCCGGTTCCATCGCCCTGCTGAAATCCCTGAAAAAACGCAAGAATTATTACTATCACCCCAAACATTTTATCAGCGTTTCGGGCATGCTCTACCGCATGAAGCAAAACGCCGTGGGTCTGGCCAATATCTGCATCCTATCCACCATGGTGCTGGTGATGCTCTCCACCTGCGTGTGTCTGTATCTTGGGATAGACGACGCGCTTCATGCCTCTTATCCCAATGATATCACCTTTGTCCAGTATCCGGGTGAGCCAGACAACATTCCTGAGGAGGACTATCGGACCATGGTGCTGGACACCGTTCAGGAGCACAGCCTAACCCCTTCCTTGGTGCAGGAATACGACAACCTGTGCCTGAATACCATCCAGGACGGCGACCACTTTGCGCTCGGAACTCGAGAGGACGACATCGGTGACTTGGTCTATATGGAACTACTCACCGCAGAGGGCTACACCGCCCTCACAGGCCGGCCCCTCACTCTGTCTGGCAATCAGGTGGCGATATATACCACAGAAGAGCAAGCGGAATGGCAGTCTCTGACCCTCATGGAAGAAACCTTCCAGATCGCCCAGCGGCTAACGGCCTCACCGACCATCAGCTACTGCGCCTATACGGACAGAATTTTTGTCCTTGTGGTAGCCGACGACCAGGTGATGGAGACCATTTCCCAGAAACAGCTCCAATACACCGACCGGCCCAGCTGCATCACCTGGCAGCTTTCTTTGAACTTTGAGAATGTCTCCGACGAAAAGATCATGGCTCTGTATCAGGACTTGGAGAAAACGGTCCGGGCTTATCAGGTTCCCCAGTACGATGAAAACGGCCAGATGATGCCGGAGACTACGGGGGCGGTTTGCAGTTCCACGTGCCGGCAGGAGGGGCGGCAGGACCTGTACACCATGTATGGCGGCCTTCTCTTCCTGGGTCTCTTCCTGGGCGCCCTCTTCCTGATGGCCACTGTCCTCATCATCTATTACAAGCAGATCTCCGAAGGGTATGAGGATAAGGAGCGGTTCGCCATCATGGAAAAGGTGGGGATGAGCCAGACTCAGGTCCGGGCCTCCATCCGCAGCCAGGTCCGGGTGGTCTTCTTCCTGCCGCTGCTTGGGGCAGTGATCCACCTGGCCGCGGCCTTCCATCTGATTACAAAGCTCATGGCCGCTCTGAACCTCTACAACATCCCCCTCTTCGCTATGACCTGCTTGGGAACAGTTGTGGTGTTTGCCACAGGGTACTTTATCATCTATCACTTAACCGCCCGGACTTACTATAAAATCGTCCGTTGAAGGTAACACAAAAATGAAACGATTCAACAGTTTTCAAATCAAATGCTTCATGGCCTTTCTGATGGTCTTTGATCATATCCCCCATATTCCAGGGCTGGTACCGTCAGCCCTGGAAGGGGCCTTTCATGTGCTCACCCGCTGTGTGGCAGTGTGGTTTGCCTACCTGGCCGTGGAGGGCTTTCTACACACAAAAAGCCGCCTTCGCTACAACGCCCGCCTGTTTCTCTGGGCCGGATTCATGGCGGTGGGGAACCTGATTTACAATAAAATCGGCGCGCCTTACCACCTTTCCATCCACAACAACATTTTCCTGACCCTCGCCCTGGGCGTCCTCCTGCTCAATATTCTGGTGGGAGACAACCCTGTGACAGAGTGGGGGAACCGTATACGGTCAAACCGGGAATGGGCCCTTCGGATTCTGGGCACGCTGCTGGTGTTTGCTGCCGGTCTCTTTACCGAGGGTGGAGTTCTCCTTTTGCCCTTTATCCTGATCACCTACTTGGGCCGGAAGCGGATCAGGCTGCGCAATGCCTGTTACTTTCTCTTGTCTGCGGCATTGTTCCTGCTTCTGTTTCAGCCCTATGACACGCCGGAAGAGACCTTGCAGATGCTGGCTATGAACTCTGAGTTTCTTTTTATCACCGTGCTCCCTGCGCTCTCCCTGTATGACGGCACCCGAGGCCCCAACACAAGCCTGTGCAAATACTTTTTCTATCTGTTTTATCCGCTCCACCTTTGGGTCATTGGGATCATTGCCTTTTGGTTCGTCTGACCGGCCAAAGAAAACAACAAAAAATGACAGAACCATAGCCGTGGAAATCATTGCGATTTCCACGGCTGTGGAGTATGATAGAACAAACACAAAAGGGGGGAGCCCAATGCACCGCATCTATCTGGTGGAAGATGACCAGGTCATCGCCGGCGCCATCGCCGCCAAGCTGGAGGCCTGGGGCTTTACGGTCAAGTGCGCGGAAGATTTTTCCAATATCATGGGGGAGTTCGCCGCCTTTCAGCCTCATTTGGTTTTGCTGGATATCACCCTGCCTTTTTTCAATGGCTATCACTGGTGCCAGGAGATCCGGCGGGTCTCCCGCGTCCCCATCCTGTTTCTGTCCTCCGCTGCGGAAAATATCAATATTGTCATGGCCATCCATCTGGGGGCCGATGACTTTATCGCCAAGCCCTTTGACCTTTCGGTCCTGTTGGCAAAGGTCCAGGCCATCCTTCGCCGGGCTTATGACTATCAGGGGCAAAGCCACCTGATCGAACACAACGGCGCTATGTTCAACAGCATGGACTGCACCGTGGTCTATGAAGGCCAAAAAGCAGAGCTAACCAAAAACGAGACCCGCATGATGCAGGTCCTGCTGGAAAACAAACCCAACGTAGTCTCCCGAGACGCTCTCATGGCCGCCCTGTGGGCCTGCGACGCCTATGTGGACGAAAACGCGCTATATGTCAATATCACCCGTTTACGAAAAAAGCTGGAAAGCATCGGCCTGCGGGACCTCATCGTCACCAAAAAGGGCCTGGGCTACATGGTGAAGTGAGATGAGAGACAAGCCCCTTTTTTTCGCCTGGCTGGCCTCCCGGCAGTTGGTTGCCGCCGCCGGCCTGCTCTGCGCCGGAATCGCAGCGCTGATTTTCTGGCTATATGGCCTGCCAAAAGAGGCCATCATTTATTTGTTCTGTCTTTGCGCGGCGGGGACCGTCTTTTTCGCTGGGATCAGTTTTCTGCGGTTCTGGCGCAAGGATAAGATTCTGCGGAAAATGGAGGAAGAAATTCTGGTCACCACCGAGGACCTCCCAGAGGCGACCACCCTCATTGAAGCAGACTACAGCCGCCTGCTCCACCGCCTGGTGCGGGAAAACCGGCAGCTTCAGGCCCAGGCCGATGCCTCGCTGGCGGACCTAACCGCCTATTATACCCTCTGGGTCCACCAGATCAAAACCCCCATCGCCGCCATGGATCTCCTTCTCCAGTCAGGCCCTGGGAAAGCGACCGAACTGGAAATTGAGCTTCAGAAGATTTCTCAATATGTGGACATGGTCCTCCAATATCTCCGCCTGGACAGCGAGGCCAAGGACCTGGTGCTCCATCGGTGTCACTTGGATCAGATCCTTCGCCAGACGGTGCGGAAATACGCAAAGCTCTTTATTCTGAAAAAGATTCGCCTCACCTTTCAGGAAACTCACCTGGAAATTCTCAGCGATGAAAAGTGGCTCTCTTTCCTGCTGGAGCAGCTTTTGTCCAACGCCCTGAAATACACTCCCTCTGGCGGTGAAATTTCTATTTTCTCAGAAGGGGAGCAGACCCTGGTCATCGCCGATACCGGCATTGGCATCGCCCCCGAGGATCTGCCCCGGGTCTTTGACAAAGGCTTTACCGGCAACAACGGCCGCATGGATCAAAAGGCCACCGGCATCGGGCTTTACCTCTGCCGCCGGGTGGCTGCGCTGCTGGGGCACACCATTTCCATCACCTCCCAGCAGGGCCAGGGGACACAGGTCCACATCGGCTTGGGCCGGCCCAAATTTGAGGTTGAATAGAGGTTCTTGGAAGCGAGATGCTCTTCTCCACAGCTTGAAAAAATCGGTTCGTCCTTCGAGGACGAACCGATTTTTTAAGTAATAGAAGGGAAAACCCACATTAAAAGCCGTACAGCACCCGTGCCAGCCCCATGTCGTTGAACAGGAAAAACCGCCCGGCAAAGGTTATTACAATATACCACAGGGGAGACAGCCTTGGAACCGGCGGGTGATCTGTCTGTCTCTTCCCGTGGGTCAGCCCTTTGTACAGGAGAAAGCCCACGAAAGCGCCCAGGGTGTTGAGAATGAGATCATCCACATCCGTGCTCCGGTTGTTCAATAGCTGGCTCAGCTCAATCAGAAGGGAAAACCCAGCGCCCAAGCACAACACCTTACCCGCCCTTGCCCAAGTCCTCCAGACAAGGGGGAGCAGAACCCCCAAAGGCAAAAAGAGCAGCACATTGAGAACGTATCCCATCGGGTCAATGTCACGGGAAAAGGGGAATAGGTTGATCCGCTCTGACCAGATTTCCCATTGATAAAGCAGCCCGTCGTAGAGTGTCCCGACACCGGTAAAGTGGTAAACAGCAACCAGGTAGAGGACAAAGCACAGCAGCAGCGTCATGCGGAGGATTTTCCCCCGCCACTCCCTACACCCAGGGCGAAGATCCAGAAGGGCAAAGACCGCCAAGCAGGGGAGAAGGGACGCCAGGAGCTCATAGGCCAGGAAGATGAAGGCTTCCAAAGACACCACCTCCGAGGATCATTTTATCGTTCAACGGTCACATAATCTTCGTCGCCTCCGAAACGAAAAAACTGTGTCGAAGAAACCGCCCGGCCAGGAAAAGGCCGGCAAGCAGCAGGAACAGATAGAAACTGACTGCCCGGCTGAGCAGCATGGCCCCAGGCAAAAGGGCCGCGGGAAACATGGCTCGATACAGCAGCAGGAATCCCCCTTCTGTAAGCCCCACCGCCCCGGGAAGAGGCAGGGACGACACGGAGAGAAAAAGGACCGCTTGCAGCCCTATCACCGTTGGAAGAGCCTGTTCACTGAGCCCAAAGGCCAAATAAACCCAGAAAGGAACGCTGTGGTACGCGGCCAACTGGAGCAGAGAAACCAAAAACATCTGCACCATCTGTTTTTTATGGGTGGCGTAGCACTGGGTACACTGGCGCAAATCATGCCACTGTTTTTTCGCCCAGGCCTCCCAGCCCTGGACCTGCCGGGGAAAGATCCGCCGGGCGGGGATCATCAGCCAACCCCACACCCTGGGCAAAAAGCGGCGGGAAAAGGCCGCCCCACCCAGCGCCAGCACCACCAGAAGATTGCACCCTGTTCCCACCAGAAAGCAGAAAAAGGCGCTGGTTTCCAAGGCCATCAGCTGCTGCCAGTGAAGAACAAGTCCAAACCCCGCCAGCGTCACCGCCGCCAACTGAAAGGAAAAGAATTCTGTCAGCAGCGCCAAGGCGCTGGGGGCTGGGAGGTGTCCATCCCGGCACATGCTATATAGCTGCATGGGCTGCCCGCCGGAGGCTGAGGGAGTCACAGAGCTGAAGAAAAACCCCGTAATCCCATAGAGCAGGCAGGACCGATAAGGGGCCGGGGAGTGAAACATGGCCAGCCCCCTTTGGATGTTCCGGGCCTCGCAGCAAAAAAAGATCACCATGCAAGCCACGCCCACTCCCAGCCAGGGTAGCTTTGCCTGCCCCAGCGCCGCCCAAAGCAGAGCGGGCTCCTGGTCCTTCAGCAAGATATAAAAGGTAAGGCCCAGCAGCAGCAGAAAGAACCCGCCGCAGGCAACCCCTTTTTTCCATGGAGTGTTATTCATTCTGTTCTATGGTCCGAAATTGATAGCCCTGTTCCAGCCACCGGGGAAGCTGGTCCTTAAGAGCTTGGATGGTACGATATGGCGCTCCCTTCGCGCCGCGGCCGTCGTGGAGACAAATGACCGCTCCCGGCCAGGTTCGGCGGCGCAGACGGTCAGCGATCTCTTCCGCCGTGATATCTCCCCGCCAGTCCTGGGCCATCACATCCCAGAGAACAGGGCGCAAATGATTCCCCTTAATCTGACGAAGGGAGGTCCAGTTGACAACGCCCCAGGGCGGCCGAAAATATCGCGGGGTAATCCCCAGCTTTTTCAGCTCCGCCAGTCCCTGGGAAAAATCCTGCCGGGTCTGCCGGGGCGTCATGCAATAGGCGCTGCGGTGCCGGGCCGAATGAAAGCCAATCTGATGCCCTTCCTCCACCATCCGCCGGAGTAGTTGGGGATTCTCCTTGGCAAACTCCGCCACCACAAAAAACGTCGCCGGGACATGGTGCTCCGTCAGCAAATCCAGGAGGGCAGGGGTAGCCTCCGGACTGGGGCCGTCGTCAAAGGTGAGATACAGAACCCCTGCTTTTTTTCGCTTTCCTCGCCCCAGCCGGTGGACAGCCTTGCGCCAGGTGGACGGGAACAAGGCATAGCTGCCGGCCGCCGCGCCAGTGAGCAGCAACAGGGGAATCAGCATACTGCCTTCCTCGTTTCCCAAAACCGGTCCAGGGCAGTGACCTGGTCCAGACTCCGCAGGGCCACCGCCATCCGCTGTCTGATGTCCGCCAGGGTTTCCTCATCCCGTAAAAGGGCCAGCAGCTCACGGGCCTCCTCCCCTTTGTCCCAGAGGACCTTGCCAAAGCCCTGCCGCTGAACATAGAAGGCATTGGCCTCCTCCTGCATGAGGAATGGGCGGAGCAAGCACATGGGTGTGCCGGAATGAATGGCCTCAAATGTGGTAATTCCACCGGCCTTGGTCAGCAAAAGATCGGCCCTGGTCATATAATCGACCACCCGGTCGGTGAAACCAACGATCTCAAAGGCCGGATAGGTCTTGCTCAGTTCCTGATACAGGCTCTCATTTTTCCCGGTAATCACGGTCACGTGGACGTCATCGGCCTGGGAAAGGGCTGTCAGAAGGGACTCGGCATGGGGAATCAGCCCCAGGCCTCCTCCCATCACCAGCAGCTCTTTCTTTCCGGAGCCGCCGGCGGAGTGGAACTGAAACTCCTGGCGAACGGGAATTCCGCTGACCACAATCTGGTCAGCCGGCACCCTCAGCCGGAGCAACTGCAGGCGGGTGGACTCGTCCCCCACAAAGTAGCAGTCGGTTTCCGGCGCGACCCATTCGCTGTGGGCGTCGATGTCTGTGATGTAAGTATACAGGGGAATGGAGCTCCCCGTGGTTTGTTTATAAGTGGAGATGTATTGTGAACTCAGGGGCAGGGTGGAAATCACCAGGTCTGCCTGGCTTTCATACAGCACCTGATCCAGCTTCTGGACCATAATCCGCTTCATTGGCGCGCACTCGCCATGGCTGGCCAGCCGGTTGAGCAGGTTATAAACACTGGAAAAGTAATTCACAGTCAGATCAAAGCAGCCATAGACCAGCCGATGCAGTTGAGGAAAGCAATCCTCTACCACATCAACAATGGTCACGGAAGCAGTGGGGTCCTGACGAAGGATCTCCTGCCGGACTGCCTGGGCAGCGGCGATATGTCCCATCCCAAAATGTCCTGTGAAGATCAAAACGTTCATGGGGTTCCCTCCTTGTTTCTCTGGGGTATCCGGTTCCTCCGGTTTTGTAGTCGGGCGGCGCGTAGTTGGCTGCCCAATAGGGGATGAGCAGTGCTCACTCTGTTGTTAATCATAGTATAGCAGGGGATTCTTTTGTCAGAATTAAGCACCGATGAAGATTTTCTTAAGAGATTGCGTAGAAATTCTTACGTTCTCCCAGATTATAGCCTATCGCACTCCGGCCCGCCGTACTGGGAGATAATCAGGGCAGCCAACTTCGGGTTGGTGTTTTTGATTCTGACGGGATACTGCAATTTTTTCTGATATACAAACATGCCTTATGCCTCCTCCTCGGTATACTGCCAGGGCCAGGGGCCCTTGCCCCAGGTATAGGTGTCGTCCATGGCGGCGTCGTTCTGGGTCAGGGGACCGTGCTCCTCCACATAGCTCTCCCGGGCAGTCTTTTCTAGCTCCACATAATTCTGGAAGAGGGCAAAGGCCTCACTGTCGTTGGGATGGGTGTCCAGATAGAGGCCCAGCTCCTGAATGACGAAATCCAAGGCCCGGAGTTGGTTGAGATCTGTATCGGCCAGCTGAGGCGCGTTGACCTTCAGATGGAAGGGAAGGTCCAGGTCAGGGAAGAGGGTGCCGTTTTCCAGCGCTTTGGTTTTGGAATACCGCTGGGGCGCGGCGCCCTGGCTCACCACAAAGGGGACCGCGAAGGGGCCGCAGGCGGGCAAAGACCCCTGTCCGGCGGGACAGGCCGGACGATTGCCGGAAGACTGATTTCCGTTGGAATTTGCACAGAACAATGGAAGTACCTCCTTTTACAAAAGCGGCGCGGGATCGGTACGATCCGCGTTCATTCCAGTCTATGCGCCCCTGGGGAAAAAGGAACCGGAAATCTCAGTGGGATTGCGGAATGAGAGACCATCTGCTATAATTTTGACGAAGCCCCCTTTCAGGGGCAGGTCTGTCCCGCCCCACCCCGGCATAGAGTTCCAGGGGAGGGATGCTTTTTGAAACGATTTGTAACAGAGCGCCGGACGCTCCTGTGTTTCTTCACCGTCATTTGCCTGATCACCGCGCTCACCCAGGCGCCCTGGTTCCAAAAGACCTTGCCGGCCTTTGCCCGGATGAACCAGCAAACCCTCATCATTGACCCCGGCCACGGGGGAGAGGATGGCGGCGCGGTTTCGGCCTCCGGGCAGGCGGAAAGCCAGATCAATCTGGCCATCGCCCTGGAGCTGGACCAGCTCATGGGGTTCTATGGCGTACCAGCGGTAATGACCCGGTACACCGACGTATCCATCCACGATGAGAGCGCCGGTACCTTGCGGGAAAAGAAGGTCTCCGACCTTCACAACCGGGTGGCGCTGATCAATCGCATCGAAAACGCCACCCTCATCAGCATCCATCAAAACGCGTCCCCTAACCCAAGCCATCGGGGCATCCAAGTGTTTTATGGGGAGGAAGCTCTCTCCATGCCCCTGGCCCAGCAGGTTCAGCAGACCTTAACGGAGGTAGCGGCCCCGGAAAAGAAACGGGCTCCCCAGCATATCGCCTCCAGCGTGTATCTGATGAATCACATTTCCTGCCGGGCGATTCTGGTGGAGTGCGGCTTTCTGTCCAACCCTGAAGAAGCCCGCCTGCTCCAGGAGCGGGCCTATCAAATGAAGCTGGCCATGTCTCTGGCCGCCTGCTATCTCACCAGCGGAAATTCCCAAGAAGGAGAATCCTTTGTATGAAGGCCAAAACGATTTTTTACTGCACCCAGTGCGGCAACGAGACCCCAAAGTGGCAGGGCCAGTGCTCAGCCTGCGGGTCCTGGAACACCATCGTGGAGCAGCCCGCCGCCCCCAAAACCAAGGGGAGCGGAAAGCCCGCCATTTCCATGGGGCCCATTCGTAAGCCCAAGCTGGTCTCTGAGATGACCATTGACCAGGAGATCCGTTTCCCCACAGGCCTGGCGGAACTGGACCGGGTGCTGGGTGGCGGCGCGGTCCAGGGTTCCCTGGTGCTCATCGGCGGCGCGCCCGGCATTGGCAAGTCCACCCTGATGCTGCAAATCTGCGATCAGCTTTGCAAATTTGCGAAGGTTCTCTATGTGTCCGGTGAGGAATCCGAGCGCCAGTTAAAGCTGCGGGCAGAACGCCTGGGGGTGGGTGATATGGGCCTATACCTCTACGCGGAAAACAACCTGGAACAGATCACCGCCGCGGTGGACGAAACCGCGCCGGAAATTCTCATTGTGGACTCCATTCAGACCATGTACAATGGAGACCAAACCGCGTCTCCCGGCAGCATATCCCAGGTGAAGGAATGTACCATGGCCCTGATGCAGCTGGCAAAAGGGAAGGGGATCACCGTCTTTGTGATCGGACATGTGAACAAAGAGGGCAGCCTGGCCGGCCCCAAGGTCTTGGAACACATGGTGGACTGCGTCCTCTACTTTGAGGGGGACCGGCACATGTCCTACCGCATCCTCCGGGCCGCCAAAAACCGGTATGGGGCCACCAATGAAATCGGCGTTTTCGACATGGATGATACCGGCCTGAGAGAGGTTCCCAACCCCTCTCAAACCCTTCTGGAGGGACGGCTGACCGACGAACCGGGCACCTGTGTCACCTGTGTGATGGAGGGCGCTCGTCCCGTTTTAGCCGAGGTACAAGCTCTGCTGACTCCCAGCGCCTTTGGCAACCCACGCAGGAGCACCAATGGTTTTGACTATAACCGCGCCATGCTCCTGATGGCGGTTTTGGAAAAGCGGGGAGGGCTGGCAGTGAACACCTGTGACGCCTATCTGAATGTCATCGGCGGTCTCTATCTGGACGAGCCCGGCGCCGACCTGGCGGCGGTGCTGGCCCTGGCCTCCAGTTTCCGGGACCGAGTGGTTCCGGCGGATCTTGTGGCCGTGGGCGAGGTGGGACTGACCGGTGAGCTTCGCTCCGTGTCTGCCCTGAACCAGCGGCTGGCGGAAGTACGCCGTCTGGGATTTACCAAGTGTCTGGTTCCCCAGCGCCACGGCCGGCAGACCATTGTGCCGCCAAAAGGGCTGCAACTGATCCCTGTAAAGAATATCCGCGAGGCCTTGGCCGTGCTTTTATAACAGGGAAGGCTTCGGCTTTGAAAGTCATCCCCGTTCCTTATTTTCATTCTATCGATCAACCTTGGCAGCCACAACAAAGGCTGTCATGCTTGGTGATTTTCCTGTCAAGTTTGGCCGGCGCCGGACCATCCTTGTCAAATTCAGGGCTTTTGCTGTCAAGTTTTGCCCGGTTGCCAGAGGATTATTCTGTCTCTTGCCGGCCATGGAATCCACCCGACAGCGGGTCTTTTCTTTGGGAAACTCGAGGCAGGAAATGGACGCAACCTGCCTGTTTCGTGGGCATGCCGCTGGACCCGGCCCGCGCCAGGGTACAGCGGCCCTCCTGCTGATAAATGCAGTCATCTGTGCAGGGAATGAGGTTCATGGACTTCACCTTCCTCCTAAACTTCGTGGTTGTATCATCAATTAACCTAAAAAATCGCAAGCGATTTTTCAGGCGGGCATTGCCCGCTGCGTGTAAGGCACACGATGATAGTATTCTCCCGGAGCAACAAAATATAATGTTCCCACTGCATACAAAAAAGGCACCCAAGCTGATGCTCTTGGGTGCCTTTCCATGGCTTTTTATTATTCTTCTTCTGGTTCCGGGATCACAGCAACCCGGATCTCCAGGATACGGCGGTGATCCAACTGTGTGACGGTAACGTCCAGGTTTTCATAGACAAAGTGGTCTCCCTCCACCGGCAGACGGCCCAGCTGGTCCAGGACCCAACCGCTGATGGACGCGGAGTCAATATCTGTGGCACGAATGGAGAACCGGTCAAAGAGATCATCCAGGTTGGCTGAGCAGGAAATCAGGTAACTGCCATCCTCCTGAGGTTTGAACTCCTCAATGATCTCGTCGTGCTCATCCCAAATCTCACCCACCAGTTCCTCCAGGATATCCTCCATGGTGACAATTCCCATGGTGCCACCGTAGTCATCCACCACCACAGCCATGTGGCTTTTTCTCCGCTGGAGCAAGCGCAGCAAATCGGAGATTTGCGCTGAGCCAGTGGTGTAAAACACCTTGGAGATGAGGCTGGTAATGTCTGTGTGGTTATGATACCGGGCGGAGAAGAAATCCTTCTCATGAATGAGCCCAATGATATTGTCGATTGAGGTGTGGTAGACAGGGATACGGGAGTAACCGCTTTCGGCAAAGAGCACCGAAAGTTCCTCCATGGTGACGGTATCTGGGGCGGCAACGATATCCACCCGAGGGGTAAGGATCTCCTCTACCTCCATGTCGTTAAACTCAATGGCGGCACGGATCAGTTCACTTTCATGGTGTTCCAGACCGCCCTCACTCTCGGCCTCCTCCACCATGGTAATGAGCTCTTCCTCGGTGATGCCTTCCTCCTCCTGGGAGTGGAAGAGCTTGACCATCAGCTTTTGGAAGAGACCAAAGAACAGGTGCAGGGGGGTGAGCACCACCATGCAGACCCGGAGGGGCGTGGCAGCGCGCATACAAAAGCGTTCTGCCTGGTCCTTTGCCAGGGTCTTGGGGGTGATTTCGCCAAAAATCAGCACCACCACCGTCAGGACAATGGTGGAAACCGCCGGGCCATAAACCGGCAGGAGCTTGGTAAAGAGCACCGTGCCCAAGGTGGCCGCCGTGAGGTTTACGATGTTGTTGCCAATGAGAATACAGGAGAGGAGCTTATCATAGTCCTCCAGCAGGTCTAGGGCTTTTTGTGCCCGCTGGTTGCCATCCTCAGCCTTGCTCTTCAGCCGCACTTTGTTCACAGAGGAATAGGCGGTTTCTGTGGAGGAACACCAGGCGGACAGGGCCACCAGAATGAGAAGGATTACAATAATTCCTATACAGGTACTGTCCATAAGGGACGCATCATCTCAGCTTTCCATTAAATTTTCATGTACACAGGGCAGACCAGCATCCGGGAGTTCCAGCCGGATACAGCAAGCCACACTACTACATCTGTTTGTAGCATACCACATAGGCAGTATAATTGCAAGAAAAGAAGGAGAATTTGACTGGAATTCCCCGATCACGCTGTCTCCCCAGGAGGACTTGACCTTTTTGCTGCCCGGACGCCGGTCACATTTTGAAAACTCCCCCTTGCCTTTGGCAGGGTTTTCCGATATGATGAAGGAAATCATGTGGTAGGGGAGGACACGTCCCATGGAAAAGCTGACCTTTGCCATTCCCACCCTGTTGGGAGTGGAGGGACTGACCGCCGATGAGCTGCGGCGGATGCATATGGACCAGGTTCGGGCGGAGAATGGCCGGGTGTTTTGTCAGGGTGGGCCCCAGGACATCCCCCGGCTGAATCTTCGCCTGCGCACAGGGGAGCGGGTACTGGTAGTGCTTGGAACCTTCCCGGCCAAAACCTTTGAGGCGCTTTTTGAAGGCACAAAATCCCTGCCTTGGGAGCAGTTTATTCCCGCCGACGGCGCCTTCCCGGTGAAAGGCTTTAGCCTGAATTCCGCCCTGCACAGTGTTCCTTCCTGCCAATCCATCATCAAAAAAGCGGTGGCAACCCGTCTGGGGAAGGCTTACAGCCGGGAAACCCTGCCGGAGACCGGCCCTCTGTATCAAATTCAGTTTTCCATCATGAAGGACGTCGCCTCCCTGATGCTGGACACCTCCGGCCCCGGCCTGTATAAACGGGGCTACCGGGCCGTTGGGGTAGCGGCTCCCTTGCGGGAAACCCTGGCCGCCGCCCTGGTGCTTCTGTCCGGCTATCGGGGGAGAGACCCTTTCTGCGATCCCTTCTGTGGCTCGGGCACCATCGCCATTGAGGCCGCGCTCATCGCCAAAAACCGCGCTCCCGGCCTGATGCGAACCTTCTCCTCCCAGAAATGGGCCTGGCTGCCCTCCCAAGCCTGGGTGGACGCAGCAGGGGAGGCCATGGACCTGGAATATGAGGGGAACTACGATATCTGGGGCGGCGATATCGACCCCCAGGCCGTGAAGATCGCCCAGGAAAACGCCGTGAAGGCCGATGTGGAAGACATCGTCCGCTTCTCCGTGGCTGACGCCCGAACCTTTTCCCGCACAGAGCCCTATGGCCGGATCGTCAGTAACCCCCCCTATGGTGAACGGCTGATGGAAAAGAAAGAAGCCGAGGGATTATACCGGGATTTTGGCAGGGCGACAAGAGGACTGCCAACCGGCTGGCGGGTAAACCTTCTCTCCTCCCATACAGAATTTGAGCGGACCTTTGGCCGAAGCGCTGACAAAAAACGAAAACTATACAATGGTATGATCAAGTGCGACCTCTTCCAATATGGGGTAAAAAAGGGCAAACAGCCTTGAAAATCCGGGAAAAACCCCTTTCTGAAAAAGTGCACAAAAAAGCTGTTTAATTCTACTCCCTTTTCAGAAATTTCAATGTTGCGGAATTGGCAAAGGAAGGGTATTATAATACTTGTGTTAGCACTCCAATAAAAAGAGTGCTAAATCAGATCCGAAAAAACTAATTTGAACATATATCTTTAAGGAGGAACCCCAAATGACACTGAAACCTCTGGCTGACCGCGTTGTCATCAAGCGCCTGGAAGCAGAAGAAACCACCAAGGGGGGCATCATCCTCACCGCAGCCGCGAAGGAAAAGCCCGACCTGTCCGTTGTTGTGGCCGTGGGCCCCGGCGGTATGATCGACGGTAAGGAAGTGACCATGATCCTGAAGCCCGGTGACAAGGTCATCACCAGCAAGTACATGGGCACAGAAGTGAAGATCGACGGCGAGCAGCTGACCATCGTCAAGCAGAGCGACGTCGTGGCAATCGTAGAAGACTAACCCACACCCAATCGGAAGGAGAACATAAATTATGGCAAAGATGCTCAGTTATGGAGAAGAAGCCCGCCAGGCGCTGGAGCGCGGCGTTGACAAGCTGGCAAACACCGTAAAGGTCACCCTGGGCCCCAAGGGCCGCAACGTGGTTCTGTGGAGAGCCTACGGCACCCCCCTGGTTACCAACGACGGCGTGACCATCGCCAAGGAAATCGAGCTGGAAGATCCCTTTGAAAACATGGGCGCCCAGATGGTGAAGGAAGTCTCCACCAAGACCAACGACGTGGCCGGCGACGGCACCACCACCGCCACTCTGCTGGCTCAGGCCATCATCCACGAGGGCCTGAAGAACCTGGTAGCCGGTGCCAACCCCGTGGTGATGAACAAGGGCATGGCCAAGGCCACCAAGGCCGCTGTGGCAGCCATCCAGAAGAACTCCCAGCCCGTCAACGGCAGCGAGGACATCGCCCGCGTGGGTCCCGTCTCCTCCGGCGACGAAAAGATCGGCACCCTGATCGCCGAGGCCATGGAGAAGGTGGGCTCCGACGGCGTCATCACCGTGGAAGAGTCCAAGACTGCTGAGACCTACAGCGAAGTGGTAGAAGGCATGCAGATCGACCGCGGCTTCCTGTCCCCCTATATGGTCACCGACACCGAGAAGATGGAGGCCGTTCTGGACGATCCCCTCATCCTCCTTACCGAGAACAAGATCAGCAACATTCAGGAGATCATCCCTGTTCTGGAGCAGGTCATTCAGTCCGGCAAGAAGCTGCTGATTATGGCCGAGGACGTGGAGGGCGAAGCCCTGTCTACCCTGCTGGTCAACAAGCTCCGCGGCACCCTGAACGTTCTGTGCGTTAAGGCCCCCGGCTTCGGTGACCGCCGCAAGGAGATGCTTCAGGACATCGCCATTCTCACCGGTGCTACCGTAATCTCCAGCGACTATGGCATGGAGCTCCGCGACACCACCCTGGCTCACCTGGGCACCGCCCGCCAGGTTAAGGCCGGTAAGGAGACCACCATCATCGTCGATGGCGGCGGTGCACCCGAGGCCATCAAGGAGCGCACCGAGATGATCCGCAACGAGTTTGAGCGCTCCACCTCTGAGTATGACCGTGAAAAGCTCCAGGAGCGTCTGGCCCGTCTGGCCGGCGGTGTGGCCATCATTCGCGTGGGCGCTGCCACTGAAACTGAGATGAAGGAGAAGAAGCTCCGCATCGAGGACGCCCTCAACGCCACCCGCGCTGCCGTGGAAGAGGGCATCGTGGCCGGCGGCGGCACTGCTTATGTCAACGCTATCCCCGAGATTGAGAAGCTCGTTGACGAGGTCGAGGGCGATGAAAAGACCGGCGTGCAGATCATTGCCCGGGCCCTGACCGCGCCTCTGCGTCAGATCGCCACCAACGCTGGCCTGGACGCCTCTGTCATCCTGGAGAAGGTGAAGAGCAGCGAGCAGATCGGCTATGGCTTCGACGCTTACAAGGAAGTTTACTGCGACATGATCTCCAACGGCATCGTGGACCCCACCAAGGTCACCCGTTCCGCTCTGGAGAACGCCGCCTCCATCTCCGCCATGCTGCTGACCACCGAGGCTCTGGTGGGCGACCGTCTGGCTCCCCCCTCCGCCACCGGTGCAGGGATGCCCGCAGGGGACATGAGCGGCGCAATGTACTAAGATATTCACGGAGACGAAAGGTTCGTCAGTCCGTAGCAAAGACGCACCGAGGCTTCGGTGCGTCTTTGCCGTGCCAATGAAAAATAGTTTCCAATCCCCGGCAGTTGTGATATAATATAGAGAAATGCGATCTTTGATCCCAAGTGATAGAGGAGGAATGCCTGTGAAACCTCGTATTTTGATCTCCCGGTCCCCGGAAAGCAGCGGCTTGTATGAGGCCGCCGTGGAAAAGGCTGGCGGAGAGCCCCTGTCCTTTCACTGCCCAGACCCGGAAATGGACTTCGACGCCTTAATCCTGGCCGGCGGCGGGGATGTGGACCCCTCTGAATTTTTAGAGCCCAACCAGGGTTCCTATGACATTGACCGCCCCCGGGACAAGGTGGAACTGGCTCTGGTCAGCCGCTGTGTCTATGAAAACAAGCCCATCCTGGGGATCTGCCGGGGCCATCAGGTGGTCAATATCGCCCTGGGCGGAAACATTTATCAGGATCTGCCCCCCAAGCTTTTACAGGTCCACGCCCAGACGGCGGCAGGGGAGAACCGGTCTCATCCCATCCGCCTGTCTATGATGACCATGCTGGGGGATCTGTATGGCCAGGAGATGGTGGTCAACAGCTCCCATCACCAGGCAAACTGCAAGTTCGGCCAGGGCCTTTACGCAACGGCTTGGGACGAAGCTGGCTTAGTGGAAGCCATGCAGCACGGCGGGTTACCCATTTGGACGGTCCAGTTTCACCCGGAGCAAATGACCGGGGAGAACGGGACCCCTGACGGTCAGAAAATTTTCGACTTCTTCTTGGCACAATGCCAGAAGCACTGCGGCACCTAACATGGCGGGAGGAAAACCGCGCAGCCTGCTCCGGGAGGTCAACCTGGAGGCGGGGATGCCTTTTGTGGATCAGGCCATCAAGCGCCTGACCTTCGAACTTCACCATAGCCGCTCCATGGGCTGCTCTGTGCTGAAAATCATCCACGGCTACGGTTCTTCCGGAACCGGCGGCCGAATCCGCACGGAAAGCCGAAAATATCTGGCCCGTCTCAAAGACCGGGGAGAGATCCGAGATTTCATCAAAGGAGAGAATTTCTCCATTTTCGAGGAGGCTACGCGCCGGGCATTCGCCCGGTGTGACGCCCTCCGGCGTGACCAGGATCTGGACCGGTACAACAACGGTGTGACCTTTATCCTGTTATAATTACCTGGAAAGAGAGGACCCCATGGACTTTACGGCACTGATGGACAACACCAACGGGAAAAATTCCTTTATGCTCCACAATGGCATCCGCCTGACCAAAATGGAGGCTGACCACGCCGTAGTGGAAGCCGACCTGACCCGGGTCAGCCGAAACCTATATGGCGCCGTGCACGGCGGCATGTTTCTCACCATGGCCGACTGCGCCGCCGGCGGCACCGCCCGGAGCAACGGGATGCGCTATGTCACCGTGAGCAACAGCTTTGAGTTCTTTCGGAACACCAACAGTGACCATCTCATCGCCGAGGGGCGAGTGAAAAGCCGGGGCTCCACCATCTGTGTGGTAGAGGTAGAGATCCACGACAGGGAAGGAATTCTCCTGTGCGGAGGCACCTTTACCATGTTCTGCGTCGGCAAGCTGGACGAGATCCCCTCGGACTGATGGAATACCGTTCTTTTCATCAGGCCATGAGGGAGCGATTTGGCTGCAAGGTCTATAAGCTGGCCTTAGACGGCGGCATGACCTGTCCCAATCGGGACGGCACCGTAGGGGAGCGGGGCTGCATTTTTTGCAGCGACGTGGGCTCCGGTGACTTTGCCGCGCCTGCTTGCGGCAGCATCTCCCAGCAGATTGCCCAGGCGAAACAGCGGGTGGCGGCCAAGAATAAAAATGGGCGGTACATTGCCTATTTTCAGAGCTTTACCAACACCTATGCCCCTGTGCCATATCTGGAAGCTCTCTTCCGCCAAGCCCTGGAGCTTGAGGACATTGTGGCCCTTTCCGTCGCCACCCGGCCGGACTGCTTGGGCCCAGAGGTTCTCTCTCTGCTGAAAACCTTAAACCGAGACAAGCCCGTCTGGGTGGAACTGGGCCTGCAAACCATCCACCCGGAAAGCGCCCGGTACATCCGTCGGGGCTATGGGCTGCCTGTATACGATCAGGCGGTGCGCCGTCTGAAAGAGGCCGGCTTGGAGGTCATCACCCATGTGATTTTAGGGCTTCCCGGAGAAACCATGGAAGATATGGTAGAAACCGCCCGCTATGTGGGCGCCAGCGGTGCCGATGGGATTAAGCTGCAGCTTCTTCACGTTCTGGAAGGAACCGACCTGGCCCAGGACTATCGGGAGGGCAAGGTGCCTGTCCTCACCCAAGAGGAATATATCCACATCCTGGAAGCCTGTCTGGCGGTCCTTCCGCCGGATCTGGTCGTCCACCGTCTCACCGGAGACGGCCCAAAGAAAGACCTGTTGGCCCCTTTGTGGAGCGCCAATAAGAAACAAGTTCTCAACGCGATCCGCGCCGCCTTTGCCCGGGATCAGGTCCGGCAGGGCAGCCAGTATCATCCATTCGTTCCAAAATAAACATCCGATGAATCCTAAGAGGAGGAACCTACTATGACTAAGATTGATATTTTTTCCGGTTTTCTGGGCGCTGGTAAAACCACGCTGATTAAAAAGCTGATCCAGGAAGCCTACCAGGGCGAAAAGCTGGTGCTTATCGAAAACGAGTTCGGCGAGATCGGCATCGACGGGGGCTTCCTGCAGGACGCCGGGGTAGAGATCACCGAAATGAACTCCGGCTGTATCTGCTGCAGCTTGGTGGGTGACTTTGGCCAGGCCCTGGAGCAGGTCCTGTTCCAGTTCCACCCTGACCGGGTTATCATTGAGCCCTCCGGCGTCGGAAAGCTTTCCGACGTCATCGGCGCTGTCCAGCGTCTGGGCAACCATGAGATCCAGCTCAACGCCTTCGTCACCGTGGCGGACGCCACCAAGTGCAAAATCTATATGAAGAACTTTGGTGAGTTCTACAACAACCAGATTGAGCACGCCGCCGCCATCGTCCTCAGCCGCACCGGCGGGATGAGTGAAAAGAAGCTGCTAGACACCGTCGCCCTGCTGCGGGAACACAACGCCAACGCCCCCATCATCACCACTCCCTGGGAAGAGCTGGACGGTAAGCTGATCCTGGAAACCATGGAGAACAAGGACACCCTGAAAGAGGAACTGGCCCGTCTGGCCGCCGAGCAGGCTGCCCACGACGAAGCCCATCATCACCATGATCATGACCATGAGCATCATCACCATCATGATCACGACGAGCATGAGCACCACCACGACCATGACCACGAGGAACACGAGCACCACCACGACCATGACCACGAGGAACACGAGCACCACCACGACCATGACCACGAGGAACACCACCATCATGACCACGACGAGCACGAACACCACCACGATCATGACCATGAGCACCATCACCATGACGGCACCTGCTCCTGCGGCCATGACCACGACGCGGATGAGATCTTCATCAGTTGGGGTGCCGAGACGCCTCGCAAGTACACCGAAGAGGAGATTACCGGTGCTCTGACCGCGCTGAACGACGAAGCCCACTACGGCGTGGTGCTCCGCGCCAAGGGCATCGTTCCCTGCACCGACGGCACCTGGATTCACTTCGACTATGTCCCCGGTGAGCAGGATGTCCGCCGTGGTCCCGCCAGCTTTACCGGCCGCCTGTGCGTCATCGGTTCTGAGCTGAAGGAACATGAACTGGACCACCTGTTCTGCCTCCACTGAGCAAAAGAGGATCGCAAATTATGATGGAAGAAATCCCTGTTTACCTGTTTACCGGTTTTCTGGACGCAGGTAAAACCAAATTCATTCAGGAAACCCTGGAAGACGTTCGGTTTAACAACGGCGAGAGCACCCTTCTGCTGCTCTGCGAGGAAGGGGAGGAGGAGTATGATCCCTCCACCTTCTCCGGGAAAAACGTCTTCATTGAGGTTTTGGAGGACGCCTCAGAGCTGACCCCCACCAACCTGGAGCGCCTCCAGAAAAAGCACGCCGTGGAGCGAGTCATCATTGAGTACAACGGCATGTGGATGCTGGACCAGCTCTACCAAAATATGCCGGAGGCCTGGATTGTCTACCAGGAGTTCATGTTCGCCCACGCCCAGACCTTTCTGACCTATAACGCCAACATGCGCGGCCTGGTGGTGGACAAACTGAAAAGCTGCGAAATGGTGGTCCTGAACCGGGCCAACGACCAGATCGACAAGGTAGAGATCCACAAGATCATCCGGGCTGTCAGCCGCCGGACCAACATTGCCTATGAGGATCTCACCGGCGAGGTCTACTATGACGACACCCCCGATGAGCTTCCCTTTGACCTGGACGCCCCCGTGGTGACTATCACCCCTGAGGACTATGCCATTTGGTATCAGGATATCTCGGAAGAGCCTGACAAGTACAAAGGGAAAACGCTGAAAATTGGCGGCTTCACCATGGCCCGGGACAAACTGCCCGCCGGCAGCTTCATCTTTGGCCGCCGGATCATGACCTGCTGCGTGGAGGATATCACCTTCGCCGGCCTTCTGGCCACAGGCTACGACCCCAAGCTCCTGCAGGACCAGCAGTGGGTGGAACTTACGGCTAAGGTCAGCATCAAACACAACCGGGTCTATAACAAGAAGGGCCCCATTCTGAACGTTCTCTCTCTGGAACCCGGCACAGCGCCGGAACAAGACGTGGCAACCTTCTATTGACCCAAACGCTTTTGTTTCCTAAAAAGCGCCCCGTCCCAATTTTGAATTTGGGACGGGGCACTTTTCTGTTTCTTTGATCACAGGCTCAAGTCTCAGAGCTTCCCACCGAGGAAGTCGCGCTTTCCGCCTCAGCAATCTGGGCCAGCAGCTTTTCCGTCTTGCGGTTTCTGCGCGCCTGGAAGGGCTTTCCAATCCGCTCCGAAAGGCTATCCAGCAGGGAATAGTAGACCGGGGTGAAGAGCAGGGTAACTACCGTCGCAATCACCATGCCGCTGATCATCACCACGCCCATGGGCTGGAGCATCTCATTGCCTTCCCCTGAGCCCACTGCCATGGGGATCAGCGCCAGGACCGTGGTCAGCGTGGTCATCATGATGGGCCGCACACGGAGAGGACAGGCCTCCATGATCGCCTCGTCCTTTTCCTGGCCCCGGGCCCGGCGAATGTTGATGTAGTCCACCAGGACAATGGAGGAGTTGACCACGGTACCCACCAGCATAATCAGGGCCAGCAAAACCACCATGGACAGATCCATCCTCGTCAGAGGCAGGCCAAAGAGAGCGCCGGACAGGGCAATCGGCAGGATGAGCATCACCATCACCGGCATAATAAAGGACTCAAACTGTGCTGCCAGGATGAAATAAACCAAACAGACTGCCACCAGCATGGCCAGCATCAGGGTTTGGAAGTTATCCATCATCTCCGTATAGGCGCTGCTGATCTCGGCACGGTAGCCCTCGGGCATGGTATAGCCGTCCAAAACAGCTTGGACCGCCTGATTCATGGCGTTGGTATCTCCACTGATGGTATCTCCCGTCACCTCCACCTGCCGGGATTGGTCCGTCCGGGTAATGGTCTGGGGGCTCAGCTCCACCGCTACGTTTGCCACGGCGGAAAGGGGAACGGTCCCGCCAGTGGGTGTGGCCAGTGGCATAGAGCGCAGGGCGTCCAGACTTTCCGCGCTGGCGCCGCTGCCCTGAACCACCACATCCAGATCATCGCCGTCCAGGGTCACCGTGGTAGCCGTTGAACCGGTCAGCTCGTTTCTCACCGCTGTGCCAATGGTGGCCGTAGTCAAACCATATTGGGCCGCAGCCGAACGATTGACCGACACGGAGACCGCCGGGATCGTGTTTTCCAGGGAATTGGTCACTTCCGTGGCATCCTCCAAACTGGCGATCTGCTCGGTGAGGTCCGTGGCGATCTGGGTCAGTACATCATAATCCGAGCCGCTGATATTCACTTGAATGTCATTGCCGCCGGTCATACTCGCCATCATACTGGAATCGCTGATGGTGATCTCGCAGCCGGCAATGTCGCGCACCAAGGGCTTCAGGTCATTGGCCACCTCTTTGCTCGACCGGCTTCGGTCCCCGCGCCCCACCAGGTTCGCGGTGATAGAAGCCGACTCCCCACCGGAACCGCCCATGGACATGCCACCGCCCACTGTCATGTACATATTATCCAGCTCCGGGCAATTCTCCTCGACAATTTCCATGACCCTGTCGCCATAGGACATGGTGTCTTCCATCTCGGTTCCCGTTGGCATATCCACAGTGATGCTCACCATACCTTGGTCCATTTCCGGCAGCAGCACCATGTTCGTGCTCAGGCAGCTTGCCAGAAAGACCACCACCATCACCACGGAGACCACGCAGGCCGCCAGCCGCCGGCGGAGGAAATAGGCCAGCAAAGACCGGTACTTTTGAGATAGCTTTTCCAGCAGATGCGTCCATTTCGTCACCTTGTTCGCCCCTTGCAGCTTTTGAAGCCGCACAGCGTTCTCATCCAGCAGGAAGTAGCACATCAGCGGAACCAGGGTCAGGGCGATCAGCAGAGAGGACAAAATCAAAAACACCACGGTGAGGGAAAAGTCCAGGAACATCATGCCGGTCATTCCGCCGCTGAGACCGATGGGCAGAAAAACCGCAATGGTGGTCAAGCTGGAGGCGGTAATGGAGTTAAACACCTCTGAGGTTCCCAGCACGCAGCTGTCATACCGGCTGTGGCCGTCACCAGCATAGCGGTAGATATTCTCCAGCACCACAATGGAGTTATCCACCACCATCCCGATACACATGGCAACACCGCCTAAGCTCATCATATTTAGGGTTGTGCCGGAGAAGTTCATCAAGAGAAAAACCGTCAGCACACAGAAGGGCATAGACAGGGAGATGGTCACAGTGGCCCCTGGGCGGCGCAGGAAGAAGAAGACCACCACAGCAGACAGGACAACGCCCATCAAAATATTCTGAATGGCGTTGTTTGCCACCTGCAGGATATACTCACTGGCCTCATAGGGCACCAGGTATTCCATGCTGGGGTTTTCGCTCTTCAACTCTTCCAAGGTGTTTAAGATCCTCTGGGAAATCTCCACCTCATTGGAGCCGGAGCGTTTGTTCACCGAGAGGATAACACAGTTCTCGTCGCCGATCTTGGCGGCGCTGTCCTCCAGAGAGGACTCAAAATAGACATTGGCGATTTCACTTAGCCGCACAGAGCCACCTTTGGGTAGGAAAATCACGGTGTTGGCCACATCGTCCACAGACTGGAACTTGCCATCGGTGGTCACGGTAAGAACATTGGTCCCGTTCTGAACGTCACCGCCGGGGTAGAGGACATTGGCCGCCGCCAAATAGTTGGAGATGTCGGTGAGGGTCAGGCCATAGCCGGTCAGCGCCGTCGTGTTGACCTCCACCGTAATTTGGCTGTCGATCCCGCCCATGACGTCTGCGGAGGCAACCCCCTCCAAACGCTCCAACGCCGGACCCACTTTGTCTTCCGCCAGACGCTGAAGCTGGCTGAGGTCCTCGCCGCTGAGGGCGACAATCGCCACAGGCATCATGTCGTTCACATTAAAGTTATAGATCACCGGGTCGCTGCACCCATCCGGCAGCGTCAAAGCGTCAAATTTTTCCCGCAGCTTAATGGCCGCGTTGTCCACATCGGTGCCGTCCTCATAGGTGATCATCACCATGCTGACGTTTTCCGAGGAATTGGAGGAAATGGTATCCACGCCGGACAGGGTGGACACACAGGATTCCAAGGGCCGGGTCACCAGCTCCTCCACGTCTTCCGGCCCGGCGCCGGGATAGGTACACAGAACATAGGCGGCAGGGAACTCCATATTCGGCATCAGAGAGAGCTTCAAATTAGAGTAGAACACCACGCCAAAAACCGCAATGAGGAGGAAGGCCAGAACGGTGGTCACCTTATGCTTGATACAGAACGAGGCTATTTTCATGGCTTCACCTCGGGGGTTACCACCCGGGCCTGGGCGCCCTCAGAGAGATAGAACTGGCCCACGGTCACCAACGTCTCGCCCCCGGACAGGCCGGAGGTGATCTCTGTCTCGCCATCCCCCACAAGGCCGGTTTCCACCGGCACCCGGTGGGCAATGTTTTCACTGTCCAGGATATAGACATAGGAGCCGTCAATGCCCGTTTGGATGGCCTCTGTGGGTACAATGACCACGTCACGCTGGGTATCGGTATAAAAAACTACATCGGCGAACATGCCGGAGAGCAAACCGTTGGTATAGCCGGCGGGGACCTTGATGGAAACCCCATAAAGATGGGTGCTGGCATTGGCCCCTTTGTCGATGGAGGCGATGGTTCCCTGAAACTCCTTGTTGGCCGAGTCTACCCGCACCGACACGTTGCCTCCCGTCCGCAGTTTCCCCACCAAGGCTTCAGATACACCCACTTGGATCTCCATATCCGAGGTGGAATCGATGGTTGCCACCGGCGCCCCCGGGGAGAGAAAGCCATTCTCAGTGGCGGAGAGGGAGACAATGTTGCCGGAAATGGGTGCCACCACGTTTCCATTGCTGTTGATATTCGCCAGAGACGCTTCCAGCTGCTCCATGGTCGCTTTGTAATTCTGCATTCCCACCTGAAGCTGGTCCAAAGCGGAGTTCATGCTGGCCCGGGCATTGTCCAGTTGGAGCTTCGCGGTGTCTACTTCCAACTGGGAAGCCGCGCCCATCTCGAAAAGGGCTTGGGTGTCACTGAGGTTTTTCTCCGCTTGGGCCACTTGCTGAGACAGCACCGCGGACTGGTCCGCATAGCTTTTCTGGGCGTTGGCATAGCTCATCTGGGCTGTTTTATAGTTGGCCATGGTGGCGGCGATATCCACTGTACAGATGGTCTGTCCGGCGGAAACTGTGTCGCCGGCCTCCACATAGACTTTGGTGCAGCGGGCCGAGAGCGCCACAAAAACGGACTCCTGCTTTCCGGAAACCACCTGGCCGGAAACGCTACTCTCTGCGGAAATCGAGCCCCGCTCCACCTTGGTAATTTCTACCGCCGTCGCTTCAGACTCTGTCTCTGGTTCCTCCTCCTGGCCGCAGGCGGAAAGGGCGAAGACACAGCCAAGGGCCAGAAGGAAGCTAAATATACGTTGTTTCATTGGAATACCTCCGGGGATCAATTACATTCCATAGACGGCCTCTGTCGCTTATAGCGCCGTCTGACTTAAATTCTTTTCTAATTTCTCCAAAAGCTCTGTCAGAACCGTGACCTCTTCCTGGTTGAGCCCACGAATCAGCAGCGTGTTTACCTGCCCCAGATTCTGAAGAACCTGATCGCCGATCCTAACCCCCTTTTCTGTCAGAACTAATTTTTTCAACCGTGCGTCGTGGGGAACTGCCACCCGTTGGATCAGTCCCCGTTTTTCCAGGGTATCCAACTGACTGCTCACCGTGGACCGCCGGAGCTTAAAAAAGGACTCCAAGTCCCGCTGATAAATGTCTCCCTTCCGCGTGAAATAGAGATAGCCAAGGGTAGAAAGCTGAGAGATCGGCATGCCTCCCGGAATTTCCTCGATTGGCATACCGATGGCGATCCGATGGAGTTGGTTCACAATACAGGCCAAGAGCTTTAACTGATACCCGTTTCGGGAAACCTTTTCCGTCTGGAATTCTTCCCCGTCATCAAACAGACTGGACACCTTTTCAAAGGCACATTCCATGAAGATCCTCCTCAATATTGTTAGAATTCGGACAATCTGAATTGTACAATATCCTCACAGAATTGTCAATAAAAACAGCGGCCCCCCGGAAAAACATCTCTCCCACGCGCCTTGCAAGGTTTTTCCAGGGACGATATAATAGGGGATAGCCTTTCATACTATCATTCGATAAAAAATGATGTATGAGACGTCTTTTCAGCGGCAAAGCCGCTGAAAAGAGCAACGCGTTCGCGTTGCTGATTCCATAAAAACCTTGTTTTTATGGAATCATAGTATCAGGCCCTTGGGGCCTGGATGATTTTCCAGGAGGTCCGTCCATGAAACGAAGCGTCGCATACTATCAAATCAGCCATCCTCTTAGGATCTTTCTCTCCTATTACGGGCCGCACAAGCATCTCTTTTTCCTGGATATGTTTTGCGCCCTTATCATCTGCTTGATCGACCTGGCCTTTCCTTATCTCTCCCGTTCCGCATTGAATATCCTTTTGCCCAATCGGGCGTATCACGCCTTTTTCCTGGTGATCCTCTTTTTCGCCGTGGCCTATGTCTGCAAAGGCTTGCTGTATTTCGTCGTCTCCTATTGGGGGCATGTCTTTGGCGTTCGGGTGGAAGCCGATTTGCGACGGGATCTCTATGGGCACATGGAGAGCTTGAGCTTCCGCTTTTTTGACAAAAACCGCACCGGTGTCCTGATGTCCAGGGTGACCAACGATCTTTTTGAGATCACAGAGCTGGCCCACCACGGCCCGGAGGACCTGTTCATCTCCTCGGTGACCCTGGTGGGGGCCTTCTGTATCATGTGTACCATCGAATGGAGACTGGCGGTCATCTCCTTCTCCATCGTCCCGTTTTTCCTGCTTTTCACCATCTACCAGCGCAGAAAAATGCGCCGGGCCAATCTGAAACTGAAGGCACAGACAGCAGAGATCAACGCCGCCATTGAGTCCGGGATTTCCGGCATGAGAACTGCCAAAGCCTTCCAAAACGAAGAGACGGAAAAGGAAAAGTTCGGCGCCATGAATCACCTTTTTGTGCAGGCCAAGAGCACCTACTATAAAACCATGGCCACTTTCCAGGGAGGCATGGAGTTCAGCCTGTCCATCATGCCTGTGATGGTCATTGGAGCAGGGGGCTATTTTATGATGAAGGACACCGTAAATTATGCGGACCTGGTGGCCTTCACCTTATACATTACCACCTTCACCACACCGGTGAAAAAGCTGGTGAACTTTGTGGAACAGTTTATGCAGGGCTCGGCGGGGTTCAGCCGGTTTTTGGAGCTGATGCGCCTGGAGCCTGACATCCAAGACGCCCCGGACGCCCTGGAAATGAGCACAGTCCGCGGCGAAGTTTCCTTTGATCATGTCTCTTTCCGATACAACGACAAGACAGAGGTCCTCCACGACATTCAACTGGACATCAAGGCCGGAGAAAAATTCGCCTTTGTGGGCCCCTCCGGCGGAGGCAAAACCACCCTTTGCCAGCTAATTCCCCGCTTTTACGACGTGACCCAAGGCGCCGTGCGAATTGACGGCCAGGACGTCCGTCAGGTAACCCAAAGCTCCCTCCGGCGGCAAATTGGAATTGTCCAGCAAGAGGTCTTCCTCTTTGCCGACAGCGTGTTAGAGAATATCCGCTACGGCCGGCCGGACGCCACAGACGAAGAGGTGGTTCTGGCCGCCCGCCGGGCAGAGATCCACGACGATATCATGGCCATGCCAAAGGGCTATCACACCTATGTGGGCGAGCGAGGCGTGATGCTCTCCGGCGGCCAGAAGCAGCGGATCAGCATCGCCCGGGTTTTTCTGAAAAACCCGCCCATCGTCATTCTTGATGAGGCCACCAGCGCCCTGGACAGTGTCACCGAAGCCAGGATTCAAACCTCGTTTGACCGGCTGTGCGAGGGGAGAACCTCCATCATCATCGCCCACCGCCTTTCCACCATCCGAAACGCCGACCGCATCGCGGTGATCAATCGGGCGCAAATCTTAGAGCAGGGGAGCCACGAGGCCCTTATGGCCCAGAACGGGGAATATGCCGCCTTGGTCCTGGCCCAGAAACAGACCATGGAGGAATGACCCCCTGTTTCCAAAGGTTTTGAATCTCAAGGAAGAACCGATCCCTCCGGCCAAGCCGGGAGGGATCGGTTCTTCTCTCCTCACGAAAGGGGGCAAGAAAGATTTAAGAAATTCTTTCTCCTTTTTTAAGGATCGTCGGCTATCATAAAAGAAAAAGGAAGGAGAGCATGTCATGAAAAAAACGCAAAGGACGACCCTGATCCTGTCCGTCATTTACCTAATTCTTTTAACGTGGATTATCCTCTTAAAAACCCAATTTTCTTTCGCCGACCTAGGGCACTTCCGTTCTATCAACCTCATCCCCTTCGGGGCCTCTGTGGTGACCAACGGAACCATCAACCCGGATGAGATTTTCAACAACCTGATCGTCTTTATTCCCGTGGGGCTTTATCTGGGCATGCTGAAACCTGACTGGTCCTTTCCCCAAAAAGTGCTTCCTGTTTTTGGCCTCAGCTTGTTCTATGAGGTTGTCCAATATCTTTTTGCCATCGGTGCCTCGGATATCACCGATCTGATTACAAACACAGCAGGCGGCGTTGTGGGACTCCTGCTGTTCGCCCTGTTTCAAAAATGCCTGAAAGAAAAAACAGGAAAAGTCTTAAACCTTCTCGCAAGCATCGCAACCCTCCTGCTATTGGGTTTCTTCTTTTTAATCCTTGTCGCCAATGGGTTTTAATGGTTCCCTTATTTTCTCATCATATCGTTTTTGATTGGACCTCTGCCATGAAAAGATACAGGACGCTGAATTCCTGCTATCTTTTTATGGCGTTTGTTTTTGTTGGCGCCAATTACTTTCTTAAGGATTCGATCCAAGTCTCAATGGCCTGGGCCAGGATCAGCTGCTGCCGCAACACAGCCATACCAGTTTCGGGGATCTCCGGCAAGTTCTCTTTCTCCCGAAGATTTTCCTCAAGATATCCTTTCAGAGTTTTGATGTTTTCCTCAATGCTCGCCAGGCAAACCCTCTGTTTCTCCAATGAAAGGCCGTCCAGATTCACAATCACTGCATTGAAATCAAGGAAAAAACGGATCGGCTGGGATGCGATCTTCCGCATAAGCTCCTGAAAAGCTTCCTCCCCCTCCTCCGTCAGGGTATAGACCACCTTTTCAGACATAGTTCCGGTTTTCATAACGGTACCTTTCAGATAGCCCTTTTCTTCCAACTGGATCACCTTTTTATAGATGGAGGGTGTGCTGATTTTCACCCACTTGGAAATATTGCGGTACTCCACCAGCTTTTGAATGTCATAGGCGCTAAGAGGCTGCTGCTTTACCATCCCCAGCACAATCAGATCAATCGTTGCCATAGATTCTTCCTTTCTCTTGACATTTACTATAATTTATAGTATTATTCCACAGTGTTCGAGTGCTATAAATTATAGTATCCTACTTTGTGTCCCCTGTCAAGGGAAAGGAGAATCTACCATGAAGCAAAACAACCAACGAATCCATCTTTTGGATCAAACCCCCGTCCCAAAGGCTCTCTTGGCCTTGGGACTGCCTACCATGCTTGGTATGCTCATCAACGCCCTCTATCATCTGGCGGATACTTATTTTGTGGGTGGATTGGGAACCCTTTCTGTGGGCGCCGTCTCGGTGGTCTATCCCCTTGGTCAAGCTGTTGTGGGGCTGGGGCTGCTTTTCGGAAACGGCGCGGCGTCCTATCTTTCCAGGCTGCTGGGCCGGGAAGACCGGGAAAGGGCCGACCAAGTGGCCAGTACCGCCCTATCCGGAAGCCTGATCACCGGCGCTCTGGTGATCCTTTGCTGCCTGCTCTTTCTTCGCCCACTGCTGCGCCTGCTGGGAGCTGGAGAACAGGTTTTGCCCTATGCCGTAACCTATACCAGCATCTATTTGCCCTTCTCTCTCTGCAACGTGTTTAACGTCACCATGAATAATGTGGTCTCCAGCGAGGGGGCCGCAAAAACCACCATGAAGGTCCTGATCTCCGGCGCTGCCCTGAATGTTCTGCTGGACCCGATCTGTATCTACTGTCTCCACTGGGGGATTTCCGGCGCGGCCATTGCGACGGCGGTCTCACAACTGTTTTCCACCCTGCTTTATCTCGGCTATATTCGAAGCAAAAAAAGCGTATTTCACTTTCGTCTGCGGGACTGCCGGTTTTCTCGGGAAATTCTCTCAGAAATTTTGAAAATCGGCGTGCCGACCTTGGTTTTTCAGCTTTTAACCAGCCTCTCCATGGCCATGCTCAATGGAAAGGCAGGGGAGTATGGTGACTCCGCCCTGGCCGCTATGGGCGTTGTGACAAAAATCATGTCCATTGGAAGCCTGATGGTGTTTGGGTTCTTAAAGGGGCTCCAGCCCCTTGCCGGCTATAGCTACGGAGCCGGCAACTTTAACCGGCTGCGGCAAGCCGTCCGGCTCTCCCTTCTCTGGTCCACCGTCGCCTGCCTGCTCTTTGGTTTGGGCGCTGCTCTGCTTGCCCCTGTGCTCATGGCCCAGTTTACTCAGAGTGATGGAGAAATGATCCGGGTGGGGATCACTGCTCTGCGTGCCAATGGAATCGCCTTTTTCTGTTTTGGGTTCTGCACGGTGTATTCCTCTCTTTTTCTTTCCCTTGGAAAGGCCAGGCTGGGCTTTCTTTTGGGTGCCTGCCGGCAAGGGTTCTGCTTCCTCCCCGCAATCCTACTCCTCCCCATATTCTGGCACTTGTCAGGTGTTCTCTTCGCCCAGCCAGTCGCGGACCTGCTCTCTTCCGCGATTACCGTGCCAGTGGCTCTGCGGTTTCAAAAGGAACTGAACCGAGCCGGCAGTCCCCTGCAAAAATAGCAGAAAAGGACGCCGCACAAAGGTTTGTGCGGCGTCCTTTGGGATATTCTGTTACGCTTCAGGGGCGTCTGATGGATTCGCCTCCGGCGCTGCCGGTTCTGTGGGCTGCTCTGTCTCCACCGGGTCCGGTTTAGTATCTCCCTTGGAGATAGAGATGGCATTGACAATCGCGTTGGCCGCGTCGTCGGGGGCAATCTGTATGCTCACGGCATCCCCCACATTGAGGATCACCACGTTGCGGTCGGCGGAAGCAGCCATAGCATAGAAGGTATCCGCGCCCTCCAGGCGGATATAGTACCAGGAGTCTCCGCCCAGCACCGCCGTGCGGATCTCCGCGATGGTGCCCTCCACCTTGGTCTGCTCCAGGATTTCCTGGGCGTTTTCACTGCTCACCGGGATATTGCGCTGCTGGAGCTGGGAGATATAATCGCTCTCACAGGCCGCCACCGTGACGCCCTGGCCCACAATTTGATACTGAGAGACGTTGACCATGGCGTACATTTTCACCAGCTCGGAGCTGTCTTTCAACGACATAAAGTAGGTGGGCTGGCCCCCAATGTTCAGTAGCAGGGGGAAGGTGGACATATAGCCCAAGTCCTGCACGATACCTTCTGCCGAGCGCTGGGCCGAGCTCTCAATGGCGCCGGGGGCTGGGTAATACGTGGTCTCCTTGGTTCGCTGGTTGGACAGCAGGAAGCCGATGTTGGACTGGTCGCTGCTGGCCGAGGTGATACCGGTGTACATATACACGTCGTCGTTCATAGCCAGATAGTTGAAGTTTTCCGTGGTGACAGTAACGTCCTTCTGTCCGAGGAGAGAGTTAATAAAGCCGTTAATATAGGTGCCGTAATAGTCATACTGCTGGGTAATCAGGCTTGCAATATAGACCCGGTCCACCCAGGTGGGAATCTCCTCTGTGTTATAGTAGGCGTGCTCACCAGTGCTGGCGTTGAGCAACACCGCCCCGATGATATCCGCGCCGCCGAAGAGGCCAATGGTCCGGGTCTCTCTGGGGCAGACCCACCAAGGCTGGCCCTCATCATCAATTTCTAGGTGGGCGGAGCTGAACATATAGGTGGGGTAATGGAAGCGAAGGAACCGGTTCAGATCCCGGTTAAAATATTCTGAGGGAGAATACCGCATCCCATCCATGCCCAGGTCGGAAAGGCGGACCACGTTGGCCTCCTGGGTGACCATGTCCACCGTGATATAGGCGGGCAGGCCGCTCTTGGTATTCAGGATCCACTTAAAGAAGTCACCGTATTCCAGGGAAGCCACCCGGACAGGACGGCCCTGATAGTTAATCTGCGCGTAATCATCGGAAACCTTAAACTGGCTGACCATGTCAGACAGCTCACCCAGCTTTCGATCCCCCAGCACACCGGCTGAGGCCTCGTCCAGCATAGGGATTTCATCATAAGAAACGGGCTTAATATCCTCGGCAAAATCACCGGTGCCAACCTCTAAGAGGTCATGGTAAGCTCCAGCCCGGAGAAGGGGGGCAGAAATGATCTGGCCCACCACAAAAATTGCCGCCAGAACAAGGACCACCAGAACCACGGCCTTGCACTGGTTCTTGGCAAAGGAAAGGTAATCCTTCAGCCGGATTCCCTGGTCTCCAGTGTCCACACCCAAAACGATCATAAATACCAAAATGTATACCAGCAACAGGATAAAAACAAAGCTGTAAAACTTGGTATTGTGCAGGTTGATGGCGGGCAGAGAAATATAGAACCACACTCCGCCAATGATAAGCGTAACCAGCAAGCTGATTAGCATCCGGGGCAGCGTTTTTTTCGCCTGACTATCTGACATGAGATACTCCTTTCAGTCTGTAACGCGCTAAGAAATTGGATGAATATGGATAGTATATCCTATCCCATGGGAAAAAGCAATGATAATGTTTGACATCTCCATAAAACCATGGCAATATAATACATATCTGTGAAATCAATCCCGATTTGATCCGAAGGTCAATGTGATAGAAAGGAGATGGGATCATGATTCAACTGGACCTGGTTGGCAACCTGAGAGATCTCAATCTGCTCTCCCTCTGTGTCCGGCTGCTGCTGGCCATGGCCTTTGGGGGCACCATTGGGTTTGAGCGTGGGATACGTCAGCGGGCAGCCGGCCTGCGCACCCATATGCTGCTGTGCGTGGGGGCAGCTTCTACCATGCTGGTCAGCCAGTTTATGTATTCCAGCTACGGGGTGGGGGACCCGGCCCGGCTCAGCGCCCAGGTGATCAGTGGCATCGGTTTTCTGGGGGCCGGCACCATCATTGTCACCCGCAGCAATCAAATCAAGGGCCTCACCACTGCCGCAACCCTCTGGGCCACCGCCTGTATGGGCCTGGCTGTGGGCGTGGGTTTCTATGAATGTGCCCTGGTGATGTATGTGATCCTCATCTTCATCCTCCTGCTGGTCAACGTGGTAGACACCAAATACTTAAAGGTTCCCACCAGCACCGCCCTCTATTTGGAGGTTCGCCGAGACATAGGGTTGGGCGACGCCATCCGTTTCATCCACGAAATTGGCTGGAACGTTCGGGATGTCAAGGAATTTCCCTCCGGCCGCCCCGATGTCTTGGCCGTCCGCATGGACCTGGAATCCGATCAGGCTCTGCGGGGGGATATCTCCTCCATGGCCTTGCTCAAAGAACAGCCGGGGGTCGTTCGATTGGAAATGTAGCTTTTACGAAAAACAGCCTCTGGCACAAGCCAGAGGCTGTTTTTTTACCTTATGCTGGCCCAAAGGCTGGATACTCCGTGTTTCCCAGGGCAGCACCGCCTTCTTCTTGCGAGCACTTACCACAATTTTATCGGTATACCCTTTTTTCTTCGTCCAAAATTTCCTGACGGTCACAGGCGGAATAGACGATGGGAAACGCCGGATATTCCCCCCGGAATCCCTGTAAGAGCACATCGGGGTTCAGGCCCGGGTTTTGAGCTTTGAGCAGTAGGATGAGGTGAAGGGTATCTCCCTGGGCCCGGATCTCTTCCACTGCCTCCACCAAGGGGATAATATCCACCTCGGTAAAGCCGCTCTTGGCCTTCTTGCTCCGCTTCTTCACTACAAAGCTCTCCCGGCTGGTCAGCTCCCGAAAGGCTTCCGCCGCTTCCTGGGCCAAGTGGCCGTCAAACTCTAAGGTAATATGATACCGGACATAGGCCAGCTTTCGGAAGGGAAGTCCTTCCTCATAACAGGTCAAAACCTCAATACCGGCGGGAAGAACCCGATTCATCTGCGCTGGCAGTTCCTCCACCGTACTGCCCGAAACCAGGCCAAACTCCATGATCTCACACCGGCTGGAAAAGCCCAGAGGCAAGGGCAGGGGAATGGACACATAAGGGTGGGGATGGAACCCCGCCGTGTGGCGAATGGTGATCCCAGCCCGCAGGAACGCCCGCTCCATGGTGTGCATCAGGTCCAGGTGGGAGATGTACTTGGCAGTGCCATACTTGGCAAACAGGATTCTCTGATCAGACATGGCAGATCCCTCCCTCACACAGCCGATTGGCGCCGCAGCCGGAGCATTTCACCCGGCAGTCGGGGGTGATCAGGCCTTGGTAGGCCGTCTCCCGCTCCTTCCAGAGATAGCTCTCCTTCACCCCATCGGAAATGATCCTCCAAGGAAGGATCTCGTCCTTGTCCCGCTCCCGGTTGGCGTAGAAAGCAGGGGAGAGGCCACAGGCCGCAAAGGCATTCAGCCAAGTTTCCAAGCTAAAATACTCACTCCAGGAATCAAACTTGGCGCCGTGCTTCCAGGCCTCCTCTAATACGTCGGCCATCCGGCGGTCTCCCCGGGAGAGGGCCGCCTCCAGGAAGCTGGTCTCCGGGTCGTGCCAGTTATAGGTGATGGATTTATTCCGCATATGCTCCCGGAGAAGGGTGACCTTTCGCAGGTATTCCTCCCTGGTGTTCTGGGCCTCCCACTGAAAGGGGGTGTGGGACTTGGGCACAAAACAGGAGGTAGATACCGTGATCCGCACTCCCCGGGAGCGGTTTGGGGTGTTATTTCGCCAGACATGATAGACCTTGGTGGCCAGGTCTGCAATCCCCAGCACGTCCTCGTCGGTCTCCGTGGGCAGTCCCAGCATAAAGTAGAGCTTCACACTGCTCCACCCCCCGGCAAAGGCCGTGCGGCAGGAGCTCAGAAGGTCTTCCTCAGTGACGTTCTTGTTGATGGCGTCCCGCAGCCGCTGGGACCCAGCCTCTGGGGCAAAGGTCAGGCCGCTCTTCCGGCCGCCCCGCTGGAGCTTTTCCATCAAATTCATGGAGAAATTATCCGCCCGTAAAGAGGGGAGGGCCAGGTTCACCTTATGGGGCTCACACCACTCCAGCAATCCATCGCACAGGGGGAGCAAGTCCGGATAATCGCTGGAAGAAAGACTCATCAAGGTCATATCCTGGTAGCCGGAATTCTGGCAGGCCTCAATGCCCTGTTTCACCAGCAGGTCGTGGTTTCGATTCCGCACCGGGCGATAGACAAACCCCGCCTGGCAAAACCGACAGCCCCGGATACAGCCCCGGAAGAGTTCCAGGGTAATCCGGTCCTGGGTCACCTCGGTGGAGGGGACGATGGTCTTTGTGGGATAATAGGATTGATCCATGTCCGTCACAATCCGCTTGGTGACCCGTTCCGGCGCCCCCTCCTTGGGGGTAATGGCCGCAATCTGTCCATCCTCCCGATAGGTAACATCATAGAGGGAGGGAATATACAGCCCGGGAATCTGAGCCGCCGCCAGCAGCATCTGCTGCTTGGACCACCCCTCCCGTTTTGCCTTCCGATAGAGCTGAATCAGCTCCACGGTCACGTCTTCTCCCTCTCCCAGGGAGACAATATCCACAAAGGGGGCCAGCGGTTCGGGGTTATACATGCTGGTGCCTCCGGCCACCACCAGGGGCGTTAAGCCCGGACGATCCTTGGCACGCAGGGGAAGCCCCGCCAGGTTCAGCATATTCAGCACGTTAGTATAGGCCATCTCATAGCCCAGAGAGAAGCCGATAAGATCGAAGTCCGCCACCGGGTCGCCGCTTTCCAGAGCATAGAGAGGAAGGCCTTCCTTGCGCATCTCTTCCTCCATATCTCCCCAGGGAGCAAAGACCCGTTCGCACCAGACCCCATCCATTTCATTCATCACCCCATAGAGAATCCGCAGGCCAAAGTTAGACATGCCGATTTCATAGGTGTCTGGGAAGCAAAAGGCAAACCGGCAGTCCACCTCTTCCTTGTTCTTCTGAACAGCGTTATACTCGCCGCCCACGTAACGGCCGGGCTTTTGCACCCGGGCCAGAATTTTTTCTAATGTATGATCCATAAGGACCTCCAGCAAATTCTTTTTCACGCCCTCCATACGCTTTTTCCAGGTCAAGGGCAGATTGATTGAATTATACCATAAAACATCCGGCTATGACCAGCCCTGAAGCAAAAATCAAAAAATCCTCCGACGCAGTCTTGTAAAATCTGCGCCGGAGGATACGGCAGCAACCGGAACCACCACAATATCATTCCTGCTTTTTTCCTTGGGAATCCCTAGTCTGGTTGTGGCGCTTGCAGATCCATTGGTAGCACAGCAGCCCTCCCGCGCTGATCAGAAGGGTAACCACAAACACAATCCCCGCGAACAAATAGCTTTTGGAGCCCAGCGCATCCCCGCCGATGGTAGAGGTGATCACAGAGGGAATCCGCCCCAGAGAGCAAACCAGCAGAAACACGGGGAATTTGATCTCTGTCAGGCCCGCAAAATAGCACAGGAGATCCTTGGGGGTCCCCGGAATCATAAAAATAATTAGAAACAAAAAATTTCGCTTGGGAGAGCTCTGTAAAAACCGGATGGAGCGGAGCTTCTCCTCGGAGAAAAAGAGCCGCACCAGCCGGGTTCCGAACCGGCGCACCAGACCGAACACCAAAAGGCTCCCCAAGGTCGCCGCCGCCAAACAGGCCACGGTTCCCCACAGGGCTCCAAAAGCATAGCCGCCGGCAATCTCCAAGGGCTCCCCGGGAATCACCGCAAATAACACCTGGAAAAATACCATGGCGCTGTAAATCAGCAGTCCTCCCAGCTTTCTCTGCTCCAGCCATTGGCGAAAGCGTTCAGGGTCGGAGGCCAGGCGGACCATGGGCATTCCCACCTGCCAGCAGATGAAAATGGTTACCGCGAAAAAAACAGCCAGTGTCACCAGCGCAATCTTTTTTCGTTGTTTTTCTGTTCTCTTGTTCTTCATCGTATGGTCCCTTCAAGACAGTGGCAGTCCAGCCAGCACAGCGGTTTTCCGGAAGCAGAAATGCTGAAATACCGCAACAACCCGGCCAACGCCAAACATCGACAGAATAGTCCCCAGGCCGATCCCCACCACATGGTCAGAGACTACCCATCCAATGAGGGCAGCCAATGCCACGCAGCTGATATCAAGACAATTTTTGGTAAACCCCATGGGCTTTCCTGAAAAATCGGCGATGGCCTGCACAATACCGTCCCCGGGGTTGGGGATCAGCCGCATGCTGAGAGACAGCGCCGCTCCGATCCCCGTGAGGACAATAGCCGCCAAGAGAAATAAAACACGTCCTGTCAGCGTGCCCCAAAAAGCCCCCGCGCAATCTGTTGCCAGATCTGGAATACAGGCGCTGAAAACATTCAAAAATCGAGTGAAAACAAGGCTCAACGGGAACTGAAAGGCATCCAGCAAAAGGACCATCGAAAGCTTTCTGCTGGGTTCCACACCCTGCCGCTGTTCCCGACGGTAGAAAAGGTAGTGAAATACCATCTCCACCAGAAGCAGAACCGAGTAAAGCACCAACGTCATATTCCCAAAATTTCGGCTCCAAATCACAGAGACACAGTAGGAAATGGAAATGATCGGCGAAACCCCCAGGCCGGCCTTGGTGTTCATGGTAATCCCCAAGGCCAAAACCAACAGACCCAGGAAATAGAATCCGCCTCGAAATGCTTTTTGTTGTGTGATCTGCGCTGTCAAAAAATTCTCTTCTTTCTGAATTAAGATAATCGAACCGATCACCGCTGCGCCAACAGCCTGGCAATTTGCTCCATATGCCGTCCATCCGTGCCGCAGCAACCGCCAAAAACTTGAAAAGGTCCCGTGTCCAGCAACCCAACCTCTTCCCGGGCAAAGGATACCGGGTCCGAGGTCAAGAGATCCGTGGCACGATCCAACTGGTCATAGGAAAGGGGAGAGGTATTCCCTTGAATCCCTAAAAAGCGTTTCTTCACCCAGGGCCTTTGATTGCAGGGCTGAGAAAGGGCCTGCCGCACAATGGAGGGATGGACACAGTTGCTCATATAGCAGAGAGGAGCGGGGAAGGATTTGCCGTCAATCCATTCTATGGCTGCGGCAATGGGTGTGCCGTCGATGAGGCAGCCGGTTTTTTCAATGGTGAAACTGAGAATATAGGGCAGCCCCGTCCGCGCCATGGCCTGTGCCAGGCCCGTTGCCTCTGGCAGCGTAGGTAAAAGTGCTCCATACAGAAAATCCGCCCCACCTTCGGCCAGCAAATTTGTCTGCCAACTGTGAAAGGAAACGGCCTCCTCCTGAGACAGGGCGCCCTCTCCCGTATAGGCATCTCCACGGCAGCCCACCATACCCCCCAGCCAAGCCGGACCTTCGGTTTCCTCCAAAACCTGGCGGAGGAAACAGACGCTCTCCCGGAGCAGCCCCCCGCCCAAGCCCTCTTGTGCCACCCGGCTTCGGTTGGCCCGTCGGGTGGGCGTGGTGGCCAGAAAGGGAAAGTCATGGCGGTGGGCGATCTGGGCATATTCCAGCCATAACGCCCCCAGGGCCTTCCGGCCTGCCGGAGTGGTTAAAAACCCCGCCAGTGCCACATGGGGATAAGGCGTTAAATTGTATTCCCGTTTCAGCCGTTCTCCCAGCGCCCCCTCCATGAGGAACCGATCTCCCCGGGCAAAGGCAGCGGAAAAATCCATGGAACTCCCTCCCATCAAATTCTTTTCTGAATCCGCTGCCAGGTCTCCTTGGTCAAAAAGCTCTCTGCAACGTTTTCTTCCATTTCCAAAAATCGGCCATAGGGGATAGAAAAGGACAATAAATCCTTGTCCAAATGCAGGCGGGCGGAGGGATCGGTCAGACCAATCGTACACTGGTCCTTTCCCATTTCACTGTCATACATGCTGAAAAGAACAGCCTGGGCACATCCCGCTCCAAAGGAAATCTTCACGTTGTCCTGGATCGGCCGGTCGTAGTTTGCCAGGGTAACCAGGGCGGAGAGCTGGTCCGCATTGACCAAGAAAATCACCGAAACAGGCGTGATCCCTTCGGGCAGCTGATCTAAGGGATAAAAGGTCAGCACCCCTATCGGCGCAACCACCGGAAGGCCATGGATATAGTCCGCCGCCAGATCCGCGCTTTCCTTATAGGAGAGCCCCGGTCGATCCGGACTTCCCGAAGACAGAAAGGTGGCGAGGGGTTCTCTGTCCAGCCTTTCAAATCCCAGCCCGCCTCTGCCGCCAAGGCAGCCCACAGTAGACTTCTTCAGTGTGGCCACCCGGCCCTTGGCCGCAGCGACCAGCATGGGAATGATACATCCCTGGCTGCCCTCTTTGAATTCCAACGCCCCCTCGGGCACATAGTCCAGGTTTAAGACTGCCACCGGCTGGCTCGTCAAGCCGATCGCTTTTCCGATCTGACTGATCACAATACCACCTCTCTTTTTTCATCAAGTGCTTTTATGATTTCCTTTTGATTTTACCACATTCGCTTCATCCGTCAAGGTTTGCCTTCTTTTCCCACACAAAAAGCAGCTCCGTAGAACATAATTCCACAGAGCTGCTTTTGCGATATGAGAGTTTTTTACGCTACAACGAAAATGGGAGCTTTTATTTGAAATAAGAGATAAGCCCAATCAGGAAAATCGCCAGGAATAGGAAGGGCAGCACATAGGTCATGTACCCGCGCATCCAGCTTTTCACCTTCAACCCCTGGCCGGCGTTGGCTTCCGCCACAAAGTTCTTCCAACCCCAGCCCCGCTTGCTCACAACAAAGAGAAGGAAGATGAGAGAACCCACCGGCAGGACAATGTTGCTGACCAGGAAGTCTTCCAAGTCCAGGAAGTTGCTTCCTCCTCCCAACGGATGGACCCCGGACAAGAGATTGAAACCAAGGGCGCAGGGAAGAGACAGAATCAGCAGCAGGACACAGTTGACCAGGCAGGCCTTCTTCCGGCTCCAGCGAAAGAGGTCCATACAGCAGGAGAGAATATTTTCAAAAACCCCCAGCACAGTGGACAGGGCGGCAAAGGTCATAAACACAAAGAACAGCGCCCCCCACAGGTTGCCCATGGGCATATGGTTAAAGACGTTGGGCAGGGTCTCAAAGATCAGGCTGGGGCCCGCTCCTACCTCCACATGGTAGGTAAAGCAAGCGGGGAAAATAATCAGGCCGGATACCAGCGCCACAAAGGTGTCCAACACAGCCACATGGACAGACTCGCCCATCAAGGAGTGCTTTTTGTCAATATAGCTGCCGAAAATGGCCATGCCACCCATACCAAGGCTCAGGGTAAAGAAGGCCTGATTCATGGCACCCAAAATCACGTTGCCAACGCCAACCTCCCGCATCTTTTCCAGGTCGGGTTTCAAATAGAAGGACAGCCCCTCCTTCGCCCCGTCCATGGTAAAGCTGTGAATGGCCAGCACCACCATGATGGCCAAAAGGGCGATCATCATGTACTTGGTCACCCGCTCCAGGCCCTTCTGGAGGCTAAAGGAGCAGATGAAAAAGCCCAGAACCACCACCAGCGAGGTAAAGGCCACCATACCCACAGGATCGGCGCAGATCTGCTGATAGGCTTCGCTCACCTGCTCTGCCGTCAGGCCGTCAAATCTCCCCTGGGCGGTTTTCAGGAAATATTGGACCATCCATCCAGCCACGCTGGTGTAGAACATCATCAGGATATAGTTGCCCGCCATGGCCACATAGCCGTGGATATGCCACTTGCTCCCCTTGGGGGCCAGAGCGTGGTAGATCCGCACCGGGCTTTTTCGGCTGGCGCGGCCCAGGGAAAACTCAATGGTCATCACAGGAATCCCCATAACCGCCAGGAAAAACAGGTAGAGCAGCACAAAAGCGCCGCCGCCGTTCTGGCCCACCATGTAAGGAAACTTCCAAACATTTCCGATGCCGATGGCGCAGCCGGCACTGAGCAGAATAAACCCAAGTCGGCTACCGAGTCGTTCTCTTTCCATATATTCTTTCTCCCATGCTTTTTTCTTTTGCTGCTTTAATGCTGCAAATCAAATAGTGTTGCTATTATTTTACACTACATTCCGCATAATTGCAACACTATGTATGAAAATCAAGCAAAAAGTGACTTTATTAGTAAATTCTTATGGAAGATAAACTTTTCCCCTATGATAGAAAAGGAGACGCAGACTTCTCCACGTCTCCTTTTCGTTATCCCTTCGGCATAAAATAAGTAATCAAACCGATGATCAAAATGGCAAGGATAATCACCGGTAAAACATAGGTAAAGTAACCGCGCATCCAGTTTTTCACCTTCATGCCACAGCCCTCATTGGCTTCGGCCATAAAGTTCTTCCAACCCCAGCCCCTCTTACTCACAACAAAGAGCACAAAGAGGAAGGAACCCACCGGCAGGATGAGGTTACTGACCAGGAAGTCCTCCAGATCCAGAAAGTTTGTGCTGCCGCCCAGAGGATGAATCCCCGAAAGGACGTTAAAGCCAAGGGCACAGGGCAGGGACAAAATCAGCATCAGGACGCCATTGACAACGCAGGCCTTTTTCCGGGTCCAGTGGAAAAGGTCCATGCAGCAGGACAGGATGTTCTCAAAGACCGCCAGCACCGTGGACAGGGCAGCAAAGGTCATAAACACAAAGAAAAGGGCCCCCCACAAATTCCCCATGGGCATGTGATTAAAGACGTTGGGTAAGGTCACAAAGATCAGACTGGGCCCGGCCCCCACCTCTACATTGTAGGTAAAACAAGCGGGGAAGATAATCAGGCCAGACACCAAAGCCACAAAGGTATCCAAAATCGCCACGTTGACCGACTCTCCCATGAGGCTCCGCTCTTTACCGATGTAGCTGCCGAAAATGGCCATAGCGCCAATACCAAGACTCAAGGTGAAGAAGGCTTGGGTCATAGCGCCCACCACTACGTTGAGGATGCCGACCTCCTGCATCTTGCCCAAGTCAGGCTTCAGATAGAAAGACAGACCTTCCTTGGCCCCATCCATGGTAAAGCTGTTGACCGCCAGCACCACCATAATCACCAGAAGGGCGATCATCATGTACTTGGTTACCCGCTCCAGGCCCTTTTGCAGGCCAAAAGAGCAGACAAAGAAGCCCAGTACCACCACCAGGGCCATAAAGCCCACCATGGTAGCCGGATTGGCACAAACCGCGCCAAAGGCCTCGCCCACCTGCTCGGAAGACATACCCTCAAACTTGCCGGAGGCCAAAGACAGGAAATACTGGATCATCCACCCGGCCACGCTGGTGTAAAACATCATCAGCAGGTAGTTGCCCGCCATGGCCACATAGCCGTGGTAGTGCCACTTGCTCCCCTTGGGCTCTAACTGTTGGTAGAGCCGGACGGGGCTTTTCTGGCTGGCCCGGCCCAGGGAAAACTCGATGGTCATCACGGGGATTCCCAAAACAATCAGGAAAAACAGGTAGAGCAGCACAAAGGCGCCGCCGCCATTTTGCCCTACCATGTAGGGGAACTTCCAAACGTTCCCGATCCCAATGGCACAGCCGGCACTGAGCAAAATAAAGCCGAGGCGGCTGCCTAAACGTTCTCTTTGCATAGTTTCTTTTTCTCCCATTATTTCTTTCTCCGCTGGATACACAGCGTTTTGATTGTACTACATTTCGTCAGTTATTTCAACTATTTATAACATTTTTCTTAACATACTATCATTTCCCGCTTTTTCTGTCGGCTTTCCACCTTCATCTTTTGGGACTTCTCTTGCATATGGCGGCCATGTTGTGCCGCACTGACAGTTTCTTTCTAGATGCAAACACCCCCCTGACGCAGGTTTTGTTCTGCTTCAGGGGGGTAAATTTGATATCTCAGGAGAAGGGGAGAGGCTTTCTATCTTTTCCGGCGAGGTGCCTTCTCCGGTTTGCTTTCCTTACGCGGACACTGTCCACAGTCCCCGGTACAGCCATGGCATCCCGTTCCTCTGTGCTTCCATAGGAACCAAACCGCCCAAGCCGCCACCGCCAAAACCGCCAAAAGGATCAAAACACTGGCAAGATTCATCACGCCATCCCCACAGCCAAGCCCAGCAGGCGAATGACCAAGGCACAGAGCCAGGCAATAACACACTGGCCAATCACCACGCCCACAGCCCATTTTCCGCCCAACTCCCGCTTGATGGAGGCGATGGCCGCCACACAGGGGGTGTAAAGCAGGCAAAAGACCAGCAGGGAAGCCGCCGCCAGGGGAGAGAGAACCAGCAGCAGGTTGTCTGTTCCGCCAAAGAGCACCGATAGGGTGGAAACCACACTTTCCTTCGCCATGAACCCGGCGATCAAGGCCGTGGAGATCCGCCAATCCCCAAAGCCCAGGGGGGCAAAGACAGGGGAGAGGCCGCCGGCAATCACGGCCAAAATGCTGCTCTGAGAGTCGGCCACAATGTTCAGGTGGAAGTCAAAAGTTTGGAGGAACCACACCACGATGGTGGCAAGGAAAATCACGGTAAAGGCCCGCTGGAGAAAATCCTTTGCCTTGTCCCACAGCAAATGCGCCACGTTTTTAGCCCCAGGCATCCGGTAATTGGGCAACTCCATCACAAAGGGAACCGCCTCTCCTTTGAACATGGTGCCCTTGGACAGCAGCGCCATAAGAATCCCCACAAGGATTCCCAGGAAATACAGCCCCACCATAATCAGGCCACCCCGGCCCGGGAAGAAAACAGCGGTGAAAAAGCCGTAGATCGGCAGCTTGGCCGAACAGCTCATAAAGGGCGTGAGCAAAATGGTCATTTTCCGGTCCCGTTCTGAGGGCAAGGTCCGGCTTGCCATCACCCCCGGCACCGTGCAGCCAAAGCCAATGAGCATGGGAACAATGCTCCGGCCTGACAGGCCGATTTTGCGCAAGAGTTTATCCATCACAAAAGCGACCCGGGCCATATATCCGCTGTCCTCCAGCAGGGACAGGAAGAAAAACAACGTTACAATAACGGGAACAAAGCTCAGCACACTGCCGACGCCGTTAAAAATCCCGTCAATCACCAGAGAGTGGAGCACCGTGTTAATATTCCAGCCCGTCAGGGCCCCGTCCACCACCTCTGTGAGCCAGCCAATCCCAAGGGCCAGCAGTTCCTGTAGAAAGGCCCCGATAACGTTAAAGGTCAAGAAAAACACCAGCGCCATAATACCCACAAAGGCGGGGATGGCAGTGTATTTTCCCGTGAGAAAGGCGTCGATCCGACGGCTGCGTTCATGCTCCTTACTTTCCCGGGGCTTGACCACCGTCTGCTCGCACAGGCGTTGGATGAAGGCAAACCGCATGTCCGCGATGGCCGCCGCCCGGTCCAGGCCCCGCTCCTCCTCCATCTGGCAGATGATATGCTCCAGCATTTCCTTTTCGTTTTGGCTGAGCTGAAGCGCCTCTAAAATAAGGGGATCTCCTTCCACCAGCTTACTGGCGGCAAAGCGCAGGGGAATCCCAGCCGCCTTAGCGTGGTCCTCTACCAGGTGCATGATACCGTGAAGACACCGGTGAACCGCGCCGTCATGGTCGTTTTTATCACAAAAATCCGTCCGGCCCGGCCGCTCCTGGTATTGGGCGATGTGGAGGGCGTGGTTGACCAGCTCCGCCACACCTTCGTTTTTCGCCGCCACAATGGGAACCACTGGGATTCCCAAGAGTTCCTCCATTTTATTGATATGGATCGAACCGCCGTTGCCCCGGACCTCGTCCATCATGTTCAGAGCCAGAACCATCGGCACATCCAGCTCTATTAGCTGCATGGTAAGGTAGAGGTTGCGCTCAATATTGGTGGCGTCCACAATGTTAATGATCCCCGTAGGATGCTCATGGAGGATAAACTCTCGGGAAACGATCTCCTCGCTGGTGTAGGGGGAGAGGGAATAGATCCCCGGCAAATCGGTCACCAGCGTATCCTCATGGCCCCGGATGGACCCGCTCTTTTGATCCACCGTAACCCCGGGGAAATTCCCTACATGCTGGTTGGCCCCGGTCAACTGATTAAAGAGTGTGGTTTTCCCGCAATTTTGGTTCCCTGCCAGAGCAAAGGTCAGCTGGGTTCCCTGGGGAAGAGGGTTCTCATCTGCCTTCACATGGTATTTACCGCCCTCGCCTAAGCCGGGGTGCTCCTGGGTTTCCGCCAAGGGATCATCCTGCCGGATGGTTTCCCGCCAAGGCTTTCCCTGGTTCAGGGGCTTAATTTTTACCTTTTCTCCATCCGCCAGGCGCAGCGTCAGCTCATAACCGTGAATCCGCAGCTCCATTGGGTCTCCCATGGGAGCATACTTCATCAGCGTAACCTCCGCGCCGGGGATGACGCCCATATCCAAAAAGTGCTGCCGGAGAGAACCCTCGCCGCCCACTTCGGTAATCACACCCGAAGCGCCCAGCTCCAAGTCTTTCAGAGTCATCATTGTTTGTTTCCTTTACCGCATCAATCTCTTGGGGGACACTGTGCCCGCCCTGTCATCATTCTATGTCCTGGGATTTCTCCCCACGGATGGCCCACCGCATCTTGGTGGACCGGGCCCGCGGATTCTGAAAGCACTCCTGGGCCGAGGGGCGGATCACCTCTTTCGCCACGCCCGAATAGATCCCCTGGCGCGCCAGGGCCTGGAACGACTTTTTCACCAGCCGGTCCTCACCCGAGTGAAAGGTGAGCACCGCCACCTTTCCGCCGGGCTTTAAGACTCCGGGCAGCTTTTCCAAAAAACTGTACAGCACCTCAAACTCACTGTTCACATCAATGCGCAGAGCCTGGAAGGTCCGCTGGCAGGCTTTCTTTACCCCTTCTTTTTTCTCTTTGGCCGGAAGAAAGTCCAGTGCCTCCTCCACTGTCTCCGCCAACTGACGGGTTGTGTCGATGGGCTTTCTTTTTCTCAGCCGCTGCCGGATGGCCTTAGCGATCTGGGGCGCATAGGGCTCGTCTGCGTTTTCCACCAGCATGGCTTCCAGCTCCTCCCGGTTCAGCTCCTTCAGGCGCTGGGCGGCGGGGATACCGGCGGTGGGGTCCAGGCGGAGGTCCAGAGGGCCGTCTTGCTTAAAGGTGAAGCCCCGTTCCGGGTTGTCGATCTGCATGGAGGACACCCCCAAGTCAGCCAACACAAAATCGAACTTCACGCCCGGCGCCACCTGGTCCAGCCGGGCAAAGTTCATGCAGCGGATGGTCAGAATTTCCGGTCCATACCCCGCCTGGGCCAGCCGGGCCCTGGTTTTTTCCGATTCGATGGGGTCCACATCTGTGGCATACAGGTGACCCTGACCCTGGAGCTTTTCCAGCATCCTTCGGCTGTGGCCTCCATAGCCCAGGGTGGCGTCCAGGCCAATTTGGCCCGGCTGAATATCCAAAAACGTCAGGATCTCCTCCACGCAGATGGGAATATGCATCCCAGCCGGGGTTTTTCCGCTCCGGATGATCTTTTCCACGTCCTGCTGGTACTTTTCCGGGTTCAGTTCTTTATATTTCTCCCGATAGTTTCGGGGGTGTGTGCCTTGATAGCGCACCCGGCGCTTGTGTTCCTGTTCCATGGAGGTCAGCTCCTTTTTTATCGCTGTCCCATTGTACCGTGTATCCCGGCGGGTTTCAAGTCTTTCTCCGACGATTTTCGGTCAAACAGGCAGGTCTGATTGCCTGGAATTCCAAACGAAAGGTCATCTTCCGCCTTGAATCATGCAAGATTTTTTCCTGTTCTTTGAAAGACTTTCTATTGACATGTCTCTTCTACCGTGTTAGATTGATCAATAGATAGGGGAGCTGCAACGGCGGCTGAGAGGAAACAACGGTTTCGACCCTGTGGCAAAGGCCACGCACCTGATTCGGATAATGCCGACGGAGGGAATTTGTTTATGGAACCATAAACGGCTGTCTGTTCGTTATTCGAGCAGGCAGCCGTTATTGTTTGTTCGTGGTTCATCCCCGGACCACATTGTTAAAGATAGCCCACCACTATTTTTCAGAACAAGAAAGGACGTGGAGCATGAGAGACTATGCTACTCAGATGGAAGCCGCCAAAAAGGGAATGATCACCCCGGAAATGAAAACTGTGGCAGAAAAAGAGTATACCGAGCCGGAAAAGATTCGTGAGTTGGTGGCTCTGGGCCAAATTGCCATTCCCGCCAACATCCATCACAAATCCCTCTGTGCCGAAGGCATCGGGAAGGGGCTGCGGACCAAAATCAATGTCAACCTGGGGATCTCGGGGGATGCCAACAACTATGAGGTGGAGCTGGACAAGGTCCGCATGGCCCTGCGCTTCGGCGCCGAGGCCATCATGGATCTCTCCAACTATGGCAAAACCAATACCTTCCGCCGGCAGCTCATTGACATGTCCCCGGCCATGGTTGGCACCGTTCCCATGTACGACGCCATCGGCTATCTGGAAAAGGACCTGCTGGAAATCACCGCCCAGGATTTCCTCAAGGTGGTCCGTGCCCACGCGGAGGAAGGGGTAGACTTTATGACCATCCACGCCGGCATCAACCGCCGGTCTGTGGAGGCTTTTAAGCGGGATAAACGCAAGATGAACATCGTCTCACGGGGCGGCTCCCTTCTCTTTGCCTGGATGGAAATGACCGGCAATGAAAATCCTTTCTATGAGTACTATGACCAGGTGTTAGAGACCTTGCGGGAATACGATGTGACCATCAGCTTGGGTGACGCCCTCCGCCCCGGCTGCATTGACGACAGCACCGACGCTGGCCAGATCTGCGAACTCATCGAGCTGGGTGCTCTGGCCCAGCGGGCTTGGGACAAGGATGTCCAGGTGATGATCGAGGGTCCCGGCCACATGGCCATGAACGAGATCGCCGCCAACATGCGCCTGGAAAAGCGCCTGTGCCATGAGGCGCCCTTCTATGTTCTCGGCCCTCTGGTGACCGATATTTTCCCCGGCTATGACCACATTACCTCGGCCATCGGCGGAGCCATTGCCGCCGCCAGCGGCGCCGACTTCCTGTGTTACGTCACGCCGGCAGAGCACCTCCGTCTGCCAGACGCCGCCGACGTCAAGGAGGGCATCATCGCCTCCCGCATTGCCGCCCACGCTGCGGACATCGCCAAGGGCGTTCCCCACGCCCGCGACCTGGACAACAAAATGGCCGAGGCCCGGCACAAGGTGGATTGGGACGAGATGTTCCAAATCGCCGTAGACCCCGACAAGGCCAGGGCATATTTCGAAAGCACCCCGCCCTCTGACCGTCATACCTGCTCCATGTGCGGAAAGATGTGCGCTGTCCGCACCACCAATATGATTTTAGAAGGCAAAAAAGTGGAGTTCTGCACGGAACGATAACCTCTGCGCTGTCCACTCTCCCTTGACAAAAGGCTCCCCCAATGCAATCACGTTGGGGGAGCCTTTCTGACCAGTAAAAATACGATTTCAAACGGTCTTGCTGTGCTTGTGGATCTTGTAGATGCCAATGGTCAGCATGGGCAGGGCGAAGAGGATGAGGAAGCCCCAGCAGGCTGTGCCATAACCCTTGGAAATCAGGCTGGTCAGGCCGAAGGTAGACACACAGACGCCGATCACCGTCATAGCCACCACGATCAGGGGCCGCAGCCAGCTGGGAAGATCTCCCTTGGTGCGCCGGGCCACAGCGACCTCGATCCGGTCATCCACGGCCTTGATAAAGCCGGTGCCGGTTTCGATCAGGGTGCCGAAGAGGACGATCTCAAAGAGGACATAGAGCCACTTCATGTTCAGCATCTCAAAGATGACGGTAACAGGGGTCTCAGCCGCCACCACGGTGGCCATGTTGCAGCCCATCACCAGCAACAGCAGGATACCGGGGATGATGCCGACGATACCGGCGATGAGGCCGGAGGCCACTGCTTCCTTCCGGGAATCCGCGTCGCGGACCGTATACAGAACCAGGGGAACCACCACCAGGTTGTAGAAAGCGTAGGTCAAGCCGTTGGACAGCCAGCCGTCGCCCACTTCACCCTTGGCAAATTCCGCCCCGATGTTACCGCCGAACTTCACAAAGACGGCGATCAGGAAAATGATGTACACAGCATAGAGCACATAGGACCAGAAGGACAGCACCTTCTCCACCGCCTCCGTGCCCCGCAGGACCAGCAGGATGGTGCCCACAGACAGAATAATCACACCGACCCAAGGACTCAGCCCGGTCAGGCTGCTGATCATGCTGCCTGCCGTGGCATTCACCACGCCCAGCACGATGAGCATCATAATGTAGTAGCAGACGTCATACAAAATCCCTGCCTTGCCCAGCAGTTGACGCATCATGGAGCCATAGTCAAAGGTCTTAAAGACCCGGGAAAACTCAAAGGTCACCGCGCACAGCAGCGCCCAGATAATCAGGGTGACCAGAGCGGCCAGCAATCCGCCGACCATGCCGTTGGCACCAAAGTACTGGGCGATCTCCGCGCCGGTACCATAGCCGCCGCCGATCATCACCGACTGGAAAATCAGACCAGGGATCAGCAGCCTTGTCCATTTCTTCTTTGTTTTCATACGCTCTCTCCTTTATGCTTTCTCTTAAAATTCAGTGGACACCCATGGGCTCCACTGGACTTCAAGCCTTTATTGGGCTTTGCCCCGGCTGGTTACCTTCCAAAGGTCCAGCACAGTTTCACCATCCACCAAGTAAAGCTGGTCGTGCAGGTTTACGGTGGTGCAGCAATGGCCTGGGATGCACCGCACCTGGTCCCTCAGGTTCAAACAGCCCTTCGGGACGGAAAGCAGTGTGTGCTCCTCATGCAGCTCAACCCTGACGCCTGGAAAATCGGGGAAGCTGGGCGGCTGCTGGTCCATGGACAGGGATTTCACTCCGCCATCTAAAACCACATGATCGTCCTTCACTGAGAGAACGGTCATCAGCAGAAACAGAGCCGGCCGGAAACTAAGCCCCAGTGCTTGATAGGTGGCGTCCAGAAACAGATAGCTCCCCGCCTGCAACTGGGTATAGGCTGTGTCCGCTGGCTTGTCCCCAGCGGTGCCGGTGCTGCCGCCGCACACCTGATGCACAGGCAAACCGCAGCTTTCTACGAAGGATTTCAGCTGACGGACAGTTTCTTCAATGGCCAAAAGCTCCCGCCGTCGGTTCGCTCCCTCAACCTCATGGGAGAGCTGGCCGGCATAGGCCTGGATTCCTTCAAACCGCAGGTGGGGCTGCCGGTCCGTCAACTGGGCCAGAGCCAAAAAGTCTTCCGGCCTGTCCACGCCGCAGCGTCCCATCCCCACGTCATATTCCACCAAAACTTGGATCACCGCGTCTCTCTTTTCCATGGCCTGCTCCAGCATCAGAATATGCTCCGGACAATCAACGCAAACCGTGACACGGCATCTTTGGGCCAACTCTGCCAGACGGGAAAGTTTTTCTCTCTGCACAATCTGGTTGGCAATGACAATGGTTTCAATTCCTGCCGCAGCCAGGTCCTCCGCCTCGGAAAGCTTGGCGCAAGTGATTCCCGCCGCGCCCCGGGCCAGCTGCATCCGCGCAATTTGCGGGCACTTGTGAGACTTGTAATGGGGATACAAGGCCATGGGGGAGTCCGCCAAAAGCCGGTCCATCACCTGCAGATTTTCTTCCAGCAGGGATTTTTCTACCAGCAGGGCAGGGGTTTGGATTTCTCGCACCTTCCCCGGTGCTGTTCTCTCATCCATAACAGCCTGTCCTTACCAGCCCGCCTTAAAGCGCAGAACATCGTCGCCAATCCGTCCCGCTTCAAAGTCATTCATAGCATTATCAATGATCTGGAAGCCCTTCTCCAGCAGTTCGGGCTCAATGTTCAGAGGCGGCTGAATCCGCAGGATATTCCCCGCCACGGAAATGACAATCAAGCCCGTCTCATAGCAGCGGAAGAGGATCTTAAACACACCGTCATGATCGGGTGTTCCATCCGGCTTTTGAATCCCGATGCCCATGGAGAAGCCCAGGTTCCGGGTAAAGGCAACGATGGCAGGGTGCTTGTCTTTCAGCTCCGCCGCCAGCTTTTCCAGCAGGGCAATGTTGCTCTTCAGCAGGCCCTGGAATTCCTCGGTCTGATAATAGTCAAAGGCAGCGATACCCGCAGCGCAGGCGATGGAGTTGCCGCCCAGGGTAAACAGGTGGGCCGGGGCAGGCAGGCAGTCCATAATTTCCGTTTTCGCCATAAAAGCGCCCAAAGTCAGGCTGGCGCCCACAGATTTTCCCATGATGATCCCGTCAGGGATGATGTCGTAGTTTTCAATGGAGAACCACTTTCCCGCCCGGAAGAAGCCCTGCTGAACCTCCTCGGCAATGAAGAGGATACCGTTGGACCGGCACATCTCATAGAGTTTTTTCATGAAAATGGGGTGGGCCGGCAGCAGGCCGCCGTCCCCCTGGACGGGCTCGATGATAATGGCCGCCACCTCGTTGGCGGGCAGATAGGAGGCAAAGGCCGTCTCCATCTGCCGCAGACACTCCCGCTCCACCACTTCATCCTCCTGGTCAATGCCGAAGAAGGGGAAGCTATACACCTCCGGCAGGAAGGGACCCATCTTTTCGTGCATCTTGGCGCTGCAGGTGGTCAGGGAGGAGGAGCCGTAGGTGTTGCCGTGATATCCATTCAAGAAGGTGATGATCTTCTGCCGGCCTGTATAGGCACGGGAAAATTTAACGGCAGCGTCGTTGGCGTCGGAGCCACAGTTGCCGAAGCAAACCTTGGCGGGAACATGGCCGGGATACACGGAGACCAGCCGCTCGGCATACTCAATGCTCTTGCGGTTATAGCAATAAGCCTGGGTATACTGGGTAAACTGGGCCAACTGATCCTGAATGGCTTTGGTAATCATAGGGTTTGAGCTCCCCAGATTCAGGGAGGAAGCACTGGTCAGGAAATCAATGAACTCATTTCCATCCTCATCGGTGATGAGACTTCCTTCCGCCTTTGCCACGGCCAAGGGAAAATAAGACAAATGCTGGCAGGGCGCAATGACCTTCTCGTCCCGCGCCACCAGCTCCAAGCAACGCTCTGTGGTCACAGAAAAACAACTCCTATCTTAATCTACATATTGATCTATTTTACTTTCTTAATGCAAAACTTTAGTTCACCTTGTAAAGTTTATCGGTAAATTATCCCATTAAGCCAGTAAAAAGTGCGATGGAATTCATTTAGTATACAATAATCCCTATTTATCGTCAAGGATGGAATCTTAATTCCTTGGTTTCATCTCGCTAATTTCAACATTTAGTAAATATATCGCACTTTATGTCTCACTTATGTAAAGTTCCAAGCATATGAGACATATCCCATATCCCAGCCGGTCACAGTGTGCTTGCAGGTTTTGCGGTTTCTGCTTTTAGTGGAAAACAAGCCTAAAAAAGCGGTCTGACCGGCATTCCTTCTGCCAGCCAGACCGCTTTTAACTTTGCCTATTTTTCAACGGGCCCTTTGCATATGGACAACTTCTAAAAAAGGTTTATTCCCATTCGACAAATTCAAGTATATGAAGTTACATCTGGTGTGTTTTCGCAAGCAAAATATTCGCAAAATTGTTAATATTTTACCTGTTATTTTCGGCTGTTAATTTTCTTAGTATCAAAATAGTATCATAAAAGGCAGGGAAATGCAACAGAATTATGTGGAGCTCTACATAATTCCGGCACGGACGGACGCTGCCAGGCATAGCGGATAACAGCCTTGCAAAAGGCGTTGTATCTGCGCTGGATATACTCTTGGTAGGCTTTCTGGTCGTTCATGGAAATTCCCCCTCTCTGAATAATAGTGCAGGGCGGCAGCACTCCTTGCTGTCGCCCCTTGATTGCCTACCAGCAAAGGCGGGCGGCGGCGCGTATGCGCCGCCGCCCGCTGGCTCGGCTGGGTTTGCTATTTATCCGACAAACTTCGCAATAGCCAGCAATGAACGCTTGTATTGCGCAAGACGTTACATTACCTTCTGAAACATATGGCGCACCCTGTCCAGGCGGCTGTTTGGACGGCGGGGCTGGATGACCGGCTGGCCGACAGCGGCCTGATACCCTTTTAGCTCTGTAAGGCATACGCTCTGCCCGTTGGTGTAAAAGGCCAGATCAGTACGGTATGCCTGTATACAGCGGG
>JALERU010000013.1 GCA_022764045.1 Clostridiales bacterium | reverse complement strand
GGGGCAGGACAGCATCCTCATGAAGCTCTCAAAGCTCTTCCAGGACTGGAAGGGAAACAACTGCCCCCGTCAGGTCCTCATCCGGGGAATCTATGACCAGGTGAAGGCCCTGCTGGACCTGGCCACCGACTACGGCTTTGATGAAAACCTGTGGCAGAACTACCTGACCTTCCTGCTTATGACCAATGAGAACTCCTTCAGCCTCATCACCGAGCGGGTGGGAGAGCTGGACGGGTCCGTGAACCACTTTGCCAAAAACGACTTTCAGGTGTTCCGCAGCCTGTTCCACTATGACTTCTCCCCCATTGAGCGGGATTTGGGCATCGACTGCTTCACCACCCTCTGCCGCTACAAGGCCATCTACAAGCACGAACGGCGGTACAACAAAAACGTCAGCGAGAAGGTACGCCAGTTAAGCCGCCGCTTGGCCGCTGCCCGGGACGAGGAGGAGTTTTTCTCCCTGGTCACTGAACACTATCGCCAGTACGGCGTGGGCCTCATTGGCCTGAACAAGGCCTTCCGCATCAAGTCCGGCCCCAACGGGGTGGAGCTGATCCCCATCTACAACACGGACAAGGTGATGCTGGCCGACCTGGTGGGCTATGAGAGCCAGAAGGCCCAGCTGCGGGGAAACACCGAGGCCTTCCTGGCCGGCCGCAGCGCCAACAACGCCCTGCTCTACGGCGACGCGGGCACCGGCAAGTCCTCCAGCGTCAAGGCCCTTATCAACGAGTATTACGACCAGGGCCTGCGGATGATCGAAATTTACAAGCACCAGTTCAAGGACCTGTCGGCGGTGATCGCCATGGTGAAAAACCGCAACTACCGGTTCATCATCTTTATCGACGACCTGTCCTTTGAGGAGAACGAGGTGGAGTACAAGTTCCTCAAGGCAGTCATCGAGGGCGGCGTGGAGACCAAGCCGGACAACGTGCTGCTCTACGCCACCTCCAACCGGCGGAACCTGATCCGGGAGACCTGGAAGGACCGGGGGGACATGGAGCACGACAACGACGTGCACCGGTCGGACACCCTGGAGGAAAAGCTCTCCCTGTCCGCCCGGTTCGGCACCCGCATCCAGTATTCCGTCCCCAACCACAACCAGTTCAAGGACATCGTCCTGGAGTTGGCCCAGCGGGAGGGACTGAAGGTGCCCAAGGACGTGCTCCTGGCCGAGGCCAACAAGTGGGAGCTACGCCACGGGGGCGTCTCCGGGCGCACTGCCCAGCAGTTTATCAACTACATGTCCGGGAGCTTCCCGGTGAGCGAAACCTAATACGGATTCTTGATTCAAACATTGAATCAAGAATCCCGTGTGCTGCGCACACTGGCATCGTGCTAACGCACGCTGCGCCGCCTCATGCAGTTCTTGATAAAAAGCTTTGAAAGCTTTTTATCAAGAACTAGTATAAACGGCGCCCTGCAAACAAAAACAACGCGCCCCCTGGGAGGACAGGCTGATGTCTCTCTCAGGGGGTGCGCTGCTCTATGTATTCAGGAAGGACGTTTGGTCAGTTTACGCTGCCTGGGGTGGAAGCACTCTCCGAAGATGGCCCCGCCCAGGATGAGGACCGCACCCAGCAGCTGGATGGGGAGAAGGGACTCGTGGAGCAGCGCCACCGACAGAAGAACCGCCGACAGAGGCTCCAGGTAGCCGCAGATGGCCACCGTCTGCACCGGCAGGCGGCCGATGGAGGAGAAGTAGCAGTAGCAGCCCAGGGCGGTGTTCACCAGACCCAGGAAGAGGATGGGGCCCCAGTCCCCCGGTCGGATGGAGAGGGCAAAGCCCTGGCGAAGACCCACGAACAGGGCGGTGACGAAAAAGGCGGCCAGCAGCTGAATGGCGGCGTTTTCCAGGCCGGTGATGGCCTGGGCTTTTTTGTTGGAGATGACCATGGCCGCGTAGAGCAGGGCGGACATGGCCCCGCAGAACAGGCCAAAGAGGGACTTGCCCTGCTGGAAGGCCTGTCCGCTCACCAGCACCACCCCCACCAACACCGCCAGAAAGCCCAGAACCTTGGGCCGGGTGAGGGCCTCCTGAAAGAGCAGGGGGGAGAGGAGCATGACGATCACCGGCCCGCAGTAGTAGGCCAGGGAGGCCAGGCTCACTCCGATGAGCTGGTAGGCCTCATAGAGGAAAATCCACCCGCCTCCCAGGGCAGCCCCGGAGAGGATCAGGAAGAACAGGTCCTTTTTGTGGGCCCAGAAGGCGGCCCTGGTTCGGGTTACCCCGCACAGAACCAGCAGGCACAGGCTGCCCAGCAGGGTGCGGAGCAGAACGATTTCCTGGCTGGAGAGGAGAATGGCGCTGGCCACGATGCCGTTGGAGCCAAAGAGAAGCAGAGAGAAAAAATATTTGCCATGGGCGGCGTGCATGGGAGGGGCCTCCTTTGTCTTGCAAATTGAGCAGGTGTAGTGTACCATAGGTTCGAAAATCTGAAAAGCGAATCTTTCTCATGTTTTTTATGATAAAACCAGATACTATGAGGTGTTGGACATGGACCGGAATCTGCAAAAATACATGGCCTTTGTGAAAACCGCGGCTTACGGCAGCTTCACCCAGGCGGCCCGGAAGCTGAACTACTCCCAATCCGGGATCAGCCGGATGATCGGCGACCTGGAGAGCGAGTGGAACGTGACCCTGCTGGAGCGGGGGAGAGCCGGGGTACGGCTCACCGCCGAGGGGGAGCAGCTGCTGCCCTATGCCCAGAGCCTGTGCGGGGAATACGAAAAGCTCCAGATGCAGGTGGACGCCCTTAACGGTCTTCAGTCGGGGCTCATCCGCATCGGCACCTTCTCCAGCGTGGCCACCCACTGGCTGCCCAAGGTGATCCAGGAGTTTCAGAAGGACTACCCCAACATCGACTATGAGCTGCTGCTGGGGGATTACCGGGAGATCGAACAATGGATTGTAGAGGGCCGGGTGGACTGCGGCTTTCTCTGCCTGCCGGTGCGCCCGGAGCTGGAGACCCTGTTTCTGGCCCGGGACGACCTGATGGCCATTCTCCCCCGGGAGCACCCTTTGGCGGCTTCGGAGCGGGTGCCGGTGGAGGGCCTGTGCCAGGACCCCTTCCTTCTGCTGGAGCGGGGGGACAACGCGGAGGTGGCGGAGGTCTTCCGCCGCCAGGGGCTGGCCCCCAAGGTTCACGTGACCCTCTGGGACGACTACGCCATCCTGTCCATGGTGGAGAGCGGCCTGGGGGTGAGCATTCTGCCCCGGCTGATCCTGAAGCGGTCCCCCTACCAGGTGGCGGTCCGGCCTTTGGAACCGGCTGCCTATCGGGACATTGTGCTGGCTCTGCGCAGCCGAGCCACCGCCTCCCTGGCGGTCCGGCGGTTTCTGGAATACTGGACGCCGGGGGACAGTCAAACCGGAAAACCGGGGGAATAATTTTGGCAGTCACCGTTGGAAAGTGCAAAAAACAGCGGGGAATCGGGGGCGCGTCTGTGAAAATCTCTGAAAAGCACAAAAAAATAAAAAAATCAAATCAGATTCCCGCCGGAGCCCTTGACAATTTCCAGGGGAAGTGCTACATTAACTTTAGCACTCGGGGGAACTGAGTGCTAAAGTTAAGCCCAAGGCCAAAGGAGGCCAAAGAAAATGGAACTGTCGGAGCGGAAGAAGCAGATTCTTCGCGCGGTCGTGGAAAACTACATACAGACCGCGGAGCCTGTGGGCTCTAAGGCCATCGTGGCCAGCGCAGGACTGAAGGTCTCCTCCGCAACGATCCGAAACGAAATGGCGGAGCTGGAAAACATGGGCCTGCTGGAGCAGCCCCACACCTCCGCCGGGCGGGTCCCCTCCCCCCAGGGCTACCGGCTCTATGTGAACGAACTCATGGAGGAGCACCGGCTGACCATGCAGGAGACCCAGAAGATCAACGAGGCCCTGCACACCAAGATCCGCCAGATGGACCAGGTGATGACCGAAGCGGGAAAGATCATCTCCCAGCTGACCAAGTACCCCACCTTCTCCCTGACCACCGGCACCAGGAAAGCGGTGATCAACCGGTACGACCTGCTGATGGTGGAGGAAAACTCCTTCATCGCCGTCCTTATGACAGACACCCAGGTGGTCAAAAACAAGCTGTTCCGCCTGCCCACTGAGCTGTCGGACACCCAGCTTCAGCTGCTGGGCACCCTGCTGAACACCTCCTTCACGGGCCTGACCCTGGAGCAGCTCACCCCGGAGCTGATGCGGGTGGCCGCCCATTCGGGGGGCGAGGCCTACAGCCTCATCAGCCTGGTGGTGTCCTTCGCCATGGAGGTGCTGGAGGATCTGGAGAGCAGCGTGGTTCACACCGCCGGTATCCCCACCCTGCTGACCCACCCGGAGTACCAGAGCCTGGAAAAGGCAGAGCCCCTGATGAATTACCTGTCCGAAATGGGCGACGGCATGAACCTGCCGGTGATTCAGGGGGAAAACGTCCGCATCCTCATCGGCCCGGAGAACGTGGCCGATGAGCTGAAAAACTCCAGCGTGATCATGGCAAGCTATGACATCGGCGGAGGGATGCAGGGCGTCATTGGCGTGGTAGGCCCCACGCGGATGGATTACGCAGATTTGGCGGCTCGTCTTTCCTACTTTGCGGAAGGACTGTCCCGCATGTTTGGAAAGGGCGAGATCCCACCGCCCGCCGGGGAAGATCCCCAGGATTAAGGGGGAACCCCAGGAATAAGGAGGAAGACCAACGCAATGAGCAAGAAAGATCAGGATCAGAACAAGCCCGAATCCCAGCAGGAGGAGACTGCGGAGGAAGCGGTCCAGGAGGAGCAGGCTGCCGAGCCCACCCCCGAGGAAGCCCTCCAGGCCAGCCTCAGAGAGCAGGAGGATAAATACCTCCGTCTGCTGGCGGAATATGACAACTACCGGAAGCGAAGCCAGAAGGAGAAGGAGAACGCCTGGACCACCGCCAAGGCGGACACTGCCAAGGAGTTCCTCCCCGTTTACGACAATCTGGAGCGCGCCCTGAAGCAGGAGACCACCGACGAGGCCTACGCCAAAGGGGTCCAGATGATTATGACCCAGCTGAAAACCGTGCTGGAAAAGCTGGGCATCGAAGAGATCCCCGCCCTGGGGGAGACCTTCGACCCCAATTTCCACAACGCGGTGATGCACATGGAAGACGATTCCCTGGGGGAAAATACCGTGGCGGAAGTCTTCCAGACCGGTTTTAAGATCGGCGACAAGGTAATCCGGCACGCTATGGTGAAAGTGGCAAACTGAGCCACCGCCATTCACATAAATCTCAATCATTACTCAAAAAACAAGATTCACTGTTCTTAATAAGGAGGAACCAGTTATGTCTAAGATCATCGGTATCGACCTCGGTACAACCAATTCCTGCGTGTCCGTTATGGAGGGCGGCGAGGCTGTCGTCATCCCCAACGCAGAAGGCAACCGCACCACTCCGTCCATCGTGGCGTTCTCCAAGGACGGCGAGCGGATGGTGGGCCAGGTGGCAAAGCGCCAGGCCATCACCAACCCCGACCGCACCGTTATCTCCATCAAGCGCGAGATGGGCTCCAACTATAAAGTGAACATCGACGGCAAGAGCTACACCCCCCAGGAGATCTCCGCCATGATCCTTCAGAAGCTGAAGGCAGACGCTGAGGCTTATCTGGGTCAGACCGTCACCGAAGCCGTCATCACCGTTCCCGCTTACTTCACCGACGCCCAGCGTCAGGCCACCAAGGACGCCGGCAGAATCGCCGGCCTGGACGTAAAGCGCATCATCAACGAGCCCACCGCAGCCGCTCTGGCTTACGGCGTGGATAAGGAGTCCGACCAGAAGATCATGGTCTACGACCTGGGCGGCGGCACCTTCGACGTGTCCATCCTGGAGATCGGCGACGGCGTCATCGAGGTGCTGGCCACCGCCGGCAACAACCGCCTGGGCGGCGACGACTTCGACAAGTGCATCATGGACTGGATGATCGCTGAGTTTAAGAAGGCCGAGGGCATCGACCTGGGGGCCGACAAGGTGGCTGTCCAGCGCCTGAAGGAGGCCGCTGAGAAGGCCAAGATTGAGCTGTCCGGCGTCACCTCCTCTGCCATCAACCTGCCCTATATCACCGCCGACGCCACCGGCCCCAAGCACCTGGACCTGACCCTGACCCGGGCTAAGTTCAACGAGCTCACCGCCCATCTGGTGGAGGCCACTGCCGGCCCCGTGAAGCAGGCCATGAGCGACGCCGGCCTCACCGGCAACGACATCGCCAAGGTCCTGATGGTGGGCGGCTCCAGCCGTATCCCCGCAGTCCAGGACGTGGTGAAGAAGCTCACCGGCAAGGAAGGCTTCAAGGGCATCAACCCCGACGAATGCGTGGCCATGGGCGCTGCCCTCCAGGGCGGCGTGCTGGTGGGCGACGTGAAGGGCCTGCTGCTGCTGGACGTTACCCCCCTGTCCCTGGGCATTGAGACCATGGGCGGCATCAACACCAAGCTCATCGAGCGCAACACCACCATCCCCGCTAAGAAGAGCCAGATCTTCACCACCGCCGCAGACAACCAGACCCAGGTGGACGTCCACGTCCTCCAGGGCGAGCGGGAGATGGCACAGTATAACAAGACCCTGGGCCGCTTCCAGCTGGACGGCATCGCCCCCGCCCGCCGGGGCGTGCCCCAGATCGAGGTCACCTTCGACATCGACGCCAACGGCATCGTGAACGTTTCCGCCAAGGACCTGGGCACCGGCAAGGAGCAGCACATCACCATCACCTCCTCCACCAACATGTCCAAGGAGGACATCGACAAGGCCGTGAAGGAAGCCGAGCAGTTCGCCGCTGAGGACGCCAAGCGCAAGGAAGAGGTGGACACCCGGAACCAGGCAGACCAGATGGTGTACCAGAGCGAGAAGACCATCGAGGAGATGAAGGATAAGCTGGACGCCGGCGAGATCAGCGAGCTGGAGGCCGAGGTGAACAAGGTGAAGGAGGCCCTGAAGGGCACCGACACCGCCGCCATCAAGGCCGCCACCGAGAGCCTGACCCAGGCCTTCTACAAGGTCAGTGAGAAGCTGTATCAGCAGGCCAATCCCCAGGGCGGCCAGCCCGGCCCCGACATGGGCGGCGCAAACTTCGGCGGCCAGCAGCCCGGCGGAAACAATGCCGGCCAGGGACCCGATGATGTGGTGGACGCCGACTACACCGTTGTGGACGATCAGTAAGATTACGAATCCAACGCGCCAGCGGGGGACAGGATTTCCTGTCCCCTTGCTTGTGTGATACCGGTTGATACAGAGGGGACGGAAGTCCCCTTCTGCGGAGCCTATTGTGAGGTGAAAGAACCATGGCAGACCAGAATAAAAGAGATTACTATGAAGTCCTGGGCGTCAAAAAGGGCGCCTCGGACGACGAGCTGAAAAAAGCATACCGGAAGCTGGCCAAGCAGAACCACCCCGACCTGAACCCCGGGGACAAGGAGGCCGAGGCCCGCTTTAAGGAGATCAACGAGGCCTATGAGGTCCTCTCGGATAAGGACAAGAGAGCCAAATACGACCAGTTCGGCTTTGCCGGGGTGGACCCCAACTTCGGCGCCGGCGGTGGCGGCGGCTTTGGTGGCTTCGACATGGGGGACATTTTCGGGTCCTTCTTTGGGGGTGGCTTTGGCGGCTTTGGTGGCGGCGGCGGCCAGTCCCGCACCGGCCCGGCCAAGGGCGCCACCGTGCGGACCAACCTGACCCTGACCCTGGAGGAGGCCGCCTTTGGCTGTGAAAAAGAAATGACCATCTCCCACGTGGAGGCCTGCGACACCTGCGGTGGCACCGGCTGCGAGCCGGGGACCACCGCCGAGGTGTGCCCCGAGTGCCATGGCTCTGGCCAGGTGCGGATGCAGCAGCGGACCATGTTTGGCACCATGTCCACCTCCACCGTCTGCCCCAACTGCCGGGGCGAGGGCAAGATCATCCACCAGAAGTGCAAGGCCTGCGGCGGCAGCGGCGGCGTGCGCCAGCAGAAGAAGGTCAAGGTGAAGATCCCCGCCGGCATCGACAACGGCCAGGCCATCTCCGTGCGTAACCAGGGGGACATGGGCCGCAACGGCGGCCCCGCCGGGGACCTGATCGTGGGCATCCGGGTGCTGCCCCACAGCCAGTTACGCCGGGAGGGCAGCCACATCTATCTGGAGCAGGCGGTCTCCGTTCTCCAGGCTACCCTGGGCAGCGAGGTGGAAATCCCCTCTCTGGACGGCAAGATCAAGTGCAAGGTGGAGCCGGGCACCCAGCCGGGTACCACCCTTCGCCTGCGGGGTAAGGGCGTGCCCGTCCTCAACGGCCGGGGCCGGGGGGATCAGTATGTCACCATCCGGGTGGAGATCCCCCGGAACCTGAACGAGGAGCAGAAGCAGGCCCTGCGGAAGTTTGCCGAGGCCATGGGAGAGGTCCCCGCCTCCGGCGGCCAAGAAGAAAAATCCATGTTCCACCGCAAAAAGAAGAAGTAAAGGCCCCACGCAGGAAAGGAAAAAGTTATGTTTCTCGCCGATTGCCACACCCACTCCAAGTGCTCCCCAGACAGCAACGCCCCCATGCTCCAGATGGCCCAAAAGGCCTATGAATATGGCCTGAACACCCTGTGCCTGACCGACCACTGCGACCTGCTGAGCCTGGAAGGGGAGCGGGTGCTGGACTACGACTGGACCCCGGTGCGTCAGGAGCGCAAGGGGATGCTGGACGCCTTCGGCGCCCGGCTGGACCTCCCTCTGGGGATCGAGTTCGGCATGGCCCACCTCTATCCCGAGGCGGCGGACAAAATTCTCAGGGAACCGGGGCTGGACTTTGTCATCGGTTCCTGTCATAATATGGATGAGAAGGACGGGGGACGGGACTTTTTTATGTTGTCCTACGACACCTTGGCCGACTGTTACCAGGCTCTGGACAATTACTTTGCCTCCATGCTGAAGATGGCGGCCGGACCCCATTACGATGTGGTGGGTCACGTGATCTATCCCCTGCGGTACATGAACGGCCCCTACGACACCCCCAGCCTGGACCGGTATCGGGATCAGATCCGGGAGATTCTCCGGCTGGCCATCCAGTCGGGCCGGGGCATTGAGATCAACACCTGGAAGGGACAGACCCTGGCTCAGTGGATTCCACTGCTGAAGGACTATAAAGAACTGGGCGGGGAGATCATCACCGTGGGTTCCGACGCCCACGCCCCGGAGCCCTTGGGCCGGGGGATCAAAGAGGCCTATTCCATCATGGCCGACTGCGGCTTCCGCTATGTGGCCGTCTACCATGAACGCAAGCCGGACATGATCCGGCTGAGATAACGCCGGACGCTCCGGGGTTCATTCTGTATCAACACAAAGGAGGAGAGGACCATGATCGCATTGGGTTCTGACCACGGAGGCTTCGATCTGAAGGAGCGGATCAAGGCCTATCTGGACAAGGAAAACATCCCCTACAAAGACTTTGGCTGTGACAGCAAGGAGAGCTGCGATTACCCCGTCTTCGGCAAAGCCGCGGCAGAGGCGGTGGCCTCCGGCGCTTGCGAGAAGGGCATCGTCATTTGTACCACCGGCATTGGCATCTCCATCACCGCCAACAAGGTCAAGGGCATCCGCTGCGCCCTGTGCAGCGATTCCCTCTCGGCGGAGATGACCCGCCGCCATAACGACGCCAACATGCTGGCCCTGGGGGCAGGCTTCACCGGCGGCAACCTGGCCGAGCGGATCGTGGAGGTCTTCCTGAACACCGAGTTTGAGGGCGGCCGTCACGCCCGGCGGGTGGGGCTCATCACCGCCATGGAGGAATGAGGCACAAGGGGTCTCAATGTGGAAAAATAGCAACTGCTATGTGGAATTTGTCAGAAAGATTCCATATAGTAGTTGCTTTTTTTGGAGAAAGAGACTATACTATAGATGAAAGGAGGGAACTCCTTTCAGAAGGACATGGCAGCCGTCACGGACCCCGAAAGGAGGGGACAGTGATGAAGCTCTATTCCATTCGAGAACATCCCGAGTATATCCCCGCTATGCTGGAGAGCCTGGAAAACCACTGGCCGGCTTGTATGCCGTGGATCAAAAAGCACATGGAAAAGGTGCTCCGGACCAAGGGCCCTCTCCCTGAGGCCTACATTGCCGTAAAGGGAGACCGGGTGGTGGGAGGCTATACCCTGGCCATCCAGGAAATCCTTTGGAGCAAGAAAAAGGGCCTGTGGATCGCCACCCTTTATGTGGACCCGGCCTTTCGGGGCAGGCACCTGAGCCCCGTGCTCCTGGACCACGCCCGTCGCCGAGGATGGGAACTGGGATTCCCCAGAATCTACCTGGCCTCCGAGCACAGCAACTACTACGAAAAGTTCGGCTTCCACACCATCGGCCCGGACGCCAGTGATTGGGGTGAGCCCACCCGGATGTTTGAGCATACCACCCTGCCTGGCCCCTATGGGCGGACGGCGTGAAGGATAACATTTTTATCGAATGATAGTATAAAACATGGTTTGGCCCTCGTCCCATGGGGAGCAGGCCGTCTGTCTTTGCCGCGCAATGCGCGCTCGGAATAGCGTTTGCAAATTTCGCGGGAGGAATCACGATGAAATGATAGCATAAATTTCTCGAAATATCTATTATCGCATACTAAGTTTTTGGAGTTTTCCCATACACTATAAAAACAGCCGGAAACGATTCCTTTGCCATGAGGCGGCTTCGGATTATGACTGAGATTCCGTGAATGGGGTGGTGGCGTGCAGTTTGATGAAAAAGCGGTGAGCCGGACTGTGCGGGAACTGCGCCGGGAAAAGGGGCTGACCCAGGATGTGCTGAGCGGTTTGGCCGGCATTGCGAGAACGCACTTGACGATGATCGAGAACGGCAGTAAGCAGCCGAATTTTGAGACACTGTGGCGCCTGGTCTCCGCGCTGGAAATCAGGCCCAGCGAGCTGGTGGCACGGATTGAGCGGAAAACAGAAGAGACTGCGAAAGAATAAAAGACGTTGGGAAGAAGAGTTCTGACGTCTTTTTGCCTTCGGGGAAACAAGGGCCTGGAGAAAGGCGGAAAACAAAGCATCCCCGGCTTCCTGATGGAAGGAAGCCGGGGATGCTTTGCTTGATTGGAGTCATATTAGAACTTGATCAAACCTTGAGAAACAGGATCACAGGAAAAGCTCCGGGGTTTTCCGGGGCCAGGAGAACTGGTCTTCCAGCTCGGTTTTGTGGTAGAGATAGTTGGGGTCGTCGAAGTATTTGGCGTGGTGGGGGCAGACCTTGACGCAGCGGTTGCACTTCATGCACTTGCCGGGGATTTGGTGGGCGTCCTCGGGGTCGATGGCGCCCAGGGGACATTCCTTGGCGCAGCGGCCGCATTGGGTGCAGCTGTCGGCGGTTTTGGGCTTGACCTTCAGGATGTTGATGGGGTTGCCGTGGCGGTCCCGGGGGGTGTAGTAGGGGCCCACGGGGTCGTTGCCCTTGACGAAGACGGGGGAGCAGTCCTCCGGGGCGGCCAGGGCGGAGATCTTGTGTCGGACCTGGTCGGCAAAGCCGGCGGCGATGGTCAGGTCGCTGATGTCGGGGCGGCCGGCGTTCTGGGTGTCGGAAAAGGCGTGCTGGCAGGAGAAAGCGGCGGCGGCGATGGGATGGAAGCCTCCGGCGGCCAGGGTGTTGCGCAGTTCCATGAGGGCGTCGTCATAGGCCCGGTTGCCGTAGCAGACCACGGGCACAGCCAGGGCGCCGTTGCCCTGCACAGAGGCGACGTATTGGATGAGCAGGTTGGGCACCCGGCCGGCGTAGACGGGGGTGCCGAAGACCACCAGGTCCCCGGGGGCGAAGGCCTTGGGCTCTTTGCGGGCCTGGGGGCGGGTGAAATCGAAGGTTTCCAGGGGGCAGCCGGTCTGGCTGGCCAGGCGGCGGGCGATCTGGGTGACCACCTGCTTGGTGGTGTCGGTGGCGCTGAAATAAGCGGCCCAAACGGTGGTGGGATTCATGGCGGGGGGAGCTCCTTTCGCAGTGGGTTGCATTCGTTTTGTCCCATTATAATGGCGTTCCGAAAAAAAGTAAATATGTCCTGGGGAAAAGGGGATAAAGTTAAGGGAGGATTCCTTGTCCGCCGTGTTGATTTTTTCCGCGAAATTCCATATAATATAACCTAACCATTTCTATGTCGAAGCCTGGCGTTTTTTGCTTTGGCCGGCGCAGGACCCAATTTCAGCGAGAAACGCATACGATAAGAGGAGCGCGGCCTCGGAACGGGGAGGCCGGGAAAGGGGAAAGAGCATGGCCCTGATGAAGAAGAAAGACACTGACAACGAAGGCACCCCGGGCCCGGGCCGGAAGAAAATCCTGCTGCTGTGTTGCCTGGCGGCGGCCCTTTTGGTGGGGGGATACTGCGCCCTGTGCGGCGTGGCGGGGAGCGGGAAAATCTATCCCAATGTCACCGTCAGCGGTGTGGACCTGGGGGGACTGACCCGACAGGAGGCCCAGGCCGCCCTGGAAAGGGCCGTGGCGGATATGCCCCCTGAGGACAACCGAGGGGTGGTCTTCCTGGTAAAAACAGCGGAAGGGGAGCAGATGACCGTGGAGGTCCCCCTGTCCAGCGTGGCGACCAACTGCGCGGCCTCCATTGATCAGGCCTGGCAGGTGGGGAACACCCTGTCCTTTGGGGCCCGGGGCGGCACTTACCTGAAATGCCTGCTTCGGGGGGAAGAGGTCCTGCCGGTTTATCAGGACAGCGACAACCTGAAAACCATCCTGGACGAGGTGGAGAAGACCCTGGCCCGGGACCCGGTGGACCCCACCTGGGAGACCACTGAGACCCAACTGGTCCTCACCAAGGGTACCCCCGGCAACCAGGTGGACCGGAAGGCCATGGAAGAGGAGGTCCTGTCCCACCTGGGCCGAAACGATATTGTGGACCTGTCCGGTGCCCAGCCGCAGTTTACGGTGGAGCTCCAGCAGACCCTGCCGGGGGAACTCACCCTGTCCCAGGTGCTGGAGGAGGTGGAGGTCCAGGTTCAGGACGCCAAGTTTGACAAGGCCCAAAAGATCTTCCAGACCGACCATGTGGGCATCTCTTTCCACGCCGAGGAGGCCCAGGCCGTCTTCGACGAGCTGGATTGGGGCCAGACCCAGGAGGTCCCCCTGATCATCACCCAGCCGGAGACCACCGTGGACGACCTGACCCCGAAGCTCTACCAGGATGTGCTGGGCTCCTGCTCCACCAACATCTCCGGCAGCGCCAACCGGGTGGAGAACATCAAGCTGGCCGCCCGGTTTTTCAGCGGCGCGGTGCTCATGCCGGGGGAGGAATTTTCCTACAACGGGATCGTGGGAAGTCGCACCGCCGCCCGGGGCTTTCTGCCTGCACCGGCCTATGTCTCAGGGGAGACGGTTCAGGAGACCGGCGGCGGCGTGTGCCAGGGGTCCTCTACCATCTATCTGGCCTCCCTGCGGGCCAACCTGGAGATCGTGGAACGGTATCCCCACGGCTATATTACCCGCTATGTCCCTGACGGAATGGACGCCACGGTGTACTACGGCGTGAAGGATTTCCGCTTTAAGAACAACACCCCCTTCCCGGTGAAGGTGGTGGGCTCGGTGTCCGGCCGGACCCTGACGGTGAACATTCTGGGTACCAAGAGCGACAATGTCACCGTGGAAATGACCAACAAGGTGGTGGGGACCACCGGCTACAACACCGTCTACAAGGTGGATAGCAGCATCCCCGCCGGCTCCACCCGGGTCAGCGTGACTCCCTACACCGGATACACGGTGAAGGTCTATCGGAATCTCTATGAAAACGGCAAGCTCAAGGACACCAAGCTGGAGAGCACCAGTGTCTACCGCAGCCGGGATAAGGTGGTCTTGGTGAGCCCGGAGGACGCCGCGCAATACGGGCTGTGATACTATTTCTCCATTAAAAAATTTAATGTTTGAAATAGATGAGACGGGGAATCAGCCCATGGGGCTGATTCCAGGCGCGGTACGCGCCGTATTCCTGATGAAAGCATTTCATCAGGAATTAGTATGACACACGGCGTTGGAAAGGAAACAATATGACAAATCAACTGCCTCCCCGCCGGGGAATGAAGTTTTTGGCCAAGCGTCTGATGCTCCAGCCCATCTGCATGCGGGTGACCCTGGTGCTGGTGTGCGTGGAGATGGCGCTGTTTGGCCTGCGGTATCTCTTTGGTGGGGTCTTGACCTATGGCATGGTGGACCTGTCCCAATACGGGGCCACCACCAGCGGGATCTATTTTAACTCCGAGGGCGTCAGCATCCTCTTCCGCATGGATCTGACCCAGATGGTGCTGGCGATCCCTCTGACCTATGACCAGATCGCCCGTTTTTTGATCCTAGGCGCCGTCGCCTTCCTCATCACCGCCCCCCTGCGGCTGGGGACCATGGAGCGGTATTGGGGAATCCTCCGGGGGGACCAGGGGAAGGTGACCCAGATCTTCCAGTGGTTCCGGGAGGGAAAGCGCCTGGGAAAGGCCGTTGTGGTGGAGTTTGTGCTGGATGTGGTGATCCGCCTGGTGGGCCTGGTGGCCATGGTGCCCGCGGTCTATCTGTTCTATCTGTTTTATACCACCACGCCCTCTTTTGAGGCCTTTACCACCACCAGCTCTCTGCTCCAACTGGGGGGGACGGTGCTGGCCCTGGCGGCGGCGCTGTTTACCTTTTGGCTGCACAGCGTTCTGCTGCCGGTGCGCTACTGTCTGTGCGCCCACCCGGAGTACAGCCTATCCCTGACCTTCCGGCGGGGCCTGCAGAGCATCCGGGGGTTCCGGGGAGCCTTCTTCCGGTTCCGGCTCAGTTACATCCTTTGGTATTTCCTCTCTCAGCTAAGCTATGGAGCCATGGATCTCTTTGCCCTGCCCTATACCTCCCTGGGAAGCATGGTCTTTTTGCAGGAGGTTGCCCGGACTCGGGCGGGGGCGGAGACGCCTCAGCCCCGGCAGGAGATCGAATAAGCAAGGTTTGTTTTGGACAAAAGAACGCGCGGACCGTATGTGGCGGTCCGCGCGTTTCGTGTATGGGTCTGTCTCATACTATCATTCGATAAAAAGTAGACTTTGCAAAAGGCTGCTTTTTATAGCACCACAGGTGCGTCGAATGATGTATGAGACGTCTTTTCAGCGGCAAAGCCGCTGAAAAGAGCAGCGCGTTCGCGTTGCTGATTCCATAAAAATCTTGTTTTTATGGAATCATAGTATCAGTCCACCATCTGAAAGACCACCCCCACCACGGCGGAGATGGCGATGAAAAGGATGGCGGGGAGCTTTTTGAGCTTGGGCAGGTTCATGGCTGCCAGCATGACGGCAAAGAGAAGGAGGGAGGGCCAGTGGATGGTCAGGCCGGCCTTGGTGCTGAACAGGGAGACGGCACAGACGGAGAAGGCCGCCGCGCCGATGAGCCCCACAGAGGCCGGGCGGAGGGCGTAAAACAGGCCCTGGATCTTGGGGTTTTGCCAGAGGGTGTTCAAAATCTTGGACACCAGCAGGATAATGATCACAGCCGGGGTCACCAGGCCCAGGGGGGCGATGACGCTGCCGGGGACGCCCGCGGAGACATAGCCCACGTAGGTGGCCATGTTGATCCCGATGGGGCCGGGGGTGGCCTCGGAGATGGCGATCATGGTGGTGAGGTCGGCGGTGGTGAACCAGCCCGTCCGGGCCGACAGGTCGAAGAGAAAGGGGACCGTGGCCATCCCGCCGCCCATGGAGAACATACCCACCAGGAGAAACTCCCAGTAGAGCCGCAGGAGGATCATGGCCGGCCCTCCTTTCGAATCTTGTGGTAGGCCAGCCCGAAAAGCCCCGCGCCGATCACCAGGACGGCGGGGGAGAGCCCCACAAAGGCCGCCAGAAGAAAGACGGCCAGAAAGACCAGAAAGGTGGGGACGTCCAGCACCGCCTTGCGGTACAGGCGGATGGTGCTGTTGATGATCAGGGCGCACACGCAGGCCCGCACCCCGGTCAGGGCGTGCTGGACCCAGGGGTTTTCCGCAAAGGACCAAAAGAAGGCCGAAATAATGGTGACGATGAGGATGGGCGGCACCAAAATGCCGATGCTGGCCCAGATGGCCCCCCAGAAACCGCGGGTGCGATAGCCGCAGAAGGTGGCGGTGTTCACCGCGATGACCCCGGGGGTGCACTGGGCCACGGCGTTCAGATCCAGCAGCTCTTCGTCGGTGAGCCAGCCCCTTTTCTCCACAAGCTCCTGCTGGAAGAAGGGGAGCATGGCATAACCGCCCCCGAAGCAGCTGGCGCTGATGCGGGCAAAGGTGAGAAAGAGGTCAAGGTTTTTGCGCATGGGTTCTCTTGTGCCCTCCTTAAGCGCAGAGCTCCAGAATCACCTGCGCGTAGATTTTGGCGGCGGTGAGCAGGTCGGCCAGGTTCACCCGCTCATCGGGGCCGTGGAGGTTGGATACAAAGCCGGGCATGCTGGCCCCGAAGGCCACGCCGCCGGGGATATCGTGGACGTAAGTGCCCCCGCCGATGGCCAGGCACTGGCTCTTGCGGCCGCTGTACATCTCATAGCACTTGGCCAGGACCTGGAGGAAGGGGGAGTCCGCAGGCACGTGGTGGGGCAGGTCGATCTCCCCCTGGACGGTAAAGCCGGCCTGGGCCATGGCGGCCTGGGTGACCTGACGGATGGTTTCGTCGGTGCCACAGAGGGGGGTGCGGCTGTCGAAGCGGCCCTGACAGCCGGCGTCGTCCAGGGTGAGCATGGTGAAGGCCAGGGTGAGGTGCCCGGAGAGGTCGTCCGCCTGGGCGATCCCCAGGGCCTGGCCGGTGTGGTCGCCGTGGGGGAAGAAAGCGTGGAGAGCGTGGATGGCCCGGGTGGAGGGACAATCCGCCAGGGGCAGCTCCGCCAGCAGGGACACCAGAGCGGTCTGGGCGTTGTGCCCCTCCTCGGGGGTGGAGCCGTGGGAATTTTGGCCGGAGCAAAGGATGTGAATCCCCTCTCCCTGCTGGTGGCAGGCGAAGGAGATCTCCGCTTCCAGCCCCAGGGTCTGGACGGCGGCTTCCACGGTTTCCAGGGGGAGACCCAGCACTGTGGCCTGGGCCTTGGGGGGGACCATGTTCAGCCGGGGGCCGCCGGTGAACTGGCTGACCCGGGGCAGAGCGGTCTCCTGGGGCCAGGTGGCCTGGAAGGTGGGCTGGTAGTGGCCCTTTTCGATGTTGATGATGGGGAAATCCGCGTCGGGGGAGATGGTGTAGGGGGCGTAGGGGTGGGTGCTGTAATACCACTTCACGTCCCGAAAACCCGTCTCTTCGTCGGTGCCGGCGATGAGGCGGACATTGTGTTTTAGGGGAATGCCCAGGTCCTTCACGGCTTTCATGGCCAGCAGGGCGGCCACCACGGGGCCTTTGTCGTCGTCGGCGCCCCGGCCATAGAGAAGGCCGTCCACCACCTTGGGCTGGAAGGCAGAGGTGACGGTCCAGCCTTCGCCGGGGTCAACCACGTCCAAATGGCCCAGGATGTGCAGGGCGGTCTCCTGCTGGTTCAGGTCCACAGTTCCCACATAGCCGTCTAAGTTTTGGCCTGTGAGGCCCCACTCCCGGGCCAGGGCCAGCAGCTCCTCCAGGGCGGCGGCGGGGCCTTCTCCAAAGGGCTTGCCGGGCAGGGCGGGGCCCAAGGTGCTGTCGATGCGGACCAGCCGGGAGACGGAGGCGATGAGCAGGGCTTCCTTGTCGGCAAAATAGTCGTGAATGGCTTGCTGGTGCATTAGGCTTCTTCCTCCTTTTCGTGTTTGCCGTTGACTTCGTCCAGATACTTGTAGATGGTGTAGCGGGACACCCCCAGGTGGGAGGCCACATAGGGCACCGCCCGGCGGTAGGAAAAGGCGTCCATACTTTTCAGGTATTCGATGACCCGCAGCCGGTCGGCCTTGTTCATTTCCCGGGCGGGCTTGCCCACCCGGAGGATGGCGCTGTCAAAGAGCTCGCTGATGCCTGTGTCCCGGGGGGTGTAAAGGGCGCTGTGGAAGTCCACCTCGGTGTGCATCAGGTCCAGCAGGACCCGGTTGGCATAGGCCAGGGGGGTAAAGTCGTAGTTGATGCCGAGGCCCAGGTGGTAGTCCTCCCCCTTGATGGAGAAGGTGGAGCTTTTGGTCTGCTGGCCCGTGGGGGTCACAGCCAGCAGGTTCACCACGTCGGTGTCCAGGTACAGGTCCTGCTCCACGCCGGTGACATCCTGGGTAGAACCCACTGTGCGGCCGGAGACATGACCGTTGTAGATGGCAAGGATCGGGTGAAGGGGGTCTGCCAGATCGTTGATGACGGTTTCGCAGTTTGAGCCGAACATCTCAGCAATTCCTTTTGCCATTCGGTCTAACATTGCAAAGGCTTCTTTGCGGGTCATAAGGAGATCACCTCTTTAGAAAAGTGGAAAAATAAACGCAAAATGCCCCTCCAAATGGAAGGGCATTTTGAAGGAAAGCATTACAGGAAGTTCAGCACCAGCGTGAGGACAATGAAGACCAATGCAACCCACTTGGTCCAACGGGCCAGTTTCGCGTCGGCGGACTTTGCCTTGTTTTTGGACAGGAAGGAGTCGCTGGCGCCGGCGATGGTGCCCAGGCCAGAGTGCTTGCCGGACTGACCCAGCACAAAGACAATGAGGACGGCGGCAAACAGAACCTGAATGATAGAAACGATTGTAACAGCCATAGTATAGATTCCTTTCCCCTGCCTTATCCCAGGCAAGAGAAATTTCTTCTGGGAAGCGGCAATTCTTTCCGAATGAAAGATGAGTATGAAAATTGATTACATAGCATGATACCACAATCTAAATTCATTTGCAAGGTTTTTTTGTTGGAAAAATGGATGTCTTACCAGAGGGTAAAGAGCATTTTTGCCACTTCCGCCCGGGTAACAGAGGCATTGGGGAGCAGCTTGCCATTGGAGCCGTTTACCACCTTCAGCCCCACCAGGGTGGCCAGATGCTCTTTGGCCCAGCCGGGCACTGTGGTGTGATCGGAGAAGGCGGTCAGGGCGGCCTGGGGATAACCCTTTTCCGTCAGGCGGCCCAGAATGGTCATGGCCTCGGCCCGGGTGATGGAGGCCCGGGCGTTTACTTGCAGGGTGCCGTTGCCGGAGGAGCTGCCCTGCATGATCCCCAGGGTGTAAAGGGCCTTTACCGCGTTCAGGTCCCAGGTGGGGATGGAGGCGGCGTCGGCGTAGGGAAGCTTCACATTCTGGTAGGAGGCCAGATCCAGGCCCATCCAGTTGGCGGTCATCAGGGCGAAGTCCCCCCGGGTGATTTTCTGGTCGGGCTGGAACTTGACCACGCCGCCGCTGGTGACGCCGGAGATGATCCCCAGCTCGTTCAGGCGGGAGGTGTAGGGCTGGGCCCAGTGCTGATCCATGTCGGCAAAGGGATTTTTGGCCGAGCCGGTGAGGGTCACCGAGTCGCGGCCCAGGTTGCCGCAGGCGTCGGCGGCGGTGACGGTGACCTGATGGCTGCTCTGGCCCAGGTCCGGCAGGGTGCCAGTGAGGGTGCCGGAGGAGGCGTCCCAGTGGAAGGGGACAGACGTGCCGTCTACCGCCAGGGTCATCCGTCCGGCGGACAGGGTGCCCTGGAGGTTGTCGGAGAGCTTCGCCGTGGCGGTGGTGCCCTTTACGGAGAGAGAGACGGTGGGCGCCGTGTGATCCCAGGTGTTTTCGTTGGATAGGACCATCTGGTCCACCCACAGGGTGCCGGCCTTGGAAGCGGTAACCGTGAGCCCATCAAAGGAGACCACCCCCGCAGGAACCTGGGCGGAGACTTGCTTCCAGCCGGTGAAGTTCAGGGTGGCCAGAGCGTTGGTTACGGGGGTGCCGTCAGCATAGGTGAAGGCGGCGGAAAGAATGCTGCCCGAGCCGTCGCCGTAGACCCACAGGGAGACATACCGGTCTCCTTCGGTGAGGGTGCGGGAGGAGGCCAGGCTGGCGTTGCCTTGGTAGTTCACCTTCAGGCTCTGGCTGCCGTAGCGAACCTGGGCGGTGTCCAGGGCCAGGGAGGTATTTTGAGGAGTGAAGCCGTGGCCGGTTCCCTCAAAGTCGGAGAGAAGGGTGTACCGGGTGGGAGCGTTCACCGACACGGAAAGGGTGACGGCATAGCTGCCGGAGGACACCTTGATCTTGCCGTTGGCAGTGTTGGCACCGGCGATGAAGAGACCGTCCGAGGTGATGGTGCCCACAGCGGGGTCGGCGGTCCAGGTGAAGCAGGTGTCCCCGCCGGTGAGGCCGATGGTCTTGCAGGAGGCCGAGGCCGACAGATTCACCTTCTGCCCCGGGGACAGCGAGAGGGTGGAGACGCTCTTGCCTGTGGCCTCGTTGGTCACATAGATGGCGTCGGGCTGGAGAACGTTGATGTTGGTGGAACCGGTGACCCCGCCGCTTTCGGCGGAGACGGTGTAGACCCCCGGTGTGCCGGGCGCAGTGAAGAGCCCGCTGGAGCTCACAGCGTTGTCCGCCGAGGACCAGGTGACGTCGCCGGGCAGGGTGTCCATGGGATACCAGCCGGTGTCCATGGCCGAGGCCACGCACTGGGTGGTGGCGCCGGGCAGGAGGGTCAGGCTTTTGGGGGTGACGTAAAGGGAGCCGGCCCGCCCGGTGGGGGAGAGGTTGGACAGCAGGAAGATGGCGTTGGTCACCGACCGGGGCCGTCCCTCCGAGGGGCTGTTAATGGTAGAGGAGGTGCCGAAGTCGGGATAGGTGGAGACCAAGGTGGTGGAGCCGCCGCCGTCCAGCAGGACCGCGTTGGTGCAGCCCAGCTCCTGGAGGCGCTTGGCCACCATTTGAATGGTAGCGCCAATGCTCAAACCGCTTTGCCGGCCGTCGATGGTGTAGAAAATTACGCTGCCGTCGGGTTTTACACCCACGGCGGTGCGGGGCGCGGAAGCGCCATCGGAGATGGAGGTATCCACCTTGCCGTCCTTCAGAATCCAGTAGAGAGACCCTACGGCGCAGGTTACCTTGTTCCAGCGGCTGTCCGGGCTGGAAATTTTGATATCGACGGCGTCTCCCACCTGGAGGGAACGAAGGGTTTCCTGGTGCCAGTCGCTGGAGGACTTGGAGGCCGACAGGACAAATTTCCCGTCGGGAATGGCGGTGGCGCCGGTGGCCTCAATGACCTCCTCCACAGTGCAGGAGACGGTGGAGCCGATCTTTAGCTGGCTGCCGGCGGTGTTGGGGGTGAGGATCACGTCCACACCGGCCAGGGTGTTTTTGGTGGTGGCGCCAAAGTCCTCCGTAAAGAGATAGAAGCCGTTGGCGGTGCGGACCTTGTTCACCTCCGCCAGCTTGCTGGACTGGCCGTGGTAGTCCATGGTCATGTTCAGTTGGGGGGTACCAATGACCGCAGTGCCGTCAGCGTTGAAGCCCAGGGCGTGAAGGTAAGAGGCGGAGGAGCGGAGGACCCCGTCGGTGATGACGATGCCCAGGGGATCGCCGGTGGCCATGACGAAGTAATCGCCGTTGATCCCGCTGAGAACCCGCTTCCCGTTTTTCTCCAGGGCCTTCGCCATGGAATAAACCGTCTGCTTGTCCAGCACGGAGGTGCCGTAGCTGACCACGGGGGAGACGCTGGAGGAGGGTTTGTAGGTCACATAGTTCTCCGTCCGCAGGTCGGACTTGGAAGCACTCCACATGACTTCCCGGGTGAGGGTGGTCTGGTCGCAGATGTCTAAGGTGTAAGCGTAGATGTTTCCTCCCAGAGCGTCAGAGGCCAAGGCCGTAGAGCCCAGGAGAAGAAGGCAGAGAACCAGGGCGGTGGTTCGTCGTAAAATGGATTTCATAATGGGATCTCCTTTTGTTCAGTGGTGCGGAAAAGGGACTAAGCTCGTGAGGCTTGGTTCCATTCTATCATAGGCATGGGAGAAATGCAAAGTGAAGAAGGGCGAAGGGGGAATGGGAGCGTTCTAATTATATAATAAAACGGAAGGGAATTTCTTTGACGGGGCAGGGGAGGTATGGTAAAATTAAATCAAAAAGGAGAAACTGCGATGAACGTTTTGCTGGTCATCCCGATGGCGGTGATCCTGGCCCTGACGGTGATCCAAACTTTGGTCACGATCCATTATGCTAGGCGGGGGATGGAGGATCGTCAGAGCGTCCGGGTCATTGACAGTGTCTTTACGGGGATCATCCTTCTGACGGTTCTGAGCTTAGAGCCCCTGGCTGCACAGATGTGGGGCGTCGGACTATACATGGTGCTGCGGTTTGGCGGAATCTTTTATGTGGAGGGGAAGCTCTGCGGGAAAGGCATGGCTGCCGTGAAAAAGGACCTCCCTATGGTGCTGGCAGGGATTTTTGTGCTGTGGCTCATCCTATGAGGGCTGGACTATTTTCTATAAGGGGAGCACCGAGAAAAAGAAAAAATGAAAAAAGTGAAAAATAGGGGTTGACAATGGAGGGGAGGCGTGGTATTCTATCAAAGCTGTCGCGAGACGGGGCCAACAAAAGGTCAGAAAACAGGAAAGTTTGGAAAAACTTGAAAGTTTCTCTTGACAAGATGTTGGGGCTGTGGTAAAATACAGTTCACCCCGCATGAAGCGGCGTGTACCTTGTAAATTAAACAACGTAAGAGAAAACACGAAGCACCAAAACGGACATTGAAGTTGTCCATGAAGCTAAAAAGCTTTGTGGGGCAACGTTAATTTTTCTTTGAAGCTAAGAGA